>JBBDXO010000041.1:0-7291 GCA_040902295.1 Candidatus Rokuibacteriota bacterium | reverse complement strand
TGATCGACACCTTCCAGCCGGTGATCGACACCTTCCAGCCGCTGATCGACACCTTCGAGCCGGCGGCCGACTCCCTCGAACCCGTCACGGACCAACTGCGTCAGGTCGCGGTACTCATCATTCGTCATGGCGGCAACCATACCCAGGCGTTCGGTCAGGCGGAAGTCCCGGTTCGGATACGCCGGCGTTGCCCGCGCTGGACTCTCATGACGAACTGTGCCCGGACGCTGGGCCCGGCCGGACGTTCGGGACAGGAGACGCTCACGGTGCCCTCGCGCTCCCTGATGCACGCCAAGCGCGGATCCACCACGCTCACCGATACAGGTCCTCGATGGCCGCCATGTACTTGTCCGACACGACCTTGCGCTTCACCTTCAAGGTGGGCGTCAGCTCCCCGCCCTCCTGGGTGAAATCCACGGGCAGCACGCTGAACTTCTTGATCTGGGCGTACGACTGCAGCTGCGAGTTCTTCTCCTCGACCGTGCGGCCCACCCGTTCCACGATCTTCGGGTGCTTGACGATCACGGCGGGGTCGTTGGACAGGATCCCCTGCTCGCGGGCGAACTTGGTCAGCTCCTCCGGGTTCAGCGTGATGAGCGCCACCGGGTACGGCTTGCGGTCGCCGTACACGAGCGCCTGGCTGATGAAGGGATCGCCCTTGAGGAGGTTCTCGATGTTCTGCGGCGCCAGGTTCATGCCGCCCGCGGTCACGATGATGTCCTTCTTGCGGTCGGTGATGTGCAGGAAGCCGTCGTCGTCGAGGCGGCCGATGTCGCCCGTGTGGAACCACCCGCTCGGCTCGAACACTTCCGCCGTCGCCTCCGGCTGCTTGTAGTAGCCGAGCGCGATGTTGGGCCCCTTCAGCAAGATCTCGCCGTCGGCGGCGATCTTGATCTCGATGCCCGGCATCGCCTGGCCGACGGAGCCGAACTTGTACTTGTCGGGCCGGTTGAAGCTCCCCGTCGGACACGTCTCCGTGAGGCCGTAGCCTTCGAGGAGCAGGATGCCCACGGCGTGGAAGAACTCGGCGATCTCTCGCGACAGCGGCGCCCCGCCCGACACCGCCCACCGCAGGCGGCCGCCGAGCGCCGCATGGAGCTTCGAGAAGACGAGCTTGTGCGCCAGGCGCTGCTTGAGCTTGAGGCCGAACGGCAGCGGCTGGCCACGCTGCTGGTGGCGGCTCACCTCGCGCCCGACGCCGATGGCCCAGTGGAAGATCTTCTTCTTGACGGGCGACCCTGCCTCCACGCCGGCGAGGATCTTGGCGTACACCTTCTCGAACACGCGGGGCACGCTGCAGATGAAGTGCGGCCGCACCTCCTTGAGGTTCTCGCCCACCTTGTCGATGCTCTCGGCAAACGCGGTGGTGAGGCCGCGGTAGACGCCGATGAACGACTCCAGCCGCGCGAACGCATGGGCGAGCGGCAGGAAGAGCAGGTGCACCCACTCCGCCGACACGGGCATGCACCGCTCGCCGGCCACCTGGGAGGCGATGTGATTGGCGTGCGTCTGTATCACGCCCTTGGGCGGCCCCGTCGTCCCCGAGGTGTAGACGATCGACGCGATGTCGCCCGGCACGGTGGAGGCCACGCGCTCGGCGAGCGTGCTCTTGTGCGCCGCCTCGTTGTCGCGGCCCAGCCGGCGCAGCGTCTGCCACGTCATGACCGTCTTCGGCGGCTGCGGCGCGTCGTAGCCGGCCATCACGATGATGTGCTCGAGCCCCGGCATCTTGTCGCGCGCCTCGAGCACCTTGGACAGCTGCGTGGGATCCTCGACGATGATCGTCCGCGACTGCGAGTCGTTCACCACGTAGGCGATGAGGTCGGGCGGGTAGCTCGGGTACACGGGCACCGTGATGCCGCCGGCGCTGAAGATGGCGAAGTCGGCCTGCACCCACTCCGCGCGGCTGCCGCTGAGGAGCGCGATGGCGTCGCCCTTCTGCCGCCCCAGCGCGATGAGCCCGAGCGCCAGCTCGCGCACCGTGTCCCCCACCTCGCGCCACGTCAGCGTCTTCCACACCCCGTCCTGCTTGAACATCTGCGCGGGGCGATCACCGCTCTTCTCCACCCGGCTCCAGAACATTTTCGCGAGCGTGCCGTCCGCCATAGTCTTTCCTCCGCGAATACGTCGAGTACTTCGCCAGCAATTCTCAGGGGTTCCGCACACTACCACGAGGGGGTTTGACGCGACGCGATAAATCTCTTGACCCTCTTAACGCGTCGCGTTACTATCGCCATCGAGGAGCCAGCAACCATGGCAAAACCCACCGCGCGCAAGCGACGGACAGCACCGAAGGAGATACCGATGGACACCAATGGCAAGAAGGCGCACGAGATCCTGTCCCAGAACACCGGCCGGGCCGTCGAGACGATGACGGTGTGGGCGGATGCCAACCAGCGCGTGCTCCGCGAGCTGGCCGAGCTGTCGGCGGCGACGGCCAAGGAGAGCGTGCGGCTGTACGCCGAGCTGCAGCAGAGCGCCATCGAGGCCATGCGCGAGGCGCAGGCGAGCGCGCTCCGCTGGCAGGTCACGATGCAGGAGGCGCCCCGGGACCCGATGAGCTGGTACCAGCGCGCGCTCACGGACGGGGTCGAGAACACGCAGAAGGCCTTCCGCATGCTCGAGGGCAACGCGCAGGCGGTCACGAAGTCGGCCGAGCGCCTGCAGGGCACCGCCGAGCAGGCGGGCAAGGGCATCCAGGAGACGTTCTCGACGGTGGTGACGAAGATGAAGGACGTCTACGCCGCGTAACTGACTACTTCGGCTCGGCCTTGCGCTTCTGCAGCCGCTCCTCCAGGGAGCGGAGGCGGTCGCGCAGGGCCGACACTTCTTGGCGCAGCTTCTCGGCGTCCGCCTCTGCGCCGTCGCGCCTGGGCTCCGCCGCCGCCGGCGGCGCGGAGGCCCCGAGCACCGGCCCCCACCCCGCCCGCGTCGCCCAGTCCTTGAAGAGCCGTTCGGCATCGCGCTGGCTGGAGACGATCCCTTCCATGGACTGCTTCATCGACTTCTGCACGAAGTCCTGCCATGCCTCGCCGTGCTTGATGAGCTGGTGCAGGAAGGCGGCGGGCAGGTTCGCCCGGTGGTTGCGCTCGTTCTCGAGGATGATCTGCGTGAGCGTGACCGAGGTGAGGTTCTCGCCGGTGGCGGCGTCCACCACGGACACCTCGCGGCCGGCGCGGATCATCTCCTCGATCTCTTCGAGGGTGACGTACCGGCTCTCCTGCGTGTCGTAGAGCTTGCGGTTGGAGTAGCGCTTGATCACGTACGCCATGCTCGCGCGATGTTAACACCGCGCGTCACGCCTCACAAGATTCGGGCGTGCTAGACTTCGTTTCTCAATCGCCGCAGGAGGTTGTAGCGATGAAGCTCAAGGGCCGCACCGCGCTCGTCACCGGAGGCTCCCGTGGCATCGGCCGCGCCATCGCCCTGGCGCTCGCCGAGGAAGGCGCGGACGTCGCCGTCAATTACGTCTCCAGCGAAGGCCCCGCCCGCGACGTGGTGGAGTCGATCGGCAAGATGGGCCGCCGCGCGGTGCTCGCGCAGGCGGACGTCGGCGACTACCCCGACACGTACCGGATGGCCCAGGACGTCCTCAAGGAATTCGGCCACCTCGACATCCTCGTGAACAACGCCGGCATCAACTCCGACAAGACGTTCGTCAAGATGGACCACGCCTCCTGGCGCAAGGTGCTGAGCACCAATTTGGACGGCGTCTTCAACTGCACCAAGGTGTTCGTCGACCAGATGCTCCGGCAGAACTACGGCCGCGTGGTGAACATCACCTCCGTGATCGGGCAGATCGGCAACTTCGGGCAGGCCAACTACGCGGCGTCGAAGGCGGGCGTGGCCGCCTTCACGAAATCCCTCGCCAAGGAGCTGGCGGGCAAGGGCGTCACCGTCAACGCGGTGGCGCCGGGGTTCATCGAGACGGAGATGATCGAGGGCATCCCCGACAAGGTCCGCGACAAGCTCCTCAGCCAGATCCCGCTCAGGCGGTTCGGGACGGCGGCCGAGGTGGCCCGCTGCGTGGTCTACATGGTCTCGGCGGACGGCGACTACATCACCGGCGCCGAGCTGTCGATCAACGGCGGGTTGCTGATGTAGCGCCGCCCAGCATCGACAGCGACATCATCGTCCACAGCGTCAGCGTCTGCGCCGCCAGCGTCCACGGCTGGAAGGCGAGGGTGGCGAGCGAGGCCGCATCCCGGCGGCGCCCTTCGTAGACGACGCGCGTCTTCGACGGCATCACCCACGCCTCGCCCGACAGCACCTCTTCGCCGTGCTGGTTCGTGCACACCGTCTGCAGGCGAATGCGGTTGCGGTCGCCGAGGACCTCGATGACCTCCGCGCGCGCGGTGATGGTGTCGCCGAACTTCACCGGCTTGACGAACTTCAAGGACTGCGACAGGTAGATGGCGCCCGGGCCAGGGAGCTGGGTGCCGATCACGGCGGAGATCAGACCCGCGGTGAAGATGCCGGGCGCGATGGGCTGCTTGAAGGGGGTGCCGGCGGCGTACGCGGGATCGGAGTGGACGGGGTTGTAATCGCCCACGGCATCCACGAAGGCGGCGACGTCGTCGTCCTCCACCACCTTCGTCAGCTCGGCGCGGTCTCCAGGGGCGAGATCCGCGATCGTCTTGCCAATCATGTCGGCTCCTTGGTGTCCAATCGCTTCAGAATGGCGTGGATGCCGTCTTCCATGCGCTCCAGACGCTCTTCCAGCTCGACGATCTGCTTGGCCACCGATGTGAGCTGCGTGCGCGAGGCCATGTTGAGGGACTGCAGCGTGGAGTCGATCTGCTGGTCCATCGCCTTCTTCATCGGCGCGTTGGACACGAGCCACTGGTTGAGGTGCTCGCCCATCATCTTGGCGTACGCCTCGGTGTTCATCGCCTGCCCGAGGGCGCGCGACCAGGCGTCGATCCACTGGTCGAGGAACTGCTTCCACTGGGCGGCGAGGTCGGGGCTGACGGGCGTCTGCGCGAAGAGGCGGGCCCACTGCTCGAGCCCCTGGTTGAGGACGGGGCGCCAGAAGGCGGTGGGATCCGACATCGCGGGCGGCGCCGGCGCGGTCATGCGGCTCCAGGCGGCGGCGCCCTCCTCGAACTGCTTGCGCCAGAGGTCGAACAGCTGATTCGGCGCGGCGTTGTCGGCCATCATTCACCCGTCCTTCCACTTAAACTGTAGCGTGGATTGACGCCTCGCGCTAAGCATTCTCGCGTTGCGTCAGGCTGGCGTCTCAGGAGCGGGGCGCCAGCCATTCCGAGACCTTGGGCCAGCAGTGGAGGGCGGCTCCCCTGCCCGCGATGAGCGAGATGTGGCCGCCCGGCAGCTCGATGTATTGCTTGTCCTCGCTCGAGACGGCGTCCATCAGAGCGCGCACGCATTCCGGCGGCGCGATGTAGTCTTCCTTGGCGCCCACGACGAAGAGCGGGGCGCGGATATTTGACAGCTTGACCGGCCGCCCGCCGAACACCAGCTCGCCCTTGTACAGCTTGTTCTGCTGGTAGAAATCGCCCACCCACTGGCGGAAGAACTCGCCGGGGAACGCCACGTACTCGTTGGCCCACCGGTTGAGCGCCGAGAAGCCCTCCACGTACTTGTCGTTCCACAGGTTCCACCAGAGATTGAGGTTGGTGGACATGTCCATGGTGGGCTTGAGCAGCTTGAAGCCCGCCTTCACGAGGTCGGCGGGGACGGCGCCGAGGGTGTCCACGAACCGGTGGACGTCGAAATAGCGCTCGTCCAGCCACAGCCCGAAGAGGCCGATCTTCGAGAAGTCGATCGGCCCCGCCATGTTGATGAAGTTCTTCACGGGCACTTCCGGGTAGGCGCCGAGGAAGGAGGCCGACAGCGGGGCGCCCATGCAGTAGCCGAGCACGGACAGCTCGCTGGCGCCCGAGGAGTCGAGCACCTTCTGCGCCATGCGCGGCAGGATCTTCACCACGCAGTCCTCGAAGGTGAGGTCGTTGTCCTCCGGGCCGAACACGCCCCAGTCCAGCATGTAGAAGTCGAAGCCTTCCCGCGTCATGTGCTCGACGAAGCTGCCGTTGGGCAGCAGGTCGAAGATGTAGGGCCGGCTGATGCCGAGGTTCGGCACGAAGAGCAGCGGCGTGCGATGCGTCCGCGTGGAGGCGTAGCGATAGAGCCGCGACTTGTTCTTCTTGTAGATCTCCTGGCGCGGCGTCTGGCCCGTGCGCGGCTCCACGGGGTCGGTCATCATCCGGTGAAGGTTCGTCATCCGCTTGTGCTGGCGATCGAGCTCCTCCTGCCACTGCCTGAGGACCTCGGGCGACGGGGCGGCGCCGCCGCCATACCCCTGCGTGAACCGCTCGACCACATCCGCGAAGCGCTCCTGACCCATAGACCCGCTCCTCCCGGCATCGACGATCGTTTCAGCGAGAGTATCATCGTACGCTGGCGGCGGTGACCTCCCCGCTCCGCGGCGTCGTGCTCGTCGTCCTCGCCACCGTCTGCTTCGTGTGCATGAACAGCGCCGTGAAGTACCTCAGCGGGCACCTGCCCACGGTCGAGCTCATCTGGGCGCGCACGCTGGCTCATCTGATCTTCATGGTCGCCCTCTTCGCGCCCACTCGCGGCGGCTGGCGGCTGTTCGTCACGCGGCGACCCGGCCTGCAGCTCGGCCGCTCCCTGCTGCTGCTCGTGTCCACCTCGCTCTTCTTCATCGCCCTCCGCCACGTGCCGCTCGCGGAGGCGACTGCGGTGTCCTTCACGTCGCCGATCATCGTGGCGCTGCTCGCGGGCTGGGCGCTCGGCGAGCGCGTGGGACGGCTGCACTGGCTGGCCATCGCCTTCGGCTTCGCGGGAGCGCTCCTGGTCATCCGGCCGGGCGTGGGCGCCATCAACCCGTACCTGTTCCTCGTGGTGGGCAACGCGGCGTGTTACGCGGGATACCAGGTGCTCACGCGGCGCGTGGCGGCCCACGATCGGCCGGAGACGAGCGTGTCCTACGACGCGCTCGTCGGCACCGTCCTGCTGTCGGCCGTCGTGCCCTTCTTCTGGCAGACGCCGGCGGAGGTGGGGCACTGGCTCCTGCTCGGCGTCATCGGGCTGCTCGGCGGCCTCGGCCACTACTTCGGCGCGCGTGCCCTCGTGTTCAGCCCCGCCTCCACGCTCGCCCCGCTGTACTACGTGCAGCTCATCACCGCCGCCGCCTTCGGCTACGTGATCTTCGGCGACGTCCCCAGCGCCTGGACCTGGGCCGGCGCCGCCCTCATCATCACCAGCGGCATCGCCATCGCCTGGTGGGACTCCTTGAAGATGGGGGGGG
>JBBDXO010000040.1:39693-44429 GCA_040902295.1 Candidatus Rokuibacteriota bacterium | reverse complement strand
CGCTCCTCGATCCGCCGACGTGGGTCCGCACGTACAGGGTCCCTGCACCCCGAAGCCGATCCCCGCTCGTGAATAATTCCCGCTCGCGCTCGTCAGGCGACGCCCTCCGCCGTGGTGGGGCTGATGACGGCGGCCACCTGCGAGATCTTGTTGGCGGGAAAGCCGCCCTTGGCGGCGTGCTGGCGGATCATCTCTTCGTTCGGGGCGACGTAGACGCAGTAGACCTTGTTGTCGGTCACGTAGCTTTCGATCCACTGGATCTGCGGGCCCATCTGCTGCAGGACACCGCACGACTTCTGGGCCACGCCCCGCAAGTCGTCCGCGCTCAGCTTGCCGGCCCCGGGAATCTCGCGCTCGATGACGAATCGTGGCATCGCTGTCCTCCTGGAGGCGCTCCGATGGCGCCGCTGGCTTCGTCGATAGTACACCCGCCGCCGCCCCGTGAATCCCGATGCGATCGTGAGGACCTCGGCAGGTCGGGGGCGGGGCGCTATAATCGGAGCCCACCATGACGGACCGGTTCGGGGATTGCGGGCAGGCGCGCGGGCGGCGTGAGCGGCGACGACGGCGTGAGTGATCCGGCCGCGCTCATCGAGGCCTATTTCGAGCGCGGCTGGACGGACGGCCTGCCGGTGGTGCCTCCCACGAAGACGTCGATCGCCGCCGCGCTGGCGGCGGCCGGGTTGAACGGCGACGAGGTCCTCGGCGAGATCACGGGCCGCAACACGCTGGTCACGGCGGACAAGGTCGCCATCAACGCCGTGCTCGCGGGCTGCCGTCCCGAGTACGTGCCCGTGGTCGTGGCCGCCGTGCGGAGTCTCTGCCATCCCGACTTCGCCTACCACGGCCCCGCCAGCAGCACGGGCGGCTCCGCCATGGTGCTCATCGTGAACGGGCCCATCGCCCGCCGCATCGGCGTGAACTCCGGCAACAACGTCTTCGGCCAGGGCACGCGCGCCAACGCCACCATCGGCCGCGCGGTGCGGCTGGTCATGATGAACGTGATGAACACGCGGCCCGGGCTGCTGGACCGCGCCACGCTCGGCAATCCGGGCAAGTATTCCTTCTGCTTCGCCGAGAACGAAGAGGCGCACCCGTGGGAGCCGCTGCACGTGGAGCGCGGCTACCGGCGCGAGCAGAGCACGGTCACCCTGTACGCCTCCAACAGCCTCTACCAGGTGTACAACCAGCTTGCGCGCGCCCCCGAGCCCCTGCTGCGCTGCTTCGCCGACGCGCTGTGCAATCTCGGCGTGTCGAACGTGCTCGGCTTCAGCCAGTCGCTCGTCGTCTTCGCGGGCGAGCATGCCGAGCTGCTGCGCGAGAGCGGCTGGAGCAAGCGGCAGGTGAGACAGTTCCTCGTCGAGCACGCGCGGCGCCCCGTGGCCGACTTCAAGCGCGCCGCCCGGCTGCCCGGCGCCATCGCCGCCGCGGACGAATCGACGTGGCGGTACCTCTTCGACGACCCCGACGACATTGCCCTCGTGTGCGCAGGCGGCCGGGCCGGAAGCTGGTCGGCCTGCCTTCCGGGGTGGGGCAAGAAATGGACCCGGAGCGTGACGACGCTCATAGGAGAGCCCGCATGAGCATGGAGATGTTCGATCCCACCGCGCGCCCCGCCGCGCGCACGACGGTCCTCGCCAGGCGTCCGGCGACGCTCACGGGCCTGCGCATCGGGCTCGTGGACAACACCAAGTTCAACTCGGAGCCGATCCTGCAGCGGATGGCGCAGCACCTGGGCCGCCGTCACGGGATGACGGTGGCGCATCTGGACCGCAAGCGCTCGGCCAGCCACGAGGTGGCCGAGACCGCCATCGAGGCGTTCAAGCGCCGCGTCGACTTCGTGGTCTCCGGCATCGGCGACTGAGGGTCGTGCAGCTCGAGCAGTGTGCTCGACGCGATCCTTCTCGAGATGCAGGGCGTGCCCGCGGTGGCCATCATCACCGCCCCCTTCCGCGACACCGCGCGCGCCATGGCGGCAAGCTGGAACCTTCCCGATTACGCGTTCGTGGAGACACCTCACCCCATCGCCAACCTCACCGACACCGAGCTCGATGAGCGTGCGGAGGCCCTCGTGAGACCAGTGCTTGATCTGTTGGGGGGCCTCGAAGGGCCCCCCCGGCCCCCCGGGGCGTCCCGCATGGTTGATAGCCGGCGTCCGCTATGACCACCCTGACCGTCGAATCTCCAAAAGAGCTGCTGAAGCACGTGGGCAAGGAGCTGGGCCCCTCCGAATGGTTCACCGTGGAGCAGGCGCAGATCGACCGCTTTGCGGAGGCCACCGGCGATCACCAGTGGATTCACGTGGACGTGGCCCGCGCCGCGCGCGAGATGCCGGGGGGCAAGACGATCGCGCACGGCTTCCTCACGCTCGCCCTCGTGCCGCGCATGGCGGCCACGCTGCTGCACGTGGCCAGGCGCAGCCGCGGGCTCAACTACGGGTCGAACAAGGTTCGCTTCACCAGCGCGGTGCCGGCGGGGGGGCGCATTCGGCTGCGCCAGCGGCTGGCGGAAGTCGTCGAAGTGGCCGGCGACGGTGTGCGGATCACGTCCGAGATGTCGGTCGAGCTCGAAGGGTCGGATCGGCCGGCGCTCGTCGCCGAAGTCATCAGCGTGCAGTACGCGTAGCCTGCGTACGGCCGCAATCCGGCGGAGGGGGAGCGGGCGCCCAGCCGCCCTCGGCCCGAGTCGGCCACCATCCCAGCTCCGCGCTGATTGAGCGCAACTCCGGTCACTCCATGACGACCGTGCTGAGGGCGGGGCGGAATGTGTGGCGTGAGGTTGGGGTGCCGGCGGCGGGGGTGATCGTCGACGCGGCGGACTACTACGATGCATTTTACTGGGCGGCGAGGCAGGCGCGACGGTCGATTCTTGTCTCGGGGTGGCAGTTCGATAGCGGCGTGCAGTTGCTGCGGGGTGCGGACGCGCCGGCGGGGGCGGAGGTCCGGTTTCTGAGGTTTCTCGACGGGCTGTGCGAGAGCAATCCCGCGCTTCGCATCTGCATCCTGGCCTGGGAGTTCCATATGGTATTCGCCGGCGAGCGGGAGTGGATGCAGCGGGTGTATGTCCACTGGATGACGAACACGCACTTTCATTTTCGGTTCGATGATGCGCCGGTGGTGGGCGGGTCGCATCACCAGAAGTTCGTCGTCGTGGATGGGCGGCTGGCGTTCGTGGGCGGTATGGACGTGTGCGAGTCGCGATGGGACGACCGGTGCCACCGCGCCGTCAACCCGGTTCGCCTGAGCCGCGGGCGGCCCCAGAAGCCGTATCACGACGTGCAGATGTACATGACGGGCGGGCACGCGGCGGGCGCGCTCGAGGAGCTGTTCTTCGAGCGCTGGAAGAACTCGGGCGGCACGCCGCCGACTCTGCCGGCCGCGCGCACGGACGGCGAGGCCGACCGCCTGCGGGGCGCCATCCATTTCGGCCCGAGCCGGATCGCGCTGAGCCGCACCGATCCGCGCGAGGACGGCTCCACCGTGCGCGAGGTGGAGCGACTCTTCGAGGACGGGATCGCCGCCGCCGAGCGCCTGCTCTACATCGAGACGCAGTACTTCAGCAGCGCGAGGATGTACGAGGCGCTCGTGGCCCGCATGCGCGATGCCGTGCGGTCGCGACTGCAGATCGTGATCGTCGTCAACGAGCGGGCGGAGGCGCTGAAGGAGGAGATCGCGGTGGGCCTGCGCCAGGTCAAGAACATCCAGGGGCTTCGCGACGTGGCCGCGCAGAGCGGTCACGACCTCGGCTGCTATCACAGCGTGTGCGCGGGCGCCGGCGACGACACCTTTCGGGCCACGTACATCCACTCCAAGCTGATGATCGTGGACGACCGCTTCCTCACCGTGGGCTCGGCGAACTTCACCAACCGCAGCATGGGCGTCGACAGCGAGCTGCACGCTTTGTGGGAGGCAACGGGCACGGGTGAGGGCACGCTCGTGCGCTCCATTCGACGGGTCCGGGTCAGCCTGCTCGCGGAGCACAGCGGGTTGTCCGGTGTGGCGGCCGTGCGCCGCCTGGCCGTCATGGACGGCCTCGTGCTCCGCCTCAGGGAAAACGCCGCGCGGCCGAGGGCGCGCCTGCTCGAGCATGGGCCCCCCCACCGCGGTGCAGCAGACCGCCCTCTCCCTGGTGGATCCAGAGGACTTGCCGTTCGACCCGCAGACGCCGCACGCGCAGGACCGGGCCGGGCTGACCGAGCCCGCCGACGCGCGCCACGAGCGCCGGCGGCGGCGAAAGGCGCGGTAGCGGCGCGCGTCAGGCGCGCGCGGCAGGGACCTGCGAGGTGCACTGGGGGCATCGCACCGCGCGCAGCGAGATGGCCGCCGTGCAGAACGGGCATTCGCGCGTGGTGGGCGCGGCCGCGGGCGCGGCGTTCATCCGGTTCACGGTGCGCACGAGGAGGAAGATTGCGAAGCCGACGATGACGAAGTTGAGCACGGTGTTGAGGAAGACGCCGTAGTTCAGCGTGGGGGCGCCCGCCGCCTTCGCCGCCGCCAGGCTGGGGTAGGGGACGCCGTTCAGGCTCACGAAGAGGTCGGCGAAGTTCCGGCCTCCGAGCGCCAGCCCGATGGGGGGCATGAGGAGGTCGTTCACGAACGAGGTGACCACTGCGGTGAAGGCGGCGCCGATGACGATGCCCACCGCCAGCTCCAGCACGTTGCCGCGCAGCAGGAACGTCCGGAACTCTCCAAGCATGGGCCAATACTACCCGCTGCCGCCCGCTGCCGCCCGCTGCC
>JBBDXO010000040.1:12763-39593 GCA_040902295.1 Candidatus Rokuibacteriota bacterium | reverse complement strand
AACTCTCCAAGCATGGGCCAATACTACCCGCTGCCGCCCGCTGCCGCCCGCTGCCCCCCGCTGCCCCCTCAGGCGTGCGCCTTGACGAAGGACGCGATGATCCCCGTGCGCAGCGCCTTGAAGCGCCAGTGCAGGGTGAGGCGGATGAGCGCCAGCTCCAGCGCGGCCAGGAGCGGATGCGCCGCCTTGGTGGCGGCCTCGCTGGCGATGAGCCGGCAGAACTCCTCGTGCAGGCCGACCCTGGCCATGAGGGCCCGCAAGCGGCGCGGCGAGTTCGCCCGGTAGTGCGCGGGATAGATATCGGCCGCGCGGCGGCCGCTGAGTCGCCGTTCCAGCCGCACCTTCAGCGGATGGGGAAGGCAGCGCGCGGCGAGCACGAAGTGCGAGTACACGTTGGGGGTGTGGATGATGGCGCGCCCGCCCGGCTGCAGCACGCGCGCGAACTCGGCGAAGACGGCGTGCGGGCGGCGCAGGTGCTCGACCACGACGTTGCAGGTGACGAGGTTCACGCTCTGGGCGCGGAGCGGCAGACGCTCGAGATCGGCGACGGCCAGCATGTGGATCGTACGGTGCCTCCGCACCGCGCCCTCGTCACCGTCCACGCCCACCACCGTGCGTGCCCGCTGCACGAGCGCGTGCTCGGCCTCCGGCCTCCACGGGGGCAGGAGATGCCATCCGCATCCCGCGTCGAGCCACGTGGTGTCTGCGTTCACGTGGTGCGTGAGGATCTCTTCGAAGATGTCCTGCGAGTATCGCAGGCCCGGCACGAGGACATTCTTGATCGCATCGTAAGTGAGTTGCATATCTGACACTTCCTGCCCGCATCGTCAGCGATGTCTTCGCCATTGCGTGGCAACGTGCGTCGATGCACGGGGGCCAGGGCTGCAAGTCGGCGGCCACGCAAAGCCGGTGTCGCTTGACGCCGAGCCGCCGCGCAGAGTACGGTCGCTCGACATGACGACCTCATTCACCGCGCCCGCGCTCGCCGATGTGCTGCCCGCCGCCGGAGGCGACTGGTCGGTGACGATGTCCGCGCCGGGACCGAAAGGCCGGCTGCCCATCACCGCCGAGATGCTGCTCGAGCGTCCGAGCGGCGACATCTTCGGGCTCACGCAGAACGCCGGCATGGGCTGGGAGCCCAGTGAGCTCGGCCGCCCGCAATTTCTCATGCTCAGCACGCAGGGCGGCATCCGGGCGCCCGACGGTCGTCCCATCGCGCTCGGCTATCACACGGGGCACTGGGAGATCGGCCTGCTCACGCAGGCGGCGGCGGAGGAGCTGCGCGCCCTCGGGGGGTTGCCGTTCGCCGCCTTCTGCTCCGACCCGTGCGACGGCCGCACGCAGGGCACCATCGGCATGATGGACAGCCTCGCGTATCGCAACGACGCCGCGCTCGTGTTCCGCCGGCTCATCCGCTCGCTGCCCACGCGCGCGGGCGTGCTCGGCGTGGCCACGTGCGACAAGGGGCTGCCCGCGATGATGCTGGCGCTCGCCGCCATGCGCGATCTGCCGAGCGTGCTGGTGCCGGGCGGCGTCACCCTGCCGCCCAGCGACGGCGAGGACGCGGGCAAGGTGCAGTCGATCGGTGCCCGCTTCGCGCGCGGCGAGCTGTCGCTCGAGGCCGCGGCCGACCTCGGCTGCCGGGCGTGCGGCTCCCCGGGCGGCGGCTGCCAGTTCCTCGGCACCGCGGCCACCTCGCAGGTCGTCGGCGAAGCGCTCGGCCTGTCGCTGCCGCACAGCGCGCTGGCGCCCTCGGGACAGCCGATCTGGCTGGACATGGCGCGGCGGTCGGCGCGCGCGCTCGTGCGCCTGCACGCCGCCGGCACCACCACCAAGGACATCGTGACGCCGCCCGCCGTGCGCAACGCGATGGTCGTGCACGCGGCCTTCGGCGGCTCCACGAACCTGCTCCTGCATCTCACCGCCATCGCCCACGCGGCGGGCCTGCCGCGGCCCACGGTGGACGACTGGATCGACGTCAACCGTCGCGTGCCGCGCATCGTCGACGTGCTGCCGAACGGGCCCGTGGGCCATCCCACCGTGCGCGTGTTCATGGCGGGCGGCGTGCCCGAGGTCATGCTGCACCTGCGGCGCCTGCGGCTGCTCGACGAGGACTGCCTCACGGTGGCGGGCGAGCGGCTCGGCGCGCTGCTCGACTGGTGGGAGACCTCCGATCGCCGCGCCGCCCTGCGGGCGCGGCTGCGCGCGGTGGAGGGCATCGACGCCGACGAGGTCATCATGGAGCCGCCGCGCGCGCGGGCACGCGGCCTCACGAGCACGGTGACCTTTCCGCGCGGCAACCTGGCGCCCGAAGGCTCCGTCATCAAGAGCACGGCCATCGATCCGTCGGTCGTCGATGCCGACGGCGTCTACCGCAAGGTGGGGCCGGCGCGGGTGTTCACGCGCGAGCGCGCGGCCATCGCGGCCATCAAGAGCCGGGGGCCGGACGGCATCCAGGCGGGTGATGTGCTCGTGCTCATCTGCCGCGGGCCGCTGGGGGCGGGGATGGAGGAGATCTACCAGATCACCGCCGCCCTCCGGCATCTGTCCTTCGGCAAGCAGGTGGCCGTCCTCACCGACGCGCGCTTCTCCGGCGTGTCCACGGGCGCGTGCATCGGCCACATCGGGCCGGAAGCGCTCGCGGGCGGGCCCGTGGGCAAGATCGTCGACGGCGACATGATCGAGATCGTCATCGACCGCAACCGCCTCGTGGGAAGCATCGACCTCGTGGGGGAGCAGGGGCGGCGCTTCACGGCCGACGAGGGCGCGCGCGTGCTGGCGGCGCGGCGGCCGCGGCCCGACCTCGCGCCCGACCCCGACCTGCCCGACGACACACGCCTGTGGGCGGCCCTGCAGCAGGTGGGCGGCGGCACGTGGGGCGGCTGCGTGTACGACGTGGACGCCATCGTCGCCGCCCTTCGCCCCGGGCGGTAGGCATGCCGCTCGTCGGCGTCATCTCCGACACGCACGGTCTCGTGCGGCCGCAGGCCCTCGCCGTCCTCGCGGGCGTGGACCACATCATCCACGCCGGTGACATCGGCGGACCCCACGTCCTCGTGGCCCTGCGGGCGCTGGCGCCGGTGACGGCGATCCGCGGCAACAACGACCGGCAGGCGTGGGCGGAGGCGCTTCGCGACCGGGAGACGATCACCATCGGCGAGGCGACCTTTCACATCCTGCACGACGTCAAGGAGCTCGACCTCGATCCCGTGGCCGACGGCGTGCACGCGGTGATCGCGGGCCACTCGCACCGCCCGCGCATCGAGCGCCGCGATGGGGTGCTCTTCCTCAATCCCGGCAGCGCGGGCCCGCGACGCTTCACGCGGCCGGTGTCGGTCGCCCGCGTTGTCGTCGAACGAGGGCGGCTGGAGGCCGAGATCGTCGAGCTCGACGTGGCGTCATCGCGCGCGGGCTGATAGCATCGCGGGGACGCCACCCCATACCGAGGAGACCAGGATGCCGAACATCACGGTTCAGTGGTACGCAGGGCGCACCGACCAGCAGAAGCGCGAGCTCACCGCCGCCATCACCGAGGCCATGGTGAAGATCGGCAAGACCACCGCCGATCAGGTCCACATCGTCTTCCAGGACGTCGAGAAGTCCAACTGGGGCTACAACGGCAAGCTCGCCAGCGACACGTAGCCGGACCGGACCCGCTGCCGTGCCCGCCGCGGGGCGCATCGCCGGCGATTACCTCGAGAACTGCAACTGCGAGGTGCGGTGTCCGTGCCTGCTGGGCCCGCGCGACGCTCGCGGCCTCACGGTGGCGCGGCCCACGGAAGGCCACTGCGACGTGCCCATCGTCTTCCACGTGGCCAGCGGCCGTCACGGCGACACCCCGCTCGACGGCACCAGCGTGGCGCTCGCCATCTACACGCCGCGCGAGATGGGCGCCGGCGAGTGGACGGCGGCGCTCTACCTCGACGCGCGCACCAGCGCCGAGCAGCGGGCGGCGCTGGAGGCGATCTTCTCCGGCGCCGGGAGCCACACGGGCCGCACCGGCCACTACGCGGCCTTCGAGTGGGCGGGGCCCTGATTCACGGCCGCCGTCTTCACCGTCGCCTGCGCCTGCCGCGCCAGCCGCTGCTGCAGCAGCCCCAGCACCAGCGCCTCCTCGGGCGCCAGCGCGCTCACCGCTTCGCCGATGCGGCGCTCGGTGCGGCGCTTGAACGCGGCCACGGTCACGCCGTCCAGGTAGGACTCGATCACGGCCGGATGCACGTAGCACTTGCGGCAGATGGTGGGCGTGTTGCCGAGCTGCCGCGCCACGCTCTCGATGGCGCGGGCGATGTGTCGCCTGGCCTGCGCCGCGCTCTCGAAGGCGGCCACCTCGCGCAACGCGAGGGCCGCGAGCACCGTGCCCGCCCACGTGCGGAAGTCCTTGGCGGTGAACTCCTCGCCCGCGATCCCGCGCAGGTATTCGTTGATGTCGGCGGAGTCGATCGCCTGCCGGCCGCCGTCGTCGTCGATGTACTGGAACAGCTCGTACCCGGGCAGCTCCTGACAGCGCTTCACGACGCGGGCCAGCCGCGGGTCCTTCACGTCCACCGTGTGCTCCTTGCCCCCCTTGCCCCGGAACTGGAAGCGCAGGGTGGCGCCGGAGACGCCGACGTGACGGGTGCGCATCGTGGTCAGGCCGAACGAGCCGTTGTCGCGCGCGTACTCCTCGTTGCCGACACGGATGAGCGTCGTTTCGAGCAAGCGCACCACCGTGGCCAGCACCTTGTCGCGGGGCAGGCCCGGGCGTTGTAGATCCTTCTCCACGCGCCGCCGGATGCGGGGCAGGGCGGCGGCGAAGGCGAGCATGCGATTGTATTTCGTCTCGTCCCGTCCCTGCCGCCAGCGCGGATGATAGCGATATTGCTTGCGTCCCTTCGCGTCGCGGCCCACGGCCTGGATGTGGCCGTTCGGCGAGGGGCAGATCCAGACGTCCGTCCACGCCGGTGGAATGACGAGGGAGCGGGCACGCCGGAGGGTGTCGGCATCGCGGGTACGGCGTCCCTGGGCATCAAGGTAGGTGAACCGCCTGCCCGCGCGACGGCGCCGGATGCCGGCGCCGGCCGGCCGAATGTAGCGAAGTCCAGCCGCTTTCGCGGACTCGACGGGATCCGTGACGATGTCGCGCAGCCTCGGCTTCCGTCGTCTCCCCGGCATGGCGTTTGCGGAATACGTGTTACGCAATCACCATGCCGCCACGTCGACTTCCGGTCGGAGCCGAGCTCGTCAACGGCAGCGGCGTCCATTTCCGCGTGTGGGCGCCCCGCGCGCGCCGCGCGGAGGTCGTGCTCGACGTCAAGCCCGACACGCCGATTGCGCTCACCGCGGAGCCTGACGGCTACTTCTCCGGTCTCGTGGCCGACGTGGGCGCCGGCACGCGCTACTCGTTCCGCCTCGACGGTGACGGCACCCTGCTGCCCGATCCCGCCTCGCGCTTCCAGCCCGAGGGACCGCACGGCGTGTCCGAGGTGGTGGATCCCTCGGAGTTCCGGTGGACCGACGCCGGATGGGCCGGTGTGTCGCTGCCGGGCCAGGTCATCTACGAGATGCACCTGGGCACGTTCACCCGCGAGGGCACGTGGCAGGCGGCGTCGCGGGAGCTTCCGGAGCTGGCGGCGGCCGGGATCACGGTCCTCGAGCTGATGCCGATCGCGGAGTTCGCCGGGCGCTTCGGCTGGGGGTACGACGGCGTCGACCTCTTCGCGCCCACACGGCTGTACGGCACGCCGGAGGACGCGCGGCACTTCGTCGACCGCGCGCACGCGCACGGCCTCGCGGTGATCCTCGACGTCGTGTACAACCACATCGGCCCCGACGGCAACTACCTGCAGCGCTTCGCTCCGGACTACTTCACCGACCGCTATCCCAACGAATGGGGCGAGGCCATCAACTTCGACGGCGAGCGCGCCGCACCCGTGCGCGAGTTCTTCATCGCCAACGCCGGCTACTGGATCGACGAGTTCCACTTCGACGGCCTGCGTCTTGACGCCACGCAGCAGATCTTCGACGCCTCCGACGAGCACGTGCTCACCGCCATCGGGCGGCGGGTGCGGCAGGCGGCACGCAGCCGCCACACGCTGCTCGTGGCCGAGAACGAGCCGCAGCACGTTCGCCTCGTGCGGCCGCCGGCGGAGGGCGGGTGCGGGCTCGACGCGCTGTGGAACGACGACTTCCACCACTCGGCGCACGTGGCGGTGACGGGCCGCAGCGAGGCGTACTATTCCGACTATGCCGGCACGCCGCAGGAGCTGGTCTCCGCCGTGAAGCGCGGATACCTCTACCAGGGACAGCGGTACGCGTGGCAGCGCCAGCGCCGCGGGGCGCCCGCCCTCGACATCGAGCCCGCGCGCTTCGTGGTGTTCGTGCAGAACCACGACCAGATCGCCAACTCCGGGCGCGGCGAGCGGCTGCACCGGCTCACGAGCCCCGGCCGCTATCGCGCGATCACCGCGCTGGCGCTGCTGGCGCCGGGGACACCCATGCTGTTCCAGGGACAGGAGTTCGCCGCCTCCAGCCCCTTCCTCTACTTCGCCGACCACACGCCGGAGCTGGCGCGGCTCGTGACCGAGGGGCGCGGCGAGTTTCTCCGGCAATTTCCGAGCATGGCCGCCCCCGAGATGAAGGCGTGCCTGGCGCCGCCCGCCGACCGCGCCACCTTCGAGCGCTGCCGGCTCGACTTCGCCGAGCGCGAGCGGCACGCGGAGGCCTATGCCCTCCACCGCGACCTGCTCGCCCTGCGCCGCGAGGACGCTGCCTTCCGCGCGCAGCGCGCGGGTGGCGTGGACGGCGCCGTGCTGGGCGACGAAGCGTTGGTCCTCCGCTTCTTCGCGGATGACGCCGCCGACGACCG
The DNA here is from genome assembly GCA_040902295.1 of Candidatus Rokuibacteriota bacterium. GTDB lineage: Bacteria > Methylomirabilota > Methylomirabilia > Rokubacteriales > CSP1-6 > JBBDXO01. Next base: position 32,746 of record JBBDXO010000040.1, on the reverse strand, counting down.
GCTGCTCATCATCAATCTCGGGCGCGACCTGCCGCTGGCCACGGTGGCGGAGCCGTTGCTGGCGCCGCCGGAGGCGCACCGCTGGGAGATCCGCTGGGCCTCCGAGCATCCGCGCTACGGAGGCTGCGGCATGCCGGCGCTCGCCGAGGACGAGTCGTGGCGCCTGGCCGGCCACACGGCGGTCGTGCTGCGTCCCACGCCGCGGACGTCGACATAGACCGGCGGCCGCCATGAAAGAGTTCATCCGGCGTGTGGAGTGGGCCTTGGCCACCGTGGCGGAGGCCGAGCGGCTGCTCACCCGCGAATGGCTCGTCACCAACGGCCTGGGCGGGTACGCCTCCGGCACGGTGGCGGGCGTGGTCACGCGGCGCTATCACGGCCTGCTCGTGGCCGCGCTGCCGGCACCCACGGGCCGCATCGTCCTCCTGAGCCATCTGTCGGAGAGCTTCAAGCTGCCCGACGGGCGGGTCATCAACATCGGCGGTGAGGAGCGGGTGGGGGGCTCGCTCGCGCTGCACACGAACAACCTGCGCGCGTTCGAGCTGGACGCGGGGCTGCCCGTGTGGCGCTACGCGCTCGGCGAGGCGGTGGTGGAAAAGCGCCTGCTCCTGCCGCACCGGCAGAACACGGTGCACGTGAGCTACCGGCTTCGCAGCGGGCCCGGCGCGGTGACGCTGACCCTCCGCCCGTCGGTGCACTTCCGCCCGCACGAAGCGCCGGTCGACCAGGCCATGACCGGCACCTACGCGCTCACCGCGATGGGCGACCGCTACGAGCTGATGCTGCGACCGCAGTCACCGACGCTGCGGTTCTTCCTCGACGGCGACCACGGCTTCACCATCGACGGGCGCGGCATCCCCGAGGTGATCTACCGCGTCGAGCGCAGCCGGGGCTACGAGGCGAGCGGCAATCTGTGGAGCCCCGGCTACTTCACGGTGGACCTCAATCCGGGTGACGAGGTCACGCTCGTGGCCTCCACCGAGCCGTGGGAGATCGCCACCGCGCTCACGCCGGCGGCGGCGCGGGCGGCGGAGCTGGAGCGGCGCCGCCGGCTGCTGGCGCTGGCGCCGCCGGCGGCGCGGCAGGGCCCGGCGGCGGAGCTCGTGCTGGCGGCCGACCAGTTCATCATCACGCCCGCCGGCCGCGTGGTGGACTCGGCACGGGCGCGGGCCTCCGGCGACGAGGTGCGCACGGTGATCGCCGGCTATCACTGGTTCACGGACTGGGGCCGCGACACGATGATCAGCCTCGAGGGGCTCACGCTCGTCACGGGGCGGCACCTCGAAGCGGGCTACATCCTGCGCACCTTCGCGTACTACGTGCGGGACGGCCTCATCCCCAACCTCTTTCCCGAGGGCGAGAACCGCGGCCTCTATCACACGGCGGACGCCACGCTCTGGTACTTTCACGCCGTCGACCGGTACCTCGACGTCACCAACGACCGCATGACCCTCGAGCTGCTGCTGCCGGTGCTGATCGACATCGCGGAATGCCATCTGCAGGGCACGCGCTTCGGCATCGGCGTCGATCCCGACGATGGCCTGCTGCGGGAGGGCGCGCCCGGTTACCAGCTCACGTGGATGGACGCCAAGGTCGAGGACTGGGTGGTGACGCCCCGGCGCGGCAAGCCGGTGGAGATCAACGCGCTCTGGTACAACGCCCTGCGGCTGCTGGAAGGGTGGGTGCGGGACATCAAGGGCGAGGCCGCGGCGCGCCGCTATCAGGACGCGGCGGCGCGGGTCCACACCGCCTTCAACGAGCGCTTCTGGTACAAGGACGGCGACTACCTCTACGACGTGGTGGACGGCGAGCACGGCGACGATCCGGCCTGCCGGCCCAACCAGATCTTCGCGGTGTCCCTGCGCCATCCCGTGCTCGACGCCGCCCGGTGGGAGCGCGTGGTGGAGGTCGTGCGCGATCGCTTGCTGACGCCGGTGGGGCTCCGCTCGCTCTCCGCCGATCACCCGGACTACAAGGAGCGCTACTACGGCGATCTGCGCGCGCGCGATGCGGCGTACCACCAGGGCACGGTGTGGGCGTGGCTCATCGGGGCCTTCGTCGACGCCCGGCTCAAGCTGCACCCGGCCGACCTCGAGGGCGCGCGCGCCTTGCTCTCAGGCTTCGTGCCGCACCTGAGCGAGGGAGGGATTGGCTCCATCGGCGAGATCTTCGACGCGGAGACTCCGTACACGCCCCGCGGCTGCGTGGCACAGGCGTGGAGCGTGGCCGAAGTCCTCCGCGCGTGGGTGAAGACGAGCCCCGACTACCAGTGAACGAGCTGGCCCGGGGTCAGGAGCGCCATGCGCTCCTCGAGCCCGCGCGCCAGCGCCGCCGCCATGAGCCGATCCGGCGGCTCGCGGAAGGGCTCACGGTTCAGCTCGAACGTGCCCCAGTGCACAGGCACGAGCAGCCTGCCCCGGACGTCCTCGAAGAGCTGCACCGCCTCTTCCGGATTGACGTGGTTGGGATGGCGCTCGCTCCACGCGCTGTACCCGCCGATGGGAATGGCGGCCACGTCGAAGGGACCGTAGCGCTTGCCGATCTCCTTCATGGACGGCGTGTAGCCGGTGTCGCCCGCGAAGAAGAAGCGCCGGGTCTGGCCGAGCATGACCCACGAGGACCACAGCCGCTGGTTCTGGTCGTGCAGGCCGCGGCCCGACGAGTGCTGGGCGGGCGTGGCCACGAAGGTGACGCCGCGGAAGACCCTCGACTGCCACCAGTCCAGCTCGACGACGTTGCGCACGCCGCGGTCGCCCAGCCATTCCTTGATGCCGAGCGGCACGAAGAAGGTGGGCCGGTGCGCCCGCGCCAGGCGCTCCACCGTGTCGACGTCGAGATGATCGTAGTGATCGTGCGAGATCACCACCGCGTGGATGGGCGGCAGGTCTTCGAAGCGCATGCCGGGGGCCACGAGCCGGCGCGGGCCCGCGAAGCCGACGGGGCTGGCACGCTCGCCCCAGTGCGGGTCGGTGAGGATGTTGAGGCCGTCGAGCTGCACGAGCAGCGTGGCGTGGCCCACCCAGGTGACGGTGGGATGCTCACCGTTGTTGCGGACGACGGCGCCGTCGTTGGGCACGACCGCCGGCGCCACGCCGCGCGCCGGCCAGCCCTCGAAGCCGCGCTGGAAGAAGCGGCGCGCGCGGTCGAGGACGGGGTAGCTGTACTGCGGATCCAGGTTGCGGAAGCCGTTGCGCAGGTGGTGCGCCGGCGCCGTGGCCGCCACGCGAGGCTCGGCCCACAGGGTGGGCAGCTGCGGCAGGACGACGAGAAGAGACAGGGCCAGAGTGAGGACGACCAAGACTTGTCGATGCACGATTACCCCTTGAAAGAAATGCACTTACGGGATCGATGGCCTGACGCTCACTCACCGTACCACGCGAGGTGTGAGCAAGTCACTTCATACGTGCGGTAGGGGGCGCGCCCCGGCGGCGTGTTCCGCCGGGGGCGCCTGCGATCGATCGGGGTGCCGCTATGTCTCGAGCAGGCAGACCGCTTCGGGGCTCACGGTCTGGGCCGCGATCGTCTCCACGCAGAAGAGATGCAGGGCGTCGCGATCGTGCAGGCGGTAGCCGACGGAGAGGTCGCCGCCCACGGTGATCACGAAATCACCGCCGCGCGTCGAGAAGAGCGCCCCGGCGCCGGCCACCACCGCCGAGCGATGCACGGCCGCCAGCACGTCCTTGAGCTGCCGGGCGGCGGGATACCCGCTGTCGTCCGCCTGCAGGTAGGCGTAGTAGCGGGACGGGGGCAGGACGGCTTCGTACGGGCCCGGCACCCCCAGCCCGTCGAGCGTCTCGATGGCGCGCAGGAGGTCGGCGATGAGCTGCCCGGGTTTGCCCCAGTCCTGCGCGCGCACCCGGGGCGACTCCTTGGCGGTGAGGAAGCCGGTGCCGACGGGATTGCCGTAGAAGGCGATACGATCCTCCGCGAGCGCCAGCTCGCGCGCGGCGGCGTCGGCGGGCCCGCTGTCGAGCACGGGCGCGCCGCGCTCGAAGACCTCCACGGACGACCACGGCAGGCTGAACTCCACGCGCACCTCGGAGAGGAGCACGACTTCGGGCACGCACACGGTGGCGCGTCCCTCGGCGGCCGCGCACGGCGTCATGCTGCCGAGGCGCACGGCGACGTGCTCCCAGCCGCGGGGACCGTCGAAGGTGGCGACGCGGCGGGCGGCGAGGACGTGGCGCGCGGCCTGGGCCACGGCCTCGTCGAGGGCCTGCCACACGCGTGAGGACAGCGGTGCGGTGCTACGTCGCAGGTAGTCCATCACCGGCCTCCACGCAGGGAGCCGACGCCGGCGCTCGTGCGGGGCGGCGCGGCGGCGCCGTTGCCGGCCGCCGTGCCCTCGAGCGCCTGCTCGCGGCCCGTGATCGCGCCCTCGGTGAACAGGAACTCACGCAGATGACCGCTGAAGGTGGGGCTGTGGCGCCGGATCCATTCGAGCACCATGGCGGCGTGCTCCTGCTCCTCGTCGCGGTTGTGGCGCAGGATCGCCCGCAGCTCGTCGTCCTCGGTGGCGTCCATGCGCTGCTGATACCAGTCGACCGCCTCCAGCTCCTCCATCAGGCTGACGATGGCGCGGTGCATATCGCGAGTTTCGGGTCGCAGCCGTTCTTCGGATTCGTGAAAGGTGGTCGATCCCTGGGGCATCTATCATTCTCCTTCGTGGCGGTGTCGGGTGTGTGTCTTGGACGATCAAGAAACGGGCCGCTCACTCGTGCGCGCTTGACACGTGGCCGGGAGCAGCGGATACCTGACCGCAATCGTACTGCGGAGGCCAAGGATGGGCGAGGAGAGCATGGGCACGCGGGTGGGGACCGTCGGCGAGCTGGCCACCGGCGAGGGCATGGTCATCGAGGCGGGCGGGCGCAGCCTGGCCCTCTTCAACGTCGAGGGCGCCTATTACGCGATCGACAACACGTGCCCCCATCGGGGCGGGCCGCTGGCCGAGGGCGATCTCGAGGGCCTGGTGATCTCGTGCCCCTGGCATGCGTGGCGCTGGGATGTCCGCACGGGGGCCAACGTCAACAACCCCGCCGTGCGGGTGTCCTGCTTTTCCGTCCGGGTGCAGGGGGACGGGATCTTCGTCGACCTCGCCGCAGTTGCGTCGTCAGCCCCGGAGCAGGGGGTATAATCCCCCAGCGGTTCCACCCACACTCAACGAGGTGACCCATGAAGCGTCTGGTCCTCACGGCTGTCCTCGGGATGTTTTCACTGGTGTTCGTCGGCCCGGCGCTGGCGTTTCAGTGCCCGAAGCTGATCACGCAGGTCAACAACGCGGCCGGCAATCGCTTCGACAACGCCAGCTATGGCGCCAAGCAAAAGGCGGTCGAGGCGCAGAAGCTTCACGCGGAAGGCAAGCACGCGGAGTCGGAGGCAGCGGCGAAGGCCGGGCTCGAGATGCTGGGGCTGAAGGCCTCGTAGTCGGTCATGCGCGGCGACGCCCGGCGCGCCCGCAGCGCGGCGCCGGGTGTCGCGCGCAGCTCAGTGGGTGCGGATCGAAGTGAGCCGCCGCCGGCCGGCGCGATAGGCCTCTTCCGGCGATTCGTACGCCATCCATTCGCCCGTCCAGCTGCTGTCGACGACCTCATCGCGCCTGCCGTCCCTGATGTCCCACGTCCACAGGCAGGGGTCGGTCAGGAGTCGGACCTCGACGGTCAGGGAATCCGGCGTCGTGCTCTGCATTCCGGGCCTCCTTTGCAGCGGTGGGAAAACCCGTGCAATGCGGGTGCCTGATCTGCAGGCAGCGTAAGTGTGTGGATTCTCTGGAACGCGTTCGGTCAGGATGGAAGGCGGCGCCGGGAAAAAAGTAGAATGTTCCAAACTGTTTCAGAATTGGAATCGAGGCTAGCATGGGGATCGTGGAAGGGAACCTTCCGCTGCCGCCACTGATCCTCGCCGCGGCACTCGTCTCGGGAATCGCGCTCGCGATCGGCACGCGGCTCTATCAGCGCTGTCCTCACTGCGGGTACCTGGCGCGCCGGGTCTTTCAGGGGTGGCGTCGGTGCCGGCACTGCGGCCGGCAGTATCGCCGGGGCCTGCGCCTGCGGTGAGGGAGGGAAAGGGGAACTCATGAGGCTTCGAATGCTCGAGGGTCGCCCGGTCATGACGTGGCCGGAGCGCCGCACGCTCGTCATCGGCGGCGTCACCCTCGCGATCGTGCTCCTGGGCGCCGCCGGCGGCTGGCTGTGGTATGCCGCGCAGCAGCGCGAGGTGTCCGCCGTGTACGCGGCCACCATGACGCGCATCGCGGACGCGCGCGCGCCGGGAGCGCCGCCGGAAGCCCGGACGGCGGCGGCGGCCGAGCTGGAGCAGCTCATCGCGCGCTACCCATCCGCCCCGGCGGTGGGCGAGGCCGCGTACGAGCTGGGCAACGTCAAGTACGACGCCCGGCAGTATCCGGCCGCCCGCGCCGCCTACGGCGTGGCGTTGGGCCGCAGCATCTCGGGCAGCCTGCGCACGCTGACCCGGGCGGGCGTAGCCCACACCTGGGCCGCCGAGCGGGACTACGCCAAGGCCATCGAGGCCTTCGAGGCACTTCTCAAGGATTTAGGTCCAAAGGATTTTCTCTACGAGGAAACCCTGATGGATCTGGCGCAGGTCCAGGAGGTGGCCGGCAAGAAGGCGGAAGCCACCGAAACATACCGGCGCCTCCTCAAGGATGTTCCGTCCAGCCGCCGGGCCGAGGACGTCAGGGCCCGGCTCGCGGCGCTGGCCGCCCCGGCCCGGTAGACGGCCCCGGCCTTCTGCCGTCAGGCCTGCCTGCGCGCGTGTGGCCCGGTGCCGGTCAAGCGCTGGATGACCGTGCACACCTTGTCGATGGGACACGGCTTGATCAGGACCGCGTCGAAGTCGGCCTTGAGCGGCCGCACCACGCTTGCGGTGAGGGCGATCACCGGCACGTAGTGTCCCGTCACGGCCTGGTGCTGCCGCAGCTCCTTCAGCAGCCATACCCCGTCGTGATGCGGCATCGCGATGTCGGCCAGCACCACGCCCGGCGTCACGCGCGCCACGACTTTCATCGCCTCGGAGGCGGAGGCCACCGCCACCACGACCGCGCCGTAAAACCGTAGGATCTCCTCGAGGAACTCACGCGAATCAGTGTGGTCCTCGACGACGAGGACCTGGACACCGGCGAGCGGTCGCTCCAGGTCCTTTGCAGGCAGACGACGGGTGGCAGGCATGACTGACCGAAAACTCAAGCGATACTCCTGCCTGTACCCGGGGCAGTCGGGCGGCGCATCCCGGGGCTTGGGAAGGCCGGATGACGGGCCGTGCGGAAAAACTAACTTCCGATAATGAGTATTATGTCAAGTAACGAAGGGCAGCGCGATGCGGACCGTGCAGGGCGCTGCAGAGTGGGCCAGGCGTGGGGGCTCGGCTAGCCCCCGGCTAGCCCGGGATGTGGGCTTCTTCGGGCAGCTGCTCCCACACGGGCTTCCAGGGCGGCACCGCGAGCCCGAACTTCTCGCAGAGGCTGGCGACTTCCGTGGCAAAGGCCTGGCGGACCGCGTCATTGTCACGCAGCTTGAGCTTCAGCATTCTATACAGCTGATTCTTCGGCGATCCAGGGCGGCCGAAGATGTTCATGGTCCGGACGTACCATCGCGCGAAGGTCTGCTGGGCTTCATCGTGGGTGGCGGGATCCTCGGCGAGCTTCCGGACCCAGTACTCGCCGTGGCGGATGTGGAACTTCTCCTCCTTGAAGATGCCTTCGATGGCGCGCACCCAGGGCCCGTACGAGCAGTGCCGCACGTCCTCGAGCTGGTGGCCGGCGCCGCGGTCCATGCAGAAGTTGAAGAAGACGAAGTCCTGCCAGGTGTCGATGGGGTAATAGAAGATGTTGACGCGCTTGTCGGCGGTGATGCGCGCCGTGCCGATGTCGGCGCCGGCGTCGATGCGCATCGTGAACGTCTCGTCGTGGCGGCGGACGGGGGCGTCGACGTCGACGCCGAGGTCGGCCAGCAGGCCGTACATGACGGCGGCATGCCGCAGCTCGTCCTTGACGATCTGGGCCACCACGTGCTTTTCCTCGACCGTGGGCGCCTTGGTGATCCACGGGACGTAGCCGTAGCCGCCCGCCAGCTCCGAATCCGCCTGCATGGTGAGAAGGTGCACGAGGTTGTCGCGGTACTCCGGGGTCATCTCGTCCGCGGATTCGAGCCGGACCCCCTGCGCGATCTTGGCCGCCATCTCCGCCTGTAGGCTCATCGCTCGCCTCCTCCTGGCTCCAGCATACCCCGGCCGCTCAGCGTTTCTCGACGACCCTGACCGCCTTGCCCTCCGAGCGCGGCAGGGTGCGCGGCGGCGCCAGCATCACCTCGACGCTGAGGCCCATCGCCTGGCGCAGCCGCTCGGCCACCCGCGCCCGCAGGGCGAGGAGCGTCGGGTGGGCGGCGCTGAAGCCGCCGCAGGCCTGCACGACGGAGGCGGACGGCTCCACGTGGACCTCCAGCCGCGCCAGCGTCTGCCGACGGTCGACGATGAGCTGGTAGTGCGGCACCAGCTGCGCCTCGGCGAGCAGCGCGTCCTCGACCTCGGAGGGATAGAGATTGACGCCCTTGATGATGAGCATGTCGTCCGAGCGTCCCTTCACGCGCGCCATGCGCGCGCTGGTGCGCCCGCAGGCGCAGGGCGCCGTGGTGAGCGTCGTGATGTCCCCCGTGCGGTAGCGGATGACCGGCATCGCCCGCTTCGTGAGCGAGGTGAGCACGAGCTCGCCCTCGACCCCCGGCGGCCGGGCAGCACCGGTGGCGGGGTCGATCACCTCCGGCAGGAAGTGGTCGTCCGCCAGGTGCAGGCCGGCGCGCGCCTCGCACTCGCCCGCGACGCCAGGCCCGATGATCTCCGACAGGCCGTAGATGTCGTAGGCGGGACAGTCGAAGGCGCGCTCCAGCGCCGCGCGCAGGCCCTCCGTCCACGGCTCGGCACCGTACATGGCGTAGCGCAGGCCCAGCGCGCGCGGATCTCCCCCCTGCTCGCTCAGGCTCTCGGCGATGTGCAGGGCGAAGGAGGGGGTGGCACACAGGCCGGCGGGCCGGAAATCCTGCAGCAGCACGTGGTGGCGCGCCGTGTGGCCCGAGGAGGCGGGCACCACCGTCATGCCGATCCGCTCCGCCCCGTCATGGAAGCCGAGCCCGCCCGTGAACAGCCCGTAGCCGAAGGCCACGTGCAGCAGGTGGCCGCGGCGGGCGCCCGCGGCCGTCATCGCGCGCGCCATCACCTCGCGCCACACGTCGAGATCGCCGGCGGTGTACCCGACGACGGTGGGCTTGCCCTTGGTGCCGGAGGAGGCGTGCACGCGGGCCACCTCGGCGGTGGGGACGGCGAAGAGCCCGAACGGGTACTGATCCCGCAGATCCGTCTTGCGCGTGAAGGGCAGCGCCGCGAGATCCTCGAGCCGCTGCACCCGGACGGCCGCCAGTCGCTCGCGATAGAAGGGCACGCGCTCGCCCACCCACCCCAGCGTGGCCCGCAGGCGCTCGAGCTGCAGCGCGGCGCGGGCGGCCGCCTCCATCGATTCCGCGGCCGGATTCCACATCACGGGCGGCGGCGGGGCGGCGCCGGGAACTGCTGGTCCACCACGCGATGCTGGCGCAGGCCCACCGCCTCGCGCTGGATGAGCAGGACCAGCCGCGCCTGCTCCGCCTCCCGGCAGGCGGCGTCGTACTCGCCGCCCAGCCGCTCGCGGACCGCCCGATCGACGGCGCCGTCGAGGGCGGCCGCCTTCTCGGCCACGATCTCCCGTTCCAGGCGCTGGAACCCCTCGCGCGCGCGGGTCATTCGATCACGACGGACTTGACCAGCCAGTGCTGGCGCTCGAGGAAGCGCGCCACCGTGTCGAGGGTGCGGGGGTCGGCGCCGGCATCGAGGCTGATGCGGTCGGGCAGGATGTGCCGCACCTCCGGGTACGAGATGAGCACCTTGCGCAGCGTGCGCACCCGCGCATCGGAGGCGAGCAGCCCCTTGCCCTCGGCGTACGGGCTGTGAAAGAGGACGCGAATGCCCCGGGTGTCGGTCATGCGCCCGCGCGGTGGGCCGCCGCGTACACCTCCAGCGTGCGATCGATCTGCCGGCGCACGCCGAACTCCTGCTCGGCCACCGCGCGCGCCCGCCGCCCCATCGCGGCCCGCCGCGGCGTGTCCACCAGGAGGCCGATGGCGGCATCCGCGAGATCTCCGGCCTCGCGCTTCGTGAGCACGCCCGTGACGCCGTCGCGGACGACCTCGTCGCAGCCCGGCGCCCGCACGGCCACGGCCGGCAGCCCGCAGGCGGCCGCTTCGGCGAGCACGAGCCCCTGCGTCTCCGTCTCGGAGGCGAACAGAAAGACGTCGGCGGCCTGGTAGACGAGCGGCAGCGCCTCGTGGGCCCGGGCGCCCGGAAACGTGATGCGCGCGGCGACGGCGAGCGCCGACGCCTGCGCGCGCAGGCGCTCGCCTTCGGTCCCCTGGCCCACCACCTGCAGCCGCGCGCGCGGCAGGGTGGCGGCGATGCGCGCGAAGGCGAGCAGCACGCGCTCGACGCTCTTCTCGCGATCGAGCCGGCCCACGTAGAGCACGACGGGGTCAATCGGATGCCAGCCCAGCCGGTGGCGCGCCCGCGCCCGCTCGCCGGGACGGAAGACGTCGAGGTCGAGCCCGGTGGGCACCACCGTGATCGGCGTGCGGACGCCGCGGGCGTGCAGCGCGTCGCGCACGACGGCGGAGGGCGCGATGACGGCGTCGGCACGCGCCGCGAAGCGCGTGCTCATCCACACCGCCGCCGCTTCCACGAGGCCGCGCCGCAGCGGCACGTAGTGCGCGTACTTCTCGTAGCGGGTGTGGTAAGTGAACACGAGCGGCCGGCGGCGGGCCCGCGCGAAGCGGCGGGCGGCGGGGCCGAGCAGAAAGGGGTGGTGGGCGTGGAAGACGTCGAAGTCCAGGCGCCGCACGCCGGCGCTGATGCGGGGCGCGAACGGCACTGCGAGCGGAAACTGCGGATAGGTGACGGCGGGGATCGACGGATAGCGGACGACGCGCGGGCCGTCGGCCTCCGCGCCCGCGAAGCGGGGCGCGAACACCCAGGTCTCGTGGCCGCGGCCCTCGAGCCCGCGGCGCAGCGTTTCGACGGAGATGGTGACGCCACCGCAGAAGGGCACGTAGGTGTTGGTGAAGAGCGCGATGCGCACGGCGCGGCCCCGTCAGGCCTTGTTGTACTTCTCGAAGTCCTCCGGCTTGATGTTCTGCAGCCACTCCCGCAGCTGCTCGGGGTCGTCCGGCTTCACGGGCTCCGCGCCCTCCTTGGCCACTTCCATCTTGCCCGCCTTCGGAAAGACCTCTTCCTCGACGTAGATGGGCGCCGCCACGCGCAGCGCCAGCGCGATGGCGTCGGAGGGGCGCGAGTCGACCGTGTACTCGGCGTTGCCGACCTTGAGGTGAAGGACGGCGAAGAAGGTGTTCTCCTTGAGATCGGTCACCACGACCTTGACCACCTGCGCCTCGATCGTCTCGAGGATGTTCTTGATGAGGTCGTGGGTCATCGGCCGCGGCGTGGCGATCTTCTCGAGCTCGAGGGCGATGGCGTTGGCCTCGAAGATGCCCACCCAGATGGGCAGGGACCGCTTCTCGTCCTCGTCGCGCAGGATGATGATGGGCATGTTGGAGACGGGGTCCAGCGCCAGGCCGCGCACCTTCATTTCGACAAACATACGGCCTCCTCCGGTTGCGACGCGAGCGTACCGCGCAGGCTGTGCGGCAGCGCTTCGGCGATGGTGAGCCGGGCGATGTCCCCGACGGCCACGCGGCCCTGACCGTCGAAATTGACGACGCGATTGCAGCGGGTGCGGCCCGTGAGCTCGCCCGCGCGCTTCTTCGACGCCCCCTCCACCAGCACCTCCACCGCGCGGCCTTCGAGGAGGCGGCTGCGCTCGGCCGCGATGCGGGTGACCGTCTCCAGCAGGCGCGTGTTGCGCGCGGCCTTCACGGCCTCCTCCACCTGGTCGGGCATGTCGGCGGCGGGCGTGCCGGGCCGCCGCGAGTACCGGAAGGCGAAGACGTTGTCGTAGCGCACGCGCTCCACCATCTCGAGGGTGGCCGCGAAGTCGTCCTCCGTCTCGCCCGGAAAGCCCACGATGAGATCGGTGGACAGCGCCATCTCCGGCACGGCGGCGAGGATCTCGTCGATGAGCTCCAGGTATCGCTCGCGCGTGTAGCCCCGGTTCATCCGCGCCAGCACCCGGTTCGAGCCCGACTGCAGCGGCAAATGGAACCACTCGCACACCTTCGGCACCTCGCGCAGGGCGCGGATGAGGGCGGGCGTGAGGTTGTACGGGTTGGAGGTGGTGAAGCGGATACGCTGCAGGTCCTCCACGTCGCTCACGCGGGCGAAGAGCTCGGCGAGGTCCGTGGCCGGCGTGAGGTCGCGGCCGTACGCGTTGACCGTCTGCCCGAGCAGCGTGACCTCGCGCACGCCCTCCGCCACGAGGCCGCGCACTTCCGCCACGATCGCCTCCGGCGTGTGGCTGCGCTCGCGTCCCCGCGTGCGCGGCACCACGCAGAAGGTGCAGTGCTTCTCACATCCCTCCATGACGGTCACGAAGGCCTTGAGGCGTCCGCTCACGGCGGGCTTGGCGGTGATCTTCACGAGCGGCGCCTCGCCCGTCTCGAGCACGGGCCGGCGCTCGGCGCGGGCGCGCGCGACCAGCTCCCCCACGCGCGCGATGGCGGGCGAGCCGAACACGAGGTCGACGTACGGCGCGCGCTTCTGGACCACCGACTGGTGCAGCTGGGCCATGCACCCCATCACGCCGAGCACGAGCCCCGGGCGGCTCGCCTTCAGCTCGCGGAGCTGGCCGAGCCGCGAGAAGACCTTGTCTTCGGCCTTCTCGCGGATCGCGCACGTGTTGACGAGGATGAGGTCGGCCTCCGCCTCGCGGTCGGTGAGCTCGTAGGCGTGCTCCCGCAGCAGGCCCGCGACGCGCTCGGAGTCGTACTCGTTCATCTGGCAGCCGTACGTGATCAGGTGAAGCTTCGGCATTGACCATCCGAGAAACATTAGATTTGACGCTCGGTTGACCGTAACACCCGGTCTCCGTTTAGTCAAACTTACGACGGCCGAACGCCCCCCTGGAGCGCGCCGCGCGGGACCGCGGATTCCTCGAAGACGCCGAGGCGGCGGAACTTGTCGTAGCGCCCGGCCACCAGGGTGGCGGCCGGCATGCCGTCGAACTCCCACAGGTGCTGGCGCAGGGCGGCGCGCAGCCGGTCCGCCGCCCCTTCCCAGTCGCGATGGGCGCCGCCGAGCGGCTCCGGCACGATGGCGTCGATGACGTTGAGGGCGAGGAGATCGGGCGCGGTGGTCTTCATCGCCTCCGCCGCCTCCGGCGCCTTGGCGGCATCGCCCCACAGGATGGCCGCGCAGCCCTCGGGCGAGATCACCGCGTACACCGCGTGCTCGAGCATCAACACACGGTTGCCCATGCCGATGGCGAGCGCGCCCCCGCTGCCACCCTCGCCGGTGACGACGGCGATGATCGGCGTCGGCAGCGCCGCCATCATCTTGAGGTTCCTGGCGATGGCCTCCGCCTGCCCGCGCTCCTCGGCGCCCACGCCCGGGTACGCGCCGGGCGTGTCGATGAAGGTGAGCACCGGCTTGCCGAACTTCGCCGCCATCTCCATCAGCCGCAGCGCCTTGCGATAGCCTTCGGGGTGCGGCATGCCGAAGTTGCGGGCGATCTTCTCGCGGGTGTCGCGGCCCTTCTGGTGCCCCATGACCACCACGGAGCGCCCCTCGAAGCGCGCGAGGCCGCCCACGATGGCGGCGTCGTCGCCGTAGACGCGATCGCCGTGCAGCTCCAGGAAGTCCTCGAAGAGGAGCTTGCACCAGTCGCGCGTGTGCGGCCGCCTGGGATGCCGCGCCAGCTGCGTGCGCTGCCACGGCGTGAGCGCCGCGTACGTCTTCTGGCGCAGGCGCGCGAGCCGGTCTTCGAGCTTGGCGATCTCGTCGCGCACGCGCAGCGGATCGTCCTCCGCCCGGAGCGCCGCGATGCGGTTCTCCAGCTCGAGCAGCGGCTGCTCGAAGTCAAGCCCGTCCGGCATACTCGATCACCATGGCGGCGGTGCCCATGAGCGCCGTCACCTTCGCGGTGAGCTCGGCGGAGGCGTCCACCGACACGCCGCGCGCGCGCACCACCACTTCCACGCCGTCGAGCAGCACGTGCACGAACACGGGCACGCCGCCGGGATGCTCCTCGCAGACCTGCTTGAGGGCGGCGAGCACGGCGGGCGCCTCACCGGCCGACGGCACGCGGATGCGGCAGGCGCTCGGCTCCCCCGCCCCGCCCTTCGGCTTGTTGGCCAGCGACTGGTCGAGGATGCGGATGTCGTCGGCGAGAATCACGCGCCCCTTGTCGCCGTCGTCGATGCGGCCGCGCACGACGAGCGGCTCGCGCGCGCGCAGGTAGGGAGCCGCCGCCTTGAAGGGCTCCGGAAACACGGTGACCTCCACCGTGCCCGCCATGTCCTCCAGCGTGAAGAACGCCATCCGGTTGCCGCTCTTCGTGGCCGTCTCCTTCAGGGCGCCCACGTGCCCGAAGAGCGCGACCTTCGCGCCGTGGCCCTTGGCGGCGAGGTCCCCGGTGGACGTGATGCCCATGGACTCCACCACCGCCGCGTATCGCGCGAGCGGATGGCCGGAGATGTAGAAGCCGAGCACCTCCTTCTCGAAGGCCAGGCGCTGATCGGCGTCCCACTCCTCGGCGATGGGGCCCGGGGGCTCCCCCGCCGCCGGGTGCGCGGGCGCCTTCGGCAGCAGGTCGTCGAAGAACGAGCCCTGGCCTTCCGCACGGTCGCGCTGCACGCGCTGTCCGCCTTCGAGGGCGGCGTCCGTCTGCGCCAGCAGGTGCGCGCGCGGCAGGCCCAGCGAGTCGAAGGCGCCCGCCTTGATCAGGCTCTCGATCACCCGCCGGTTCACCAGCCGCAGGTCCACGCGCGAGCAGAAGTCGTCGAGGGTCCTGAAGGCGCCCTCCGCTGCCCGCGTGCGGAGGATCGACTCCATGGCCGCCTCGCCCACGTTCTTGATGGCGGCCAGCCCGAAGCGGATGGTGTCGCCCGCCACGCTGAACTGCACGGCGGAGCCGTTGACGTCCGGCGGCTGCACGGCCAGCCCCATCGCCCGGCACTCGTCGATGTACTTGACGATCTTGTCGGTGTCGCCCATTTCCGACGTGAGCAGCGCCGCCATGAACTCGACGGGGTAGTTCGCCTTGAAGTACGCCGTCTGGTAGGCGACGAGCGCGTAGGCCGCCGCGTGCGAATTGTGGACGGCAATCCCGTTGGCGATGAAGCTGCGCGCGCCGGGCACCTCGATGTCGTAGGTGGGCTCGATACCCTCCAGCGGAAAGCCCGCGGGTCGCGACCAGCCCATCCCGCCGGAGACGAGCGCGTGCAGCGCCGGCGCGTCGAGCGCATCGGCCAGATACTCGATCGTGTCGCGCCGAAGCCCGCGCGTGCCCGAGGTCTCGAACAGGAGTCGGTACGGCACTCCGAGGGCACGACAGCCCGCCTTGAGGCTTGGATAGGCCTTGGCGATCGCCTCGCGCACCGGCCGACGGCACACCGCGAGCGGAACGATCTCGGCCGCGGAGCCGCCGGGCAGGGTGCGCGTGACCACGACGAAGTCGCCCGCGCCGAGGTCCTCGGCGTTCACCCACCCGCGCGGCGTGAACACCGGATGATCCGGCGTGCAGCGAATCGTCATCCCGTTCGCGAGCGTGAGACGACCCACGCGACGGAGGCCGCTCGGGCGCACGGCGCGGGCGCGAGAGGGACCGTCCTTCGTGGCCACGAGATCGCCGTCACAAATCTCCGTGATCGGCTTGCGCGTGCCGTCCGCCATCTCGATCTCGGCGTCCGCACTCAAGCACTTGTTGAATCCGTACCCCGCGAACTTCTCCATCAGCTCCCAGACGCGCTCGGCGGACTTCCGGTCGATGGCGCGCTCGGCGCAGCCGGCCACGAACTTGGCGCGCTGCTGCGCCATGAGCTCGCGGTCCTTCTTGCCCATGGCGCGGCGGAGCATGTCGGCCTCGCCCATGGTGAAGCCGCCCATCTCGGAGGCGATCTGCATGATCTGTTCCTGGTAGACCATGATCCCGTACGTCTCCCGCGTGAACTTCTCCATGGCGGGATGCTCGTACGTCGTCTTCACGCGGCCGTGCTTGCGCTGGATGAAATCGGGAATCAGCTCCATCGGCCCCGGGCGGTACAGCGACACCATGGCGATGACGTCCTCGAGCCGCTCCGGCTTCAGCCCGCGCAGCGCCTCGCGCATGCCCGAGGACTCCAGCTGGAAGACGCCGAAGGTCTTCGCCTCGCTGAGCAGCGCGTACGTCCGGGCGTCGTCGAGGGCGAGGGTCTCGACATCGATGTCGATCCCCCGCGCGTCCCTGATGAGTGCCTTCGTGTTGGCGAGCACGGTGAGCGTGCGCAGCCCGAGGAAGTCCATCTTCAGCAGGCCCAGCTTCTCGATGGGGCCCATGGCGTAGCCGGTAATCAGCTCCGGCCGCTTGGGGTCCTTGTAGAGCGGGATGTGCTGGTCCAGCGGCTCGTCGGAGATGACGACGGCGGAGGCGTGCACGGAGGCGTGACGCGTGCAGCCCTCCAGCGCGCGGGCGATGTCCCACAGCTCGCTCACGCCCGGCTGGCTCTTGACCATCTCCGCCAGCACGGGCGCCTTCTGGTACGCGTCGTCGAGCGTGATGTTGAGCGGGAAGGCGGGCACGAGCTTGGCGATGCGGTCGACGTCACCGTAGGTCATGCCGAGGACGCGGCCGACGTCGCGGATGGCGGCCTTGGCGCCCATGGTGCCGAAGGTGATGATGTGCGCCACGCGGTCGCGCCCGTACTTGTCCGCCACGTAGCGGATGACCTCGTCGCGGCGGTCGTCGGCGAAGTCGATGTCCATGTCCGGCATCGAGATGCGCTCGGGGTTCAGGAATCGCTCGAAGAGCAGGCTGTACCGCATGGGATCGACGTTGGTGATCTCGAGGCAGTAGGCGACGAGCGAGCCCGCCGATGACCCGCGCCCGGGCCCCACCGCGATCCCCTTGTCACGCGCGTAGCGGATGAAGTCCCACACGACGAGGAAGTAGCCCGCGAAGCCCATCTTCTCGATGACCGACAGCTCGTGGGCCAGGCGCGCCTCGATGGCGTCGCCCGGCGTCGGCCCGTACCGCTTTCGCAGCCCTTCGCGGGCCTTCTCCTGAAGATACGTCTCCAGCGTGTGCGTCTCGGGCACCACGTACCTCGGCAGGTGGAAGCGCCCGAACTCCAGCGTGAGGTTGCAGCGCTCGGCGACGGCGAGCGTGTTGGCGCACGCCTCGGGGATCTCGGCGAAGACGGCGGCCATCTCCTCCGCCGACTTCACGTAGAACTCCTCGGTGGAGAACTTCCAGCGGTTGGGATCCGTGAGCGACGATCCCGTCTGGATGCACAGCAGCGCCTCGTGGGCGCGCGCGTGCGCGGCGTCCAGGTAGTGCGAGTCGTTGGTGCCCGCCACGGGAGCGCCGATGGCCCGGGCGATCTTCAGTGTCTCCGCCGTGACCTTGATCTGCTCCGGCAGGCCGTGCGCCTGCACCTCCATGAAGTAGTTCTCGCGACCGAAGACCTCCTGGTACCAGCCCGCCGTCTGCGTCGCCTTCGCTGCGTCGCCCGCGCTGAGGGCGCGTGACACCTCGGAGTTCAGGCAGCCCGACAGCACGAGCAGCCCGTCCGCGTGCTGCGCGAGCAGCTCGCGATCCACGCGCGGCTTGTAGTAGAAGCCCTCGAGGTAGGCCTTCGACACCAGCTTGATGAGGTTGCGGTAGCCGTCGAGGTTGCGCACGAGCACGGTGAGGTGGTTGGCGCCCTCGTAGCCGCCGTCCTGCGAGCCGCGCTCCTTGCGCCCGCCCGGCGCCACGTACAGCTCGGCGCCGAGAATGGGCTTGATGCCCGCCTTCTGGGCCGCCAGATAGAAATCGATGCCGCCGAAGAGGTTGCCGTGATCCGTGAGCGCGATGGCGGGAAACTTCAGGTCCTTCGCCTTCTTCACCAGCTTCTCGAGCTGGGCGGCGCCGTCGAGGAGGCTGTACTCCGAGTGGACGTGGAGATGGACGAATTCGGCGTGCTGCACCCTGCCTCCTGCTACTCGAGCTCGATGGTCGCGGGCGGTTTGTTGGTCACGTCGTAGAGGACGGCGTCCACGCCCTCGAGCCGGCGCAGGCGGGCGGTGATCTCGTCCGTCACCGCCGCCGGGAGCTTGGCGAAGTCGGCCGTCATCCCGTCACGCGAGTTGACCGGGCGCAGGATGATCGTCTCCCCGCCCGCCTCGTAGCCGAGGGGCAGCATCGCGACGGGGAACTGCCAGATGGCATCGTAGAGCCCGTGCTTGCGGACGATCCGGGTCACGATGTCGTCGGCCGCCCGCAGGAGCGCGATCCGCTCGCGCGTGAGCGTGGCGGGATGGATCGACAGCCCCGCGAAGCCCGCCGGCCGCCGCGTGAAGGTGATCACGGCCACGCGATTGACGGACTTGTGCTCGTTCGTGAAGCGCCGCGCGAAGGCGCCCGCCTCCGCGGGGTCGGCGAAGGCCTCCACGGCGAGGAGCTGCGCGTAGCTGCGCTCGTCCCCCTGCACGCCCACCGTGCGCACGGGCACGATCCACCCGCGCACGCCCGCGGGCAGTGGTGAGGCAGGCGGCTGCTCCACGGGCGCCACGCGCTCGGCGCACAGACACCGGACGGCGAGCCCCGGGCCGGGAAAGGGGTGGCGGTACACCACCTCGTGGGGCAGGCCGAGCTGCTCGCCGAGGACGCGCACCTCGTCCTTGTAGAACTCGACGAGCGGCTCGATGACCTTGCCCTGCTCGATGAGCGCCTGGATCTTCTCGACCCGGTTGTGGTGGGTCTTGATCTTGGCCGAGTGCCGCGCGCCGCCGGACTCGATGGTGTCCGGATAGATGGTGCCCTGCCCGAGCAGCCACTCCTCGTCACGCAGGCCGAGGCGCGCGAACTCGTCCTCCTGCACCGCGATGAAGGTGTCGCCGATGATCGTCCGCTTCTGCTCCGGGTTCGTGACTCCGGCCAGGCCCGTGAAGAAATCGGCGCTGCGATCCGCCACGCGGATGGCCTCCGGGCCCACCTCCCGCACCAGGTAGTCGACGGCTTCGGCGTCCCCCTCGCGCATGAAGCCCGTGTCGACATAGAGGCCGAGGACGCGGTCGCGGCCGAGGGCGCGGTAGCACAGGTAGAAGGCCACCGTCGAGTCGACGCCGCCGCTGATGAGGAAGAAGACCCGGCGATCACCGGCGGTGGCCCGGATCTGCTCGACCACCTGATCCACGCGCGCACGCGGATCCCAGTCGGGCGCGCACCCGCAGACGTCGAAGACGAAGGCTCTCAAGATCTCGGTGCCGTGCTCGGTGTGGACGACCTCCGGATGGAACTGCACGCCGAAGATCGACCGCCCGGCGTCCTCCATCGCGGCCACCTTGCAGTCGTCCGTCGCGCCCACGATCGCGAAGCCGGGTGGCACCTCGACCACGGTGTCGCCATGATTCATCCATACCGTCAACGGCGTGGTGCCGAGGCCGCGGAAGAGACGGCCGTCCGCGGGCTGGAACGACGAGTGTCCGTATTCCTTCATGATCCCGGGCGAGACACGCCCGTCGAGGTCCTTGGCGAGGAGCTGGTGGCCGTAGCAGATCCCGAGGATGGGCAGCGCCAGGCCGTAGATGCCGCGATCGACGGCGGGGCTCGTGGGCTCGGTGACGCTGGCGGGCCCGCCCGAGATGATGATGCCCCGCGCTCCCGCGAACGCGCCCGCGGGCTGATCGATGTCCGCGACGACGGCGTGCACGCCCAGCTCGCGGATGCGCCGCGCAATGAGGTGGCAATACTGCCCGCCCGCATTCAAGATGACGATCTGATTCATGCGTGGCCCCGCGAAAACTCCCAGATCCCAGGCGGGA
>JBBDXO010000040.1:0-12663 GCA_040902295.1 Candidatus Rokuibacteriota bacterium | reverse complement strand
GGTGGAGGAGCGTCACGGCTTTGCCGGGACGCTGCCGAACAGCGGGGGGGTGGAGGAGCGTCACGGCTTTGCCGGGACGCTGCCGAACAGCGGGGGCTTGGGGGCCCTTCGAGGCCCCCATCCAAATAGTCGGGCGGTTTTCAGCGCCCTGCTACCGCGGGCGTCCCAGCTTCTGGGCCTGCTGGAACACCTTGCCCTCCGTCTTGATGGTGGGCGCGATGATGAGCTCGGTCTGCTGCAGCTCCCGGATCGTGCGCGCGCCCACCGAGCCCATGCACGTGCGGATGGCGCCCACGAGGTTCAGCGTGCCGTCCTCGGTGAAGGCGGGACCGAACAGGATCTGCTCCAGCGAGCCCGCGATGCCGACGCGGATGCGGGTGCCGCGCGGCAGGTTGGCGTGGGGCGTGGCCATCCCCCAGTGGTAGCCGCGCCCCGGCGCCTCGGTGGCCCGCGCGAACGCGGAGCCGATCATCACCGCGTCGGCGCCGGAGGCGAGCGCCTTGCACACGTCGCCGCCGGTGCTCATGCCGCCGTCGGTGATGATGGGGACGTAGCGGCCCGTCTGCTTGTAGTGGAAGTCACGCGCGGCCGCCGCGTCCGCCGTCGCCGTCACCTGCGGCACGCCCAGGCCCAGCACCTCGCGGCTCGTGCAGGCCGCGCCGGGGCCGACGCCGACGAGCAGGGCGTCGGCGCCCACGTCCATCAGCTCCAGACACGCTTCGTAGGTGACCACGTTGCCGATCACGAGGGGGATCGCGAGCTGCTTCTTCAGCTTGCGCAGATCGACGGGCGTGTACTCGGTGGCGAGATGGCGCGCCGTCGTCACCGTGGACTGCACGACGAAGATGTCGGCGCCCGCCTCCTGCGCGATCTGGCCGAAGCGCTCCGCGCGCTGGGGGATCGACGACACGATGGCGCGGCCGCCGCCCTTCTTGATGTCGGTGATGCGCTGGTGGATCAGCTCTTCCTTGATGGGCTCGCTGTAGATGGACTGGATGATCTTGGTCGCTTCGTCCTGGCTCGCCGACACGATGCGCTCCAGGACGTCTTCCGGGTGGGCGTAGCGGGAGAAGATGCCTTCGAGGTTGAGGACGGCGAGGCCGCCGTGACGGCCCATCTCGATGGCGCTGCGGGGACCCACCACGCCGTCCATGGCGGCGGCGATGATCGGCAGCTCATAGCGGTGGCCGCAGAGCTCCCAGGAGATGTCGACCTCGTTGGGATTGACGGTGAGCGCGCCGGGCACGAGCGCGATGTCGTCGAAGCCGTACGCGACCCGTGCTTTTCGTCCCCGTCCCACCCACATTCCCATCGATGCGCCTCCGTCCGCTGCTGCGTGGTTTAAGGCCCGAGTCCCTAAATGTAGGGATGTCTGTCCGCTCACCTACTAGATTTCGTGCAGTATAGCCAGCGGCCCCACGGGTGTCAACGCCGCCCGGTCATGTCCGGCGCTCGTACAGCAGGCGCAGCCCTTCGAGCCCCAGGTCCTCGTTCACGTGCTGGACGGAGCGGGTGACGTCGGCGATGAGCGCGGCGTGGCCGCCGGTGGCGATGACCTTCGTCCCCTCGCCCATCTCCTGCTTCATGCGGTCCACGATGCCATCCACCAGCCCCGCGTAGCCGTACACCACCCCGGACTGGAGGTTGGTGACCGTGTTGCGTCCGATCGCTTCCTTGGGCCGGACCAGCTCCACCCGGAAGAGCCGGGCGGCGCGGTGGACGAGGGCGTCCATCGCGGTGGCGATGCCGGGCGAGATGGCGCCGCCGATGAACGCGCCCCGCGCGTTCACGCAGTCAAAGGTGGTGGCGGTGCCGAGATCGATCACGATGAGCGGCGGCCCGTAGATCGCGATGGCGGCCACGGACTTCACGACGCGGTCGCTGCCGAGCTCGCGGGGGTTGTCGATCAGCAGCGGCATGCCGGTGTCCGCGCCCGGCTCCACCGTGAAGGGCGTCACGTTGAAGTACTTCTCGGTCATCCACTCGAGCGTCTGCTGCACGGGCGGCACCACGTTGGAGATCGCGACGGCGCCGATCTGGGTGGCCTGGATGCCGCGCGTGCGCAGCAGGGTTTCGATGAAGATGCCGTACTCGTCGGCCGTCTGCTCGCGCCGGGTCGTGAGCCGCCACGACGTGAGCAGGCGCGGGCCCTCGTACACGCCGATCTTCGTGTTGGTGTTGCCGACCTCAACGACGAGGAGCATCGCGCACCCCCTCCGTGACTTCGCCCGCCACCACGCGGCGCCGCAGGCCGTCGCGCTCCACGAGGAGAGCGCCGTCGGCGTCGAGATCGACCGCGAGCGCCTCCGCGCCGTCGATGGTGACGCGACGGCCCAGCGTGTCGGCGAGGACGCACCATCGCCGGCGCAGCGGCTCGAAGCCCTCGACCTCCAGCCGGCTGCGCCACCTCCCCAGCGCGCGCACGACGGCGTCGAGCAGGGACTCGGCGCTGGTCGCCCGTCCCCCCGCGAGCGCGACGGACGTGGCGCGGTCCGCGATGGCGGGGGGAAACGCCGTCTGGGTGAGGTTGATGCCGAAGCCCACCACCACCACGGGCGCCGGCGTCGCCCGGGACTCGAGCAGGATGCCGGCGATCTTGCGGCGGTCGACGAGGACGTCGTTCGGCCATTTCAGCCGGGGTGCCAGGCCCGTCTGCGACTGCAGCGCCTCCGCCACCGCGAGTGCCGCCGCGAAGGAGAGCCCGCCCAGCGAGGCGACGGCGAGCCGGGGGTACAGGACGACGGAGGCGGCGAGACTGGCGCCGGGCTCGTCGTGCCAGTGGCGGCCACGGCGGCCACGGCCGTCGTGCTGGCTCTCCGCCGTGACCACGGTGCCGTCGGCGATGCCCTCGTCGACGAGTCCCCATGCCACGTTCTGCGTGGAGTCGACGGCGCCGAGGCGGATGACCGACGGCGCGGAGGAGCCGGTCATTCCACCCACGCGAGGCTGGCCACGAGCTTGGCGCGCAGCGCTTCCTGCTGGGCAAGCCGGTCGCGCTCCTTGGCCACGATCTCGGCGGGCGCCCGCTCGGTGAAGTCGGACCGCCCGAGCTTCGCGCGCGCGAAGCCGATGGCCTCCTCCGCGCGCTTGATCTCCTTCGTCAGCCGCTCCCGCTCGGCGGCGAGGTCCACGGCGCCCGACAGGTCCACGTAGATCTCCGACTCGCCCACCACGCCGAGGGCGGCCCCCTTCGCGCGCGCGGCGGCGGGGTCCACGGTGAGGGTGGCACGTGCCAGGGACTGGATGAGCGCGGCGTGCTCGCGCAGGAGCGCGTCGTGGGCGGGCGCCGGCTTCACGGTGACGGCGAGCGTGACCGCGGGGGAGACGCGCATCTCGCCGCGGATGTTCCGGATGGCGGTCACCGTGTCCATCACGACCGCCATCTCGCGCTCGACACCGGCATCGCCCCGGCGCCGGGCCGGCTTCGGATAGGGCGCGATCATGATCGATGCGCCGCGCGCCTCCCTGCCCGGCAGCCGCTGCCACAGCTCCTCGGTGATGAAGGGCATGAAGGGATGGAGCAGCCGCAGCGTCGTCTCCAGCGTCGCGACGAGCGTGTGCTGCGTGGCCAGGCGTCGGGCGGGGTCGCTGCCATAGAGGGCGGGCTTGGCCGTTTCCAGGTACCAGTCGCACAGCTCGTGCCAGACGAACTGGTAGAGCGCGCCCGCCGCGTCGTTGAACCGGTACCGCGACAGGTGCGTGCGCACGGCGCGCGACGTCTCCGCGAGCCGGCTCGCGATCCAGCGATCCGGCAGCGCCACGGGCGCGCGACGGGCGGCGCGCGCGTCGTAGCCGTCGAGGTTGGCGAGCACGAAGCGCGCGGCGTTCCACAGCTTGTTGGCGAAGTTGCGGTAGCCTTCCACGCGTTCTTCGCTGATGCGGATGTCACGGCCCTGCGCGGCGAGGGCGGACAGCGTGAACCGGAAGGCATCCGTGCCGTACTTGGTCATCACCTCCAGGGGGTCGACCACGTTGCCCTTCGACTTCGACATCTTCTGGCCCTCGGCATCGCGCACGAGGGCGTGGATGTACACGTCGCGGAAGGGCACCTCCTTCATGAAATGCAGGCCCATCATCGCCATCCGCGCCACCCAGAAGAAGATGATGTCGAAGCCGGTGCTGAGGACGGCGGTGGGATAGAACGTCCGCAGCTCGGGCGTGTCGTCCGGCCAGCCGAAGGTCGAGAACGGCCACAGCGCCGACGAGAACCAGGTGTCGAGCACGTCCTCGTCGCGCCGCAGGGCGCTGCCGCACCGGGGACACGAGGTCAGATCGTCGCGCGAGACGTGCACGGAGCCGTCGGCGTCGCAGTACCAGGCCGGGATGCGATGCCCCCACCACAGCTGCCGCGAGATGCACCACGGACGGATGTTGTCCATCCAGTGGTAGTACGTCGTGTTCCACACGCGCGGGATGATCCGGATGCGCCGGTCGCGCACCGCGCGCACCGCGACTGCCGCGAGGGGCGTGACGTTGAGATACCACTGCTTGGACACGAGCGGCTCCACCACCGTCTTGCACCGGTAACACACGCCCACCGCGTGCCGGTAGGGCTCGATCCGATCCACGAGGCCGAGCGCCTGCAGATCCTCGACGATCCGGCGGCGGGCCTCGAAGCGATCCATGCCGGCGTACGGCCCTGCCTCCGCCGTCATGCGGCCGTCGAAGCCGATGACCGTCCGCACGGGCAGGCCGTGGCGGCGGCCGATCTCGAAGTCGACGGGATCATGACCGGGCGTCACCTTGATGACCCCGGTGCCGAAGGCCGGGTCCACCGCCTCGTCCGCCACCACCCGCACGGAGATCGTGCCGTTCACGGAGGGAATCTCGAGCGTCTGTCCCACGTAGCGGGCGTACCGCTTGTCCTTCGGGTGCACGGCGAGGCCGGTGTCGCCGAGCTTGGTCTCCGGGCGCACGGTGCCGAGGGTGAGCGGGCCGTACCTGATGTAGACGAACTGCCCGTCGCGCTCCTCGCGCTCCACCTCGAGATCGGAGAGCACCGTCTGGCAGCGGGGGCACCAGTTGACGATGTAGTCGTCACGGTAGATCAGCCCCTCGTCGTAGAGGCGGACGAAGACTTCGCGCACGGCGCGTGACAGCCCCGCGTCCATCGTGAAGCGCTCGCGCGACCAGTCACAGGAGGCGCCCAGGCGCTTGAGCTGCCGGATGATCGTGCCGCCGGACGTCTCCTTCCAGCGCCACACGCGCTCGACGAAGGCCTCGCGGCCCAGGTCGTGGCGGGTCTTCCCTTCGTCGGCGAGCTGGCGCTCCACCACCACCTGGGTCGCGATTCCCGCGTGATCGGTGCCGGGCATCCAGAGGACGTTGAAGCCGTCCATCCGCTTCATGCGCACCAGGATGTCCTGCAGCGTGTTGTTGAGGGCGTGGCCGATGTGCAGGGAGCCGGTGACGTTGGGAGGCGGGATGACGATGGAGAACGGCTTCTTGGCCGATTCCGCGTCACCGCGGAAGTAGCCGTTCTGCTCCCACCGTGGATACCAGCGATCCTCGACGGCCGCGGGCTCGTACCGGTCGGAAATCTCGACGCTGGGGCTCGGGGTCGGCTCGCTCATTCGCAGTGCGTCATTGTACCCCGCGCCGCCGGGCTTCAGTGCAGCAGGGGCGAAGCCTCCGTCAGCCTCCAGAGCGCGCCCGCCCGCCGGAACGTCAGCGTCCACGGCCGGTGGTCCGCCGCCGCGGCAGCCACCGACACGACGTCATGGCCGCCGCCCTCCCGGGCGTCGCACACCGGCTCCGGCACGAGGGCCGGCAGCCGGGCGCGGAGGTCCTTGTCGGGCACGAGGGCGGCGAGCGCGGGCTGGTCGCCCACGGCGAGGGCGGCGAAGACGCGCGCGACCGCGCCCCGAAACGCCCGGTGCCACGCGTCGTGCTCCTGGCGGCTCACGCGCACGAATCCGGCGCCGGACGCCGCCAGCCGGTACACGTCTTCCTGTTCCGTCTGTCCGCCGCAGCCCGGCGTCCACCCGGGATAGTGCACCTCGTAGCGGACCCGCAGCTCGCCGCCCCGCACGGTGTAGCCGCGGGCGAGGAGGCCCTGTGGAAAGAGATCGGCGGTGGACCAGGCCACCTGCACGCCGTCCGCGTGCGGCCGTACGAGCTCCACCCGCAGCGCGCGCGTGCCGCGACCGGACGGCGCGCCTTCCCAGGTGGCGATGAATTGCCCCCCGCCCGCGGGGGGCAGCGCGTGCACGACCGGGCGGCCCTCGCGATACATCGCCGCCAGCAGAGCGGCCTCGTCGCGACGCCCGCCATAGACGCGGATGCTGTTGCCGCCGGGGCCGAGCTCGAAGGCGCCGACGAAGATGCGTCCGATGGGCGTGAGCGAGAAACGCGCCCCGCCCCACGCCTCACCGAAGGCGTCGAGACGATCCTGCAGGAAGCCGGTGGTGGCGAACACACTGCCGGAGGCGAGGCTCTCGACGATCTCCTCGTCGATCAGGGCGTACAGCTCGCGATGGGCCTCGTGCGGGCGGTCGCTGTCGAGCAGCTGCTCGGCGCCCAGTCGCGTCGTTGCGAGCTCGCGAAAGCGGTCGAGGCGGTCGGGGGCGCCGCGGGCGTGACCGAAGGCAGGGGCGGTGACCGCGATCGCCGGCCATCCCCAGATGCCGAGCGCGACGACGAGCAGCGCGAGCGCGAGGGGCCGCACGCGCGGTATGGTACGCTCGTCAAGGTGAAGTTGCCAGCCGTGCCCGTCCTCGACGGCTATCTTCTCCGAGAGCTGCTGCCGCCCTTCTTCTTCGGCGGCGTCCTCTTCACCTTCTTCCTCCTCATCGACCGCCTCTACCAGCTCACCGAGCTCGTCATCACGAAGGGGGTGCCTTTCCACCTGGTGGCGCAGCTCCTCGCCTTCATGCTGCCCACGTTCCTCGCCCACACCCTGCCGATGGCGCTGCTGGTGGCGGTGCTGCTGGCCGGAGGGCGGCTGGCCGGTGACCTCGAGATCATCGCCTTCAAGGCGGCGGGGGTGAGCCTCGTGCGCCTCTTGCGGCCCATCATGGCCGCGGCCCTCCTCGTGGCCGCCGTCACCGCCGCCCTCACGCTGGTGGTCAACCCCATCGCCAACCAGGAGTTCCAGCAGCAGCTCTTCCGGATCTTGCAGTCGAAAGCCGTGAGCGGGCTTGGGGAGCGCGTGTTCAACCCCACCTTCGGTGACGTCGTCGTCTACGTCCAGGATGTGAGCGCCTCGCAGGTGGCGCTGCACGGCCTGCTCGTGTCCGACGAGCGCGATCCCAGGATGTCGCGCATCATCACCGCGCGCGAGGGACGCCTGCTCCCGGACGAAGAGAACCGGCGCCTCACGCTGCGCCTGCTCAACGGCGCCGTCAACGAGACCGACGTCGTCCCCGGGGCCGGCGTCACTCCCGCGCCCGGCGCGCCCCCGGCCCGGGCCGGCGCCCCGCCCCTGCGCTACCGCTACACCAACTTCAGCGTGTACGACATGAGCCTGTCCGTCGACTCGCCGCTCAGGGCGCCCGGGCGCATGGACAAGCCGGAGAAGGACCTCGGCCTGCGCGCGCTGCGAGCGAAGATCGACGCCTTCGCCGATGAGGCGCCCGAGCGGCGCGCCTATGTCGTGGAGTGGCACAAGCGCTTCGCCCTTCCGGTGGCCGCCGTCGTGTTCGCGATCGCGGCCTTTCCGCTCGCCGTGCGGTCCCACCGCGGGGGCCGCTCCGTCGCCCTCCTCGGCAGCCTGGTGATCCTCGTCGCGTACTACGTCGTGAGCGGGGCGCTGGAGTCCGCGGCTCTCAAGGGCCGCCTGCCTCCCCTTCTCGCCCTGTGGCTGCCGAACGCGGCCTTCCTGGTGGCCGGCCTCGTGTCGCTCGTCGCCACCGCGCGGGAATGGCGGCCGCCGTCGCTGCCCCTGTTCTGGCGCGCGCTGCAGGCCGTGGCGCGCGTACGGCCGCGGCGGCGCGCGCCGGGCGCGGGCGCGCACATCGTGGCGGGCGCCCGCAAGTCCACGCACATCCTCGACCGGTACCTGATGCGCGAGTACGTCACCTTCCTCGGCATCGGGCTCGCGGTGGCGGCGGCGCTCTTCGTCGTCATCGACCTGCTGGAGAGGCTCGACGGCTTCCTGCGCGAGAAGCCGCCCTTCGTCTACATCCTGGAGCACTTCCTCTACCGTCTGCCGCAGGCCCTGCACGACAGCCTGCCGGTGGTGGTCCTGGTGGCGACCATCTTTCTCTTCCTCGCCCTCAGCCGCTATCACGAGCTGACGGCGATGAAGGCCGCCGGCATCAGCCTGTATCGCACGAGCGCGCCCATCCTCGTCTTCGGCATCGCCATCGCCATGGCCTCGGGACTCTTCCAGGAGCTGCTGTTGCCTCGCCTGAACGAGCTCGGCGAGGAGGTCGATCGCGTGAAGATCAAAGGCCAGCTGCCGCGCCACCTCCGGCAGCGCACGCGCCTGTGGATGCGCAGCTCGGACACGCGCTTCTACCGCGTCGAGCTCCTCAGCCCCGGCACCAGTGACATGTACGGCGTCACCGTGCTCGACGTGGACAAGGATTTCCGTCTGATGAGCCGGATCGACGCCCGGCGCGCGCACTGGACCGGGAGCGGGTGGGAGCTGAGCGAGGGCGCCTTCCGCCAGATCGGCCCTCAGGGCCAGGTGCAGACGGCCCCCTTCACCCGCACCACCGTGAGGCTGGACGAGGACATCAGCGACTTCACGCACATCCAGAAGACGGTGGACGCGATGAGCTACCGCGAGCTCAGCGAGTACATCGCACGTCTGGAGGCCACCGGCTTCCAGGTGCAGAAGTATCTCGTCGAGCTGCACTCCAAGCTGTCCTTCCCCCTCGTCAACCTCATCATGGTCCTCGTCGCCATCCCCTTCGCCCTTCAGTCCCCCCGCGCGGGCCGCCTCTTCGGCATCGGCCTCGCCATCGCCATCCTGGCCGGCTACCTCGTCGTCCACTACGTCGCCATCGCCTTCGCCCGCGCCGACCTCCTCCCCCCCGTGCTGGCCGCCTGGACCGCCAACACCATCTTCCTCGGCCTCGGCGCCTCCCTCTTCCTCCGCGCCAGAACCTGACCCCGGGCCCCTATAAAAAAGGCCTGGTTGACGGAACCTCCGTTTCTCCGCCCCTCCACCGCGCCCCCCCTGCCGTCCACCGCACAGAGGAGCGGATTGTCCGCGCCCACCGGCTCCTGCTCGAAGACGTCGAGGCCGGCGGCGGCCAGCTTGCCGCGCGTGAGCGATTCGAAGAGCGCGTGCTCCTGCTGCACGGGACCACGGGAGGTGTTCACGAAGATGGCGCCCGGCTTCATGAGGCCGATCGTACGCTCGTTGATCATGCCGCGTGTCTCGGGCGTGAGCGGCGTGTGGCACGTGAGCACGTCCACCTGCGGCAGCAGCTCGTCGAGACTTTCCACGCCGCGCCGCCGCAGCTCGTCGTCCGCCACGTAAGGATCGTAACCGAGCACCTTCATGCCGAATCCCTGCCCGGCGATCTTCGCCCCGATGCGGCCGATGTTGCCGACACCGATGATCCCGAGCGTCTTGCTGCTCATCTCCCGCACGCCCGCGGAGCGCCGCGGGCCCCACTCCGCCTTGCGGGTGATGGCGTCCACCTGGCGTGTCTTCTTCGCGCAGTTCAGCATCAGCATGATGGCGTGCTCGGCCACCGACTGCGAGTTGGAGCCGGCGCGTGGACGACGGCGATGCCCAGACGCGTGGCCGCGGGCATGTCCACGGTACCGAGGCCGGCGCCGTAGCGGCCCACCACCTTCAGCTTCTTGCCGGCCGCCATGAGGCTCTCGGTGCATGCGGGCCGGATCCGGAACAGGATCCCATCCGCCTCCGCCGCGGACTTCGCCATGCCCGCTTCCGTCGGGTCCTCGGTGATCTCCACGCGGGCGCCGCTCTCGAGGTTGGCCACGGCGTCGGGGTGGATGGCGCCGGCGATGACGACGAAGGGACGGGGCTCCGCTGCGTATCGAGTCCGATCCGAACGCCGAGGGCTTCTTACGTGAAGACGGCCGCGCGCCGCGCCGGCGAGATGGCGTCGACGCCGGCGGGCCGCACGCTCCCGTGCTCGTGCTCACACTGCGGTAGAGCGCGCGGCGGCGTGCGCGCCCTGGGCGCGGGACATCGCCATGCGCAGATCGTCGCGGCGCGGCGCCACCACGGACTCGGCGATGACTCGACGCACGCGCTCGTGCCGCACGTTGATGACATCACCCTGCGCATCGACGAGCCGCCGCCGCACGAGCTCCTCCAGCGCGCGCGCCGCCTCGCGCGCGGGCAGCGCGGCGGCCTCGCGGGCCGCGGTGAAGGCGACGGGCATGCCGGCGACACCGGCCGCCTCCAGCAGGCCGCGCGCCCCCTCGCTCAGCAGCTCCAGCCGGCGCATGACCATGTCACGTACCCGACGCGACACGACCATCGCGTCCCCTGACGCGGACGGCATCATGCGCATCGTCTCCATCGCCACGAGAGGATTGCCCTCGCTGAGCTGCCACACCTGCTCGATGCGCCGTTCCAGGCTGCGTGCGTCGACGCCGTCCGGCGGCAGCGCCGTCACGAGGTCGGCGAGGGCGGCCCGGCCGAGAGGCAGGAGCGGCACCGGCGTGGCGCCGTCGTCCTGCTCCATGCGCGCGAGCATCCGGCGATGCACGGCCGTCATCAGTTCGTCGCACGCGGTGAGCACGAGGAGGACGGGACAATCGCGCAGATGCCGCGCCACGAACACGACGAGAGCGAGGCTCGCATCGTCGGCCCAGTGGACGTCCTCGGCCACCAGCGTCAGCGGCCGCTCCGCGGCCGTCTGTTCCAGCAGCTGCGTCACGGCGCCGAACAGCCGCGTCGTGCTGGTGGCCAGCGGCGCCGGCGGCGCGCCGGTCCGCGCCAGCTCGGGAAACAGCGACGACAGCTGCACCCGGCATTCGGCGTCGAGAACCGCGGCTGCTGCGGTGTTGTGGACGACGTGGAAGCGCAGGAGCTCGACGAGCAGCCCGAAGGGCACCGCCCGCTGCGTCTCATTGCCCTGGCCCGCCAGCACCCGCCCGCCGCGCCGCGTCGCTTCCGCCGCCAGCCACTCGACGAGCCGCGTGCGGCCGACACCGGCCTCGCCGGTGATCACGACGATCTGCCGCCGGCCCGCCGCCGCGCGGTCCAGGCAGCCGCTGAGCGACTCCATGGCGGCTTCACGGCCGGCGAGCATCGTGTCGGGAAGCTTCATCGGCGCGGCCTGGCGCGTGCGGCGATGCGATGGCTCCGATGGCGCGGGACCGGCGGCGGCGCGGGAGCTCACGATCGCGTTGTAGAGGTGGACCGTCTCGGCTTCGGGCTCGGCGCCGAGGTCGCGCTTCAGCATGCGCTCGCAGATGCGGTATTGCCGGACCGCGGCCGCCCGCCGCCCCTGCCGGACATACAGCCCCATCAGGGCGCGATGCGCTCCCTCTTCCAGCGGATCGATGGCGACCAGGCGCCCCGCCGTCCGCATCGCCTGCTCCACGGATCCCATCCACGACTGATGCGCGAGCAGCCGCCGAAGCGCTTCCACCGCGAGCTCGCGTAGCCGCTCGCGCTCCGTGAGCAGCCACTCCTCCATGGCGGGCTCGCTCGTGGCGATGCCTTCGAGCAGGTCGCCTCCATAGACGGCCGCCGCTCGCTCCAGCGCGGCGGGCCTGCCGTCGGCGACGAGGTTCTCGAATTTCACGACGTCGATGCTCACGCCGGCGACGGCGAGCCCGACGGTCGGACCGGTGATCACCAGCACGGAAGCCGCCCGTCCATCGAGCGAGCGGCGAAGGGAGGCGATGGTCTGGCGAAGGCTCGCGCGAGATTGCTCGTCGGTGGTGCCTCCCCAGAGCAGACCAGCCAGCTTTTCTCGAGGTTGGCGGCAGCCCGGGCTGAGAGCGAGGTAGGCCAGGAGCAGGCGCGCTTTCTTGGAGACGATGCCGACGTCCGGTCCCGATGCCAGCTGGGCATCGAAGCCACCGAGTAGCCGCAGGCGGAGAAGGGTCATGGCGTGAGCGGCGGCGAGCATACCCGGGGGGGTGGTTGCCGGTCAAGGCCGCAATCACGCAATTATTACGGTCCCCATCACGGTGCGCTCACGGCACCTGTAGTACTTCTTTCCACGTTGCCCGCTGTCCCTGGCACATCGCCAGAGCGTTGAACGATGCGGAAACGGAGAACGTGCTGAGCCCCAGCTCGCTGCTCCTCGCTTTCACCCTCGCGATCGCTTGCCCCACGCTCGCGCACGCGAGCCTGCGCGTGGAGTGGACGGATGGGCTGTTGACGATCACCGCCGACACGGTGCCCCGTTCGGCAGTGCTCGCGGCCGTCGGCCGCGCCGCCGGCGTCGAAGTCATCGGGCTCGACGTGATGGCGCAGGACACGGTGACCGTCAGCCTGGCGCGTGTGCCGCTGCTCGAAGCCGTGCGCCGGCTCATCGGTGATGTGCCCGCCGTGCTGCTGGAGGAGCGGCAGCCGGAGGGCTCGCTTCGCCTCGTCAGCGTGTGGATATTCGCGCGCTCGCACTCGCGGCCGGGGACGGACTCGCCGGACGACGGCGACGACGATGCCGAAGCCGGGGCTCGCGCGGACACCGCCGGCGACGGCATGGAGGCCGCCGATGGACCGGCGCTTCGCCACGCGCTGCTCGACAGCGGCGACGAGGAGCGCGCCCA
>JBBDXO010000039.1:0-7398 GCA_040902295.1 Candidatus Rokuibacteriota bacterium | reverse complement strand
CGGGCGCTTCACGCCGGTGACGGCGGAGCGGCGAGCAGGCTCTCCATGCGGAGCACGGCGCGATCCCAGTCGAAGGCCGTGGTGACGAAGGCGGTGCCCGCGGCCGCCACACGCTCCCGCAGCGCGACATCCGTCGCCATCCGCTCCAGCTTCGCGGCGAGATCGTCCACGTCCCGGCGCCGCGCCACGAGCGCGGTCTCCCCGTCCGTCGCGTAATCGCGCGAGCCACCGTTGTCGTAGGTGACGAGGGCGGCGCCGCACGCCATCGCCTCCATGGACGGCATCCCGAGCCCTTCGTCCCAGGACGGACACAGGTAGATGTCGCAGCCGCTGTAGAGGGCGGCCAGGCTCGACTGATCGACGTTGGCGTGGAACTCGTCGTACGGGCTGCGGTGAGGCGGCGGCTTGACGCCGAATCCGACGAGCCGCAGCGCCGGCACCCGCTCCTTCACCCGGCGCACCACCTCCAGGCCGTCCGCCACACCCTTCCACGCGTACTCGTGCTGCAGCATCAGCACGCGCAGGCCCGGCTCCGCCCGCGCTCGGGGCGCGCGGTGGAACAGGGCGGCATCCACCGGGGTGACGAGGACGGGGGCGGTGGCGCCGAACGTCTCGCGCATGACGTCGGCCAGCCACGTCGAGATGACGATCTTGCGCAGCGGCAGCCGGTAGGTGGCGTCCACCTGGGCGGGCGCCCCGTGGTAGAGACTCTCGTAGTGCTGGACGAGGTAGAACGGCGCGCCGCTGCGCGCGGGCGCCGCCGCGGCCACCGCCGCCGACTGCCACGCGGTGGCCACGAGGGCGTCACCGTCCGGCAGCGTGTGAGGCTGCCAGCGACCCACCCACTGCACGCGCGCGCGCAGCCGCGGCATCCAGTCCGCGCGCGCTCCGCGCACGTTCCGCCACGCCGCGCGCACGGCCCCCCGCGCCGGCACCACCAGGGTCACGTCGTGCCCGCGCCCCGTGAGCCGGTCCGCATACGTGAGGATCGCGCGCACCCCGCCCGCGATCCGCAGGTGCGGAGACAGAAATGTGATCCTCAACGCCGGCGAGGTGGCCGCCATCGCTCAGCGGAAGGTGGGCAGGATGTCGGCGGCAATCCGCTCGAGCTGCTCGCGCTCGTCCCGCCGTTCGCCGATCGGGTTCATCACGAAGTAGTTGCACCCGGCGGCGCGGAACTTCTCGAGCTGCTCGGCGCACTGTGCGGGCGTGCCGATGATGCCGTACTTGCCTGCGAGGGGGCCGAAGTCCTGCGCGTAGCGCGCGCTGAGGGCCTGCACCCACGCCGCCTTCGCGCTCTCGTAGTCGCGGCCCACGGTGATGAAGGTCAGGTGCGCCGCCGCGAAGCCGTCGAGCGAGCGGCCGGCGGCGCTGGCGGCGGCGCGGATCTTGTCGAGGCTCTGGGCGTAGCGCTCCGGCTGCACGACGTAGGAGATCCAGCCGTCGCCCTGCCGCCCGGCCCGCGCCAGCGCGGCCTCGGAGCGGCCGCCCACCCAGATGGGCGGCATCGGCTTCTGCACGGGCTTGGGATCGATCGACACGCCGCTGAAGCGCGTGAAGCGCCCGTCGAAGGAGGCGGGTGTGTCGCGCCACAGCGTGCGCACGACGTCGATGCCCTCCGTCACGCGGGCGCCGCGCTCGCCGTGCGGCACCCCGCACAGCTCGAATTCCTTGGGGTTCTCCCCGCCCACGCCGACGCCGAAGATGAGCCGGCCGCCGGAGAGCACGTCCACCGACGCCGACGTCTTGGCGGCGATGGCCGCGGGGCGCAGCGCGAGGAGGTAGACGGCGGTGCCGAGCTTGACGCGGGTGGTGATGGACGCGTAGGCGGCGAGCAGGGCGAGCGAGTCGTGCATGGGATTGTGGAAGGACACGTGATCGCCCGTCCACACGGAGTCGTAGCCCAGCCGCTCCACCGCCCGCACCGTCTCGAACTGCTCGGAGGCCGCATGGTGCCCGAGCTGCGCGCCGATGCCCATGAGGCTCACCGGGGAAAGGCGTCCTTGACGCCGCCGTCGACGGTGATGGTGCAGCCCGTCGTCTTCGCGGAGCGGTCGGAGGCGAGGAAGAGCACCGCCTGCGCCACGTCCTCGGGCAGGATGCGCGCGCCGAGCAGGTTGCGCTTGCGGTAGAAGTCCTCGAGCTGGTCGACGCCGATGCCCTGCGCCGCCGCGCGCTCGCGCCGGATCTCCTCCGACCACAGCTTGGAGTCCTGGAAGATGGCGTCCGGGTTCACGATGTTCGAGCGGATGCCGTGGGGCGCCCCTTCCAGCGCCAGCACCTTGGCGAGCTGCGCCTCCGCCGCCTTCGCCGCGGAGTAGGCGGCGAAGTCCTTGCCGGGCGACATCACGTTCTTGGTGGCCACGAACACGAGGCTGCCGCCGAGGCCCTGGGGGATCAGGATGCGCATCGCCTCCCGCGCCACGAGGAAGTGGCCGGTGGAGTTCACCGCGAACGACCGCTCCCAGTCCGCGAGCGCCATGCGGTCCACCGGGCAGGAGTGCGCGATGCCGGCATTCGACACGAGGATGTCGAGCCCGCCGTACTCGAGCACCGCCGCCTCGAAGGCGGCGCGCACGGAGGCCTCGCCGGTGACGTCCATCTTCAGGCCGAGCGCCCGGCCGGCGCCCACGGCCCCGACGATGTCGTCCGCCGCCTTCTTCGCGCCCGCGTCGTCGAGATCGCCGATGACGACGTGGGCGCCCTCGGCGGCCAGCCGCTGCGCGACCGCGCGCCCGATGCCGGAGGCCCCGCCCGTGACGAGGGCGACGCGGCGGGCGAGCTCCTTGTCGGGCGGCGCCAGCGTCAGCTTGTACAGCTCGAGCGGCCAGTACTCCACGTCGAAGGCGTCGCGGGCGCTCAGCGAGACGTAGCGGCCGAAGGCGGAGGCGTTGCCGATCACGGAGATCGTGTGCTGGTAGATGTCGTCGACGATGCCGGCGGTGCGGCGGTCGCGGCCCGCGGTGAACATGCCGAGCCCGGGCACGAGCACCACGCGCGGCAAGGGGTCGGTGAGCGTCGCACCCTCGGTGTTGTGCGCCTCGAAGTACGCGGTGTCGTCGGCCGCGAAGCGCTCGATGGCGCGCTCGACGTCGGCGGCGAGGGTGGCGCGGTCGCCGCCCGTCTCCACGAAGCACGGCAGCCGCTTCGTGTAGAGGGTGTGATCGGGCGTGGCCGGACCCACCTGGGACAGCGCGGGCGCATCGACCGACGACACGAACTGCGTCACGGCCGGCGTGTCATCGAAGGCCACGACGACGCGACGGCGGCGCCCGAGCCGGCCGCGCACCCGCGGCGCCAGCGCCAGCGCCGTCTCCCGGCGCGCGTCGGGATCGGGCACGGCCGCCCGCGGGCCGCCGAACAGCGTGCGCCCGCGCCGGCGCTCCGCGATGGCATCCTCGGCGCGGCTGATGAGCTCGATGGTCGCCTCGTACGCCTCACGCACGGTGGCGCCCCACGTGATGGTGCCGTGCCGCTCCAGCACGAGGGCCCGGGCCTCGGGATGCCCGGCGATGGCGTGCGCCACCTCGCGCGAGATCCGGAAGCCGGGCCGCCGGTACTCGAGGGCGATGACGTCCTTGCCGTAGACCCCGGCGAGCACCTCCGAGGCGCGGTCGTGGTTCGTGAGGGACACCACGGCGTCGGCGTGCGTGTGCACGACCGCGGGCGCGCTCAGGAAGCCGTGCAGCAGCGTCTCGATCGACGGCCGCGTCCCGCCGGGGTCCTGGAGTGCATGCGCGAGGTAGCTGACCATCTCCTGGTCGCCCATGTCCTCGCGGTCGAGGAGGGCGAGGACGTCGTCCATGCGCACGCCGGGGAAGTCCTTGCGCTGCACCGACTTGAGATCCGAGCCGCTGCCCTTCACCCGCAGCACGCCGACCTCGCGGCCGCGGTGGTCGCGCTCCAGCGTCTTGATGGACGTGTTGCCGCCCCCCCACACGACGAGCGACGTTTCGGCGCCGATGAGGCGCGAGGCGTAGACGAGAAGGTCGAGGCCGTCGAGCGTGTCCGCCTCGCCGGCGTTCCAGCGTGATTGCATGGCGCGGATCACGATAGCACGTGGGGGGGCCGTCCGGCCCCCCCTGCCTGTCAGCGGCGCTTAGCGGGCGTTGTACACCGTGATACGGCCGTTGTCCGCGGCCGCGCGGTTGCGCGGCATCGCGGCCCGGGAGGTCGCGGCGGGCGTGCGGGCTTCGTAGGCGTTGCTGTTGCCGCCGAGGAAGCCGGGAGTCTTGCTGCCGAAGATGGTGCCGCACTCGTTGTTCGTCTTGTACGCGCCGTAGCCGGCGCCGAGCGCCGCCCCCGCGAGGCCGCCGATGATGGCGCCCTTGCCGGCGGCCTTGCCGCCGTTGGCGATGGCGCCGCCGGCGGCGCCGAGCCCCGCGCCGAGCGCGGTGCCGAGGAGGCCGGGCTTGGCGATCCGCCATGCGCGGTCGCCGCCGGTGGCGCAGTCATCGGCCGCCGCGCTCGCCACGGGGGTCACGCGCGCGGGCCGGCTCGCCGCCGCCGTCTGGTACACGGGGCGCGCGGCGGCGGGGAGCTCGGCCGTCATGAACCGCCCATCCGGGCGCGGTGCGGCGGCGGCACGCGCTTCGTCGGCCTGGGCAGTGGCCGTGGGACTCAGCATCCAGGCGGTCGTGAGGCCGGAGGCCATCGCCGTCACCAGCGTGAGGGAAATACCGATCGTCGCGAGCTTCCACGGGTTGTTCATTGCTCATGTCCTCCCTGTCATCCGGTCTGACGGCCGGCACCGGGACCGTATTCGCCGGGCGCCGGTTGTAAAACCTCCACGCACGACTTACAGTCCACGCCCATATGACACGCTGGCGCTGGATCGTCTTCTGTGTGCTCGTGGCGCCGGCGTGCGCGGCAGCGGACGGGATCATGCTCGTGGAGGCAGGCGCGTTCTGGATGGGCCGCGATGACGGCCCCGCCGACGAAGCGCCGCGCCACCGCGTGTACGTGCCGGACGTCTGGCTCGAGCGCCACAAGGTGACGAACGCGGAGTTCACGGTCTTCCTGAACGCGCTCGGGCCGGGCGGCGACGGCGGCCGTCGCTTCGATGTCGACGACCCCGACGCGCGCATCCATCGCGCCGGTGGGCGGTGGGTCGCCGATGCCGGGTTCGAGGGCCATCCCGTCGTCGAGGTGTCGTGGCTCGGCGCCCGCGACTACTGTGCCTGGCGCGGCCGACGGCTGCCCACCGAAGCCGAATGGGAGAAGGCGGCCCGCGGTGACGACGGGCGCCGGTGGCCGTGGGGCGACGCGCCCGCCGACGCCACGCGCGCCGTTCTCGGCCGGCCGTATGGCGCCACCGCGCCCACGGCGGGCCGGGATGCCGGCGGCGGCCCCCACGGCATCATGGACCTGGTCGGTAATCTTCGGGAGTGGACAGCCACGGTGTTTCGCCCCTACCCTTATCGACACGACGACGGGCGCGAGCCCTTCACCGGCGCCGGGCGCGTGGTGCTTCGCGGCGCCAGTCACGACGACGACGACGCGGCCGCCACCGTGACCGCGCGCCACACCTACGACGCACGCGGAGCGGCCGCCGGCCACCACCACGTCGGATTCCGCTGCGCGACGTCGGAAGACCTGGGAGAGCGCTACACGCGATGACTGCCGCAGGAGGCTCGTGAATGCCCGCCCTCGACAACCTGATGATGAATTACCCGCTCACGCTCACGCACTTCTTCGAGCGCGCACGGCGCCTCTTCCCGAACAAGACGCTCGGCACGCGCGTGCCCGGCGTGGGGCTGCAGAAATCCACCTACGCGGACTTCGCCGACCGCACCGCCCGTCTCGCCGGCGCCCTGCGCGCCCTCGGGGTGCGCAAGGGCGACCGCGTGGGCACGCTGGCGTGGAACTCGACGCGCCACCTCGAGATCTACTTTGCCGCCCCCATGATGGGGGCCGTGCTGCACACGGTGAACCTGCGCCTGTCCGCGCAGGACATCACCTACATCATCAACCACGCGGAGGACCGCGTGCTCATCGCGGACGCCTCGCTGTGGCCGATCCTGGAGCCGCTGCTGCCCCACCTGAAGTCGCTGCAACACGTGATCATCATGAAGGACACGCCCGGGGCCGCCATCCCGCCCCGCACCCTCGACTACGAGGCGCTGCTGCGGGAGGCGGAGCCCCTGCCGTCGTGGCCGGCGCTGGCGGAGACGGACGCCGCCGGCATGTGCTACACCTCGGGCACCACCGGCCATCCCAAGGGCGTCGTCTACACACACCGGGCGATCTTCCTGCACTCCTTCGCCTCCTCGATGGCCGACATGCTCGCCATCTCCGAGCGCGACGTCATCCTGCACATCGTGCCCATGTTCCACGCCAACGCGTGGTGCGTGCCCTTCGCGGGCGTGCTCAACGGCGCCACGCAGTTCTTCGGCGGGCCCAACCCCCAGCCGCGCGACATCATCGAGATCGTCCACAACGAGCGCGTGACGGTGGTGGGCGCCGTGCCCACGGTGTGGATCGCCATCCAGGCCATCCTCGAGCAGGAGCCGCAGTGGGACATCTCGTCCATCCGCTGCATTCCCATCGGCGGCAGCGCCGCCCCGCGCACGCTCATCGAGACCTTCGAGAAGAAGTACGGCGCCACCATGCTCCACGCGTGGGGCATGACCGAGATGACGCCCCTGGGCACCATCTGCCGGCTCAAGTCGTCCATGGAGAGCCTGCCCGACGACGAGCGCTACGCCATCCGCGCCAAGCAGGGCTACGTCGCCGCCGGCGTCGACCTGCGGCTCGTCGACGAGGACGGGCGCGAGCAGCCGTGGGACGGCCGCAGCATGGGCGAGATGCAGGTGCGCGGCCCCTGGGTGGCGGCGGCGTACTACAACAACCCCGAGTCCGCCGACCGCTTCACGGCCGACGGCTGGTTTCGCACGGGCGACGTGGCGGTGGTCGACCCGGAGGGGTACGTGCAGATCACGGACCGCACGAAGGATCTCATCAAGTCGGGCGGCGAGTGGATCTCCAGCATCGACGTGGAGACGATGATCATGGGCCACCCGAAGGTGCTGGAGGCGGCGGTCATCGCGGTGCCGCATCCCAAGTGGGTGGAGCGGCCGCTCGCCTGCGTCGTGCCCAAGCCCGGGGTCACCATCGATCCCGCCGAGATCCTCGAGTTCCTGCGGCCGAAGCTCGCGAAGTGGGCCCTGCCCGACGAGGTGCGCGTCATCGACGCGGTGCCGAAGACGTCCGTCGGCAAGTTCGACAAGAAGGTGCTGCGCGAGCGGTTCAAGGACTGGGTGCCGGGGGACGGTTAGCGTCACGGGACGCCGCACAGACCGTTCGACGGCGGCGGATCGCGCTCGGGGTGCTCGGACCACGTGGATGGTGGCCGAATCGGACCGGGGGCGGCTGGGCTCCATCGACACGCCTCGTGCG
>JBBDXO010000038.1:0-7544 GCA_040902295.1 Candidatus Rokuibacteriota bacterium | reverse complement strand
GGTCCTTCACGAAGGACACGCCGGGGGTGGGCACGGGGCTCGTGGGCGCGCCGGAGTGCGGTGACGTCATGAAGCTCCAGATCAAGGTGAACCTCGAGACTGGCATCATCGAGGACGCCCGGTTCAAGACGTTCGGGTGCGGCAGCGCCATCGCGTCCTCCAGCCTGGCCACCGAGTGGCTGAAGGGCAAGAGCGTGGACGAGGCGGCCAAGATCAAGAACACCGACATCGTCAACGAGTTGAAGCTGCCGCCCGTGAAGATCCACTGCTCGGTGCTGGCCGAGGACGCCATCAAGGCGGCGCTGGCGGATTACCAGGACAAGCGCGCGACGAATGACGTCGCCGCTGCATCCAAATAGGCGGAGGACGACGATCATGGCGGTCGCGCTTTCGGAGAATGCCACGAAGCAGGTGAAGGAGCTCAAGCAGCAGCAGAACCTGCCGGAGACGGCATTTCTGCGGATGGGCGTGAAGGGCGGCGGATGCTCGGGCATGTCGTACCTGCTCGAGTTCGACACCGAGACGGGGCCTCACGACAAGGAGTTCGAGATCGACGGGGTCAAGGTGGTCGTCGACAAGAAGAGTTACATCTATCTCAACGGCACCACGCTCGACTACGTCAAACAGGGGCTGACCGGAGGCTTCACCTTCGTCAACCCGCAGGCCAAGTCGAGCTGCGGCTGCGGCACCTCCTTCTCCGCGTAGGGCGCTCGCGGTTGTGATGGAACGGGCCCAGACCGAGGGCCCGTTCGCCATTTCAGGGACGGTCAGGAGACCGATGGATTACTTCGAGGTGTTCGGCTTGCCCCGCACGCTGGGGATCGACGGCGGCGCGTTGCAGCGGCGTTTCTACGAGCTGGCGCGCGAGCACCATCCCGACTTCCATCAGGCGGCGACGACCGGGCAGCTCGCGCGCGCCGAGGAGGCCTCCGCCCTCGTCAACGCCGCCTACCGCGCCCTGCGCGATCCCATCGCGCGCGCGGAGTACCTCGTCCGCCTCGAAGAGGGGCGTGACACGACGGAGGGCGCGGTGGTGAAGCCGAAGGCGCCTCCCGAGCTGCTGGCGGAGATGTTCGAGATCCAGGAGGCGCTGTCGGAGGCGCGCGCGGGCGGGCTCGACGACGACGGACGCGCCGCGCTCGCCGGGCAGCGCGAGCGCCTCGACGCGCGCCGGGCCGCCGAAGAGGAGCGGCTGGGGGGCGCGCTCAGCGAGGCGTGGGACGCGGCGTCCATGGCCGATCGCCCCGCCGTGCTGGCGCGAATCAAGGCGGCGCTCGCCACGCGCGCCTATCTGAAGACCGTGATCGACGACCTGGCGCAGGCGCTGGGCGAGGGGGACGAGCGTGTCGCGCATCATCGGCATTGACCTCGGAACGACCAACAGCCTCGTGGCCTACGTCGACGAGGCGAGCGGACTGCCCCGCGTCATCCCCGACGCGGAGGGGCGGGCCCTGCTGCCCTCGATCGTCGCCTTCACGCCCGACGGCGTGCTCGTGGGCGCGGCGGCGCGGCGGCAGCTCGCGCGGCGGCCGGAGTTGACCGTGTACTCCGTCAAGCGGTTCATGGGCCGCGGCTACGAGGACGTCAAGCACGAGCTGAAGTACTTTCCCTTCCACGTGGTACCCGGGGACGGGATCATCACGCTGCGGGTGGGGGAGCGCGAGGTCACGCCGCCCGAAGTCTCCGCCCTCGTGCTGAAGGCGCTCAAGGAGCGCGCGGAGCGCCATTTCGGCGAGGCCATCGAGAAGGCGGTGGTCACGGTCCCCGCCTACTTCAACGACAGCCAGCGCCAGGCCACCAAGGACGCGGGCCGCATCGCCGGCCTCGACGTCGTGCGCATCGTGAACGAGCCCACCGCCGCCTCGCTCGCCTACGGCCTGCACCGGCTGTCGTCGGGGGTGGTGGCCGTGTACGACCTCGGGGGGGGGACGTTCGACATCTCGATCCTTCGCGTCAAGGACGGCGTGTTCGAGGTGCTCGCCACCAACGGCGACACGCACCTCGGCGGCGACGACTTCGACCGCGTGATCATGCTGTGGCTGCGCGAGGAGATCCAGGCGCGCCACCACGCCGAGCTGGCCTGCGAGGGCGCGGACCTCGGCGGGGACGCGGAGCTCGGCCAGGAGCTCCGGCTGGCCTCCGAGGCGGCCAAGATCCGCCTGTCGTCGGAGGAGCGGACGCAGCTCACGCTGCCCTTCGAGGGGTTCACGTACCATCGCGAGCTCACGCGCGCCGAGATGGAGCGCCTCCTCGAGCCGCTCGTGGCCAAGACGCTGGGGCCGTGCCGACGCGCGCTGGCGGACGCCGGCCTCACGCCGGCGGACATCGACCAGGTAGTCCTGGTGGGCGGCTCCACGCGGGTGCCGCTGGTGCGCCGCCGCGTGCAGGAGCTGTTCGGCAGGACGCCGTACAGCCAGCTCAACCCGGACGAGGTGGTGGCGCTCGGCGCCGCCGTGCAGGCGAAGATCCTCGCGGGGGGGATCACCGACATGCTGCTGCTGGACGTGACGCCGCTGTCGCTCGGCATCGAGACGCTGGGCGGCGTCGTCTCCGTTCTCATCTCGCGCAACACGACGATCCCCACCAGCGCGCGGGAGATGTTCACGACCTCGGTGGACGGTCAGACGGTGGTCGACATGCACGTGCTGCAGGGCGAGCGGGAGCTGGCGAAGGACAACCGGTCGCTGGCGCGCTTCGAGCTGCGCGGCATCGACCCCATGCCGGCCGGCCTGCCGAAGATCGAGGTGCGCTTCCTCATCGACGCCAACGGAATCTTGCAGGTGCACGCCACCGAGCTGCGGACCTCCAAGGCCTCCTCCATCGAGGTGAAGCCCACCTACGGCCTCGCGGAGGGCGAGGTGGACCGCATGATCGAGGACTCCTTCACCTACGCGGAGGCGGATGTCGCCTCCCGCATGCTGATCGAGACCCGGAACGAGGCGGACACCGTGCTCACCCACGCGGGGCGGGCGCTGCGCCAGGGCGGGCATCTCGTGGACGCGGCCGAGCGCGAGGCGATCGAGACGGCGGTGGGGTTGCTGAAGGCGGCGCGCGATGCGGACGACCGCGAGCTCATCCACGAGCGGACCACCGCCGTGAACAAGGCCACCGAGCATCTTGCGGACGTCATGATGGACGCGGCGCTGAAGGGTGCCCTCGGCAGCAAGCGGGCGGACGAGATCATGAAGGGGTCGTCATGACCGTGCACCGTGTGACCTTTCTTCCGCAGAACGTCACGGTGGAAGTCGACGACGAGAAGTACCCGCTCGCCGATCACGGCAAGCCCGGCTCGCTCCTCGACATCGCCCTCGCCAACGACATCCACCTCGAGCACAACTGCGGCGGCTCCTGCGCCTGCACCACCTGCCACGTCATCGTGAAGGACGGCGAGGCCGGCCTCTCCGAGATGGAGGAGGACGAGGAGGACCGCCTGGACACCGCGACCGGCCTCACCATCCACTCCCGCCTCGGCTGCCAGGCGGTGGTGCGGGGTGACGTGGTGGTGGAGATCCCGAAGTGAGCGCGCGCATGGGCTGGCGGGACACGGAAGACATCGGCATCGCGCTGCACGACACGCATCCCGAGCTCGACCCTCTCACGGTGCGCTTCACCGACCTGCACCGCTACGTGCTGGAGCTGGCCGGCTTCACCGACGACCCCAAGGCGTCCAACGAGAAGATTCTCGAGGCCATCCAGATGGCATGGCTCGACGAGTACCGCAACCGATGAGGCTACCAGGCGACCACGGACTCGGCCTCGAAGATGAGGTCGAAGAGCTCCTCCCACGAGGCCTCCTCCGGCACGCGGCGCACGGTGACGCCGGCGGGAAGCGCGGCGGCGCCCGCGCCGGGCAGCAGCGCCACGGTGACGGCATCGCCGCCCGCCACGCCGGCGCCGATGGCCGCGAGCGCGACCTCGGACGGCCCCTTGAGCAGGTGCAGGATGCGCGGCATCAGAAGATCAGCGCCCGGCGCGCGCGGCGCGCGAGGCCCGCGATGTCCGCGGCGCTGACGGGGATGACGGGGTGGCCGGCTGCGTTCCAGCCGCTGTCGGTGGGCACGGCGGCCGCCTCCACGTGGAAGGGGATGTCGAGCCGCTTGAGGTTGGCGCGGAACTTGTCGATGTCGTCGCCGTCGACGAGGTCGTCGGTGTCGTCGTCGAGCAGGTGGACGGCGGGGCCGGTGAGCACGAGGGTGACCTCGTTCTCGCCCGCCACGATCCCCACGCCGATGCGCATGG
Organism: Candidatus Rokuibacteriota bacterium; assembly: GCA_040902295.1. Lineage (GTDB taxonomy): Bacteria > Methylomirabilota > Methylomirabilia > Rokubacteriales > CSP1-6 > JBBDXO01. The sequence goes on along the minus strand of JBBDXO010000038.1, from coordinate 3,305 downwards.
CCTCGAAGGCGCGGCCCGTCAGGCGCGGATCGCACGAGATGAGGATGAGGACCGGCGGGTCGGGCACGGGCGGACGCTCAGTTCAGCGCGATGAAGCGGTCGGTGCCGTTGATCAGATCCGTGAGCACCACGAGGCCGCAGTACGTGACGGCGTCGGCCTCGCTGAGCGGCACCCGGCGCTTCTGGCAGCCGTACGCGCACACGAAGAGCCTGGCGCCGCGCGCGGCGAGGCCCTTGATGCGCGCATCGTCGAGCGCGCGCACGCCGTCGTCGATGAGGTAGAGGTAGAGGTCGGCGCCGCGCGCGAGGGCGGCGTGGGAGAGGCCGACGGCGGTCTCGAGGTTGGCGTGCTCGGGGCCGGTGGACAGGAGCATGCCGAATTTTTTCGCTCCGGACGTCATGGCAGCGGAGCGTAGCATCGTGAACAGGGGAGAGCAAGGAATGGGCCGTCGTGTATACCTCGATCACAACGCCTCGACGCCCGTGCATCCGGACGTCGTCGCCGCCATGCTGCCGTACTTCAGCGAGACCTTCGGCAATCCTTCCAGCGTGCACGCCTTCGGGCGCGAGGCGCGCGAGGGCCTCGACACCGCGCGCGAGCGCATCGCCGGCTTCCTCAAGGTGAGACCCGACGAGATCGTGTTCACCTCCGGCGGCACGGAGTCGGACAACTTCGGGATCAAGGGCCTCGCGGCGGCGCGCGGGCGCGGCCACATCATCACCTCCCGCATCGAGCACCACGCGGTGCTGCGCACGTGCGAGACGCTGGAGAGTCAGGGCTTCGCGGTGACGTACGTCTCCGTGGATGCGACGGGCATGGTCGATCCCGACGAGGTGCGGCGCAGTCTCCGCCCCGACACCTTCGCCATCTCCATCATGCACGCCAACAGCGAGGTGGGGACGCTGCAGCCCGTGCGCGAGATCGGCGCCATCGCCCGCGAGCACGAGATCGCCTTCCACGTGGACGCGGTGCAGACGTTCGGCAAGGTGGACATCGACGTGGACGCCTTCGGCATCGACGTGCTCGCCTTCTCCGGCCACAAGATCTACGGGCCCAAGGGCGTGGCGGGCGCCTACGTGCGCAAGGGCACGAAGATGGCGTCCGTGCAGCACGGGGGCGATCACGAGCGGCGGCGGCGGGCGGGCACGGAGAACGTCTCCGGCATCGTCGGCCTCGGCCGGGCGGTGGAGATCCGCCAGCGCGACATGCACGCGGAAGCCGCACGCGTGTCCGCGCTGCGCGACCGCCTCTGGGCCGGCATCCAGGCGCGCGTGCCCGACGTGCGGCTGAACGGCCATCCCACCGCGCGGCTGCCGGGCACCGCCAACATCTCGTACCGCGGGGTGGAGTCCGAGTCGATCGTGCTCGGCCTCGACCTCAAGGGCATCGGCGTGTCGGCGGGCTCGGCGTGCACCTCCGGCAGCGTGGAGCCTTCGTACGTCCTCGTGGCCATGGGCGTGCCCCTGGACTGGGCGATGGGCGCCGTGCGCTCGTCCCTGGGCCGGTCGACGACGGCGGAGGACATCGACTACGTGGTGGAGAGCGTGGAGCCGATCGTGCGCAAGCTGCGCTCGGCCATGCCCGTCGGAGCGCGATGAGATACAGCGCCGTGCTCGTCGATCATTTCCTGCACCCGCGCAACGCGGGACTGATGCGCGCGCCCGACGGCGTGGGCGCCGACGAGTACGACGGCTGCGGCGATCTCGCGCGCTTTTATCTCAGGGTGCGCGAGGGCCTCGTCACGGAGACGCGCTTTCAGACCTACGGCTGCGGGCCCACCATCGCCGCCGCGAGCGCCGCCAGCGAGCTGGTGATCGGCCGCGCGGTGGCGGACCTCGCCGGCCTCAAGGCGCGCGAGGTGGAGGAGGCGCTCGACGGGTTGCCCGACGACCGCAAGCACGCCGCCGACGTGGTGGCGGGCGCGCTGCGGGCGGCCGCGCTGGACGCCCTCGGCCGCGACGCCCGGGGTGGCACGGCGGGAGGCGCCTGAGATGCTGGACGCGCTGCGGGGAGACATCCGCACCGTGCGCGAGCGCGATCCTGCGGCGCGCTCGTCGCTGGAGGTGCTGCTCTGCTACCCGGGCGTGCACGCGCTCGCCTTCCATCGCTTCGCCCACGGGCTGTGGCGCCGGGGCTGGACCACGCTCGCCCGCCTCATCTCCCACGTGGCGCGCTTCGCCACCGGGGTCGAGATCCATCCCGCCGCCCGCCTCGGACGCGGGCTCTTCATCGATCACGGCATGGGGGTCGTGATCGGCGAGACGGCGGAAGTGGGCGAGGACGTCACGCTGCTGCAGGGGGTCACCCTCGGCGGCACGAGCCTGCTCCGCGAGAAGCGCCACCCCACGCTCGGCAACAACGTGGTGGTGGGGGCGGGGGCGGCCATCATCGGCGCGCTCTTCATCGGCGACAACAGCCGCATCGGCGCCGGCTCGGTCGTCGTGCGCGACGTGCCGCCGAACTCCGTTGTCGTCGGCGTGCCGGGGCGGGTAACATACAAGGATGGTCAGCGCGTGGGCGGCATCGACCTGAACCAGACCGACCTGCCCGACCCCGTGAGCCGCGCGCTCGACCACCTCGTCGAGCGCATCCGGACGCTGGAAGCCGAGCTCGAAACGCTGCGCAAGACCGTCGATCGCCAGTAGCTCAAGGAGGTTCGGGTGAGTCCGAACGACACGCTCAGTCTCAAGGAAGCCTCGACGTACCTCTCGATGGACGAGGCCAAGCTGTCCGCCCTCGCCGCCGAGCGCCGCATTCCATGTCTGGAGCACGACGGCAGCTGGGTCTTCTCCAAGAAGTCCATCGACAAGTGGAGGGCGCAGCAGAGGCCCTCGTGACCGCGCCCGCCGCGGTCAGCCGTGAGGCGGCGTGGGCGCTCCTCACGGAGTTCACGCGCAGCGACAGCCTGCGCAAGCACGCGCGCGCCGTGGAAGCCTCCATGCGCGCATATGCCGCCCGCTTCCACGAGGACGCCGACACGTGGGGCGTGGCGGGCATGCTGCACGACTTCGACTACGAGATGCACCCCCACGCCCCCCACCATCCGATGAAGGGCGCCGAAATCTTACAAGCGCGCGGCGTTCCCCCCCACGTCGTCTACGCGATCCTCGCGCACGCGGACTACTCCGGCATGCCGCGCGTGGCGCTCCTCGACCGGGCGCTGTACGCGTGCGACGAGCTCACCGGCTTCGTGCACGCGTGCGCGCTCGTCCGGCCCGGCCGCTCCCTGGCCGGGCTCGAGCCCGCCTCGGTGCGCAAGAAGCTCAAGGACAAGGCGTTCGCGCGCACCGTGAACCGCGATGAC
>JBBDXO010000037.1:0-1197 GCA_040902295.1 Candidatus Rokuibacteriota bacterium | reverse complement strand
GCTCCCGAAGCTCTAAAACCCCTCAATTCACCCACTCGATTCCGTGAAGACCCTGTATAGAAGTCAAAGCCTGACCCCACTTTCGGGGACGAGGACGACGGTTTCGCTGCTGAGCTCGACTCTCACGCGGTCGCCGAGGCGGAAGATGCGCATCTCGCTGGCGGGCAGCTCGACCCGGATGGGGGCGCTGGTGCCGATCTCGACTTCGTAGAGGTGGCGGGCGCCTTCGAAGACGCGCAGGGCGATGGTGCCGGGGATACCGGGGCCGCGGGCCATGGCGGCGTCGACGATGCCGAGGATCTCGGGGCGGAGGACGAGCAGGCCGCGGCTGCCCAGGCCGAACCGGCTGGTGCCGGCGACGGGGACGCGGTGACCGGCTTCCGTCTCCACCACGACGCCGAGCTCGCGCACCTCGACGACGCGCACGGGCAGGAAGTTGGCAGGCCCGAGCGCCTCGGCCACCGCGCGGCTCACCGGGTGCTGGTAGACCTCGGGCGGCTCACCGATCTGGGCCACGCGCCCGTCGTGCAAGACGGCCAGCCGGTCGGACAGCGCGAGGGCGTCGGCGGCGTCGCGCGTGACCTGGATCGTCGTCACGGCCAGATCGCGGTGCAGCTTGGTGAGCTCCAGGCGCAGGCTCTTGCGCGCGATGGGATCCAGGTGCGCGAGCGGCTCGTCGAGGAGCAGGATGCGCGGCTCGGGCGCCAGCGCCCGCGCCACCGCCAGGCGGCGGCGCTGCACGAGCGACAGGGCGGGCGGACGGGCGGCCCCGACCTCGGCGAGGCCGAGACGGCCCAGCACCAGACGCGCACGCTCCTCGATGGCGGCGGCGCTCATGCCCTGCATCTGCAAGCCGAACGTCACGTGCTCGCGCACCGTCATGTGATCCCACAGCGCACCCTCCTGGAACACGTAGCCGGCGGACCTGGCACCGGGAGGCAGCGCGCTGATGTCCTGGCCATCCACGAGGATACGTCCCGCCGTGAGCGGCATGAATCCGGCCACCGCGCGCAGCACGTCGGTCTTGCCGGAGTGCGGCGGCCCCAGGAACGTGAAGAACTCGCCGTAGCGGACCTGGACATTGACATCCGAGAGTCCGGGCGGCTCGCCGCCGCGCGTGCTCACGCCGTCCAGGCGGATGTCCACGAGCGGCCGGCTCAATTGTTTACGTTGGGGGGGGGGGGGGGGGGGGGGGGG
>JBBDXO010000036.1:0-1199 GCA_040902295.1 Candidatus Rokuibacteriota bacterium | reverse complement strand
GGCAGCCGTGGGCGCGCGCATTGACACGCGCGGGCCTTCCGCCCTACAGTCCCCGCGAATTCAACGGGGGGATTCACGCATGGGCATGGCGCGCTGGGGCGAGGGCTCGCTCCTCACCACGATTGCCGGGAGCCTGCCGAAGCCGGGCTGGCTGGCCGAGCCCGAGAAGCTGTGGGCGCCGTGGCGCGTGCCGGCCTCCGACCTCGTCGCCGCCCAGCGCGACGCGGTGCTCGTCGCCTTGAAGGACCAGGAGGCGGCGGGCATCGACATCGTCACGGACGGCGAGCAGTCGCGCCAGCATTTCGTGCACGGCTTCCTCGAGCGGCTGGACGGCATCGATTTCGGCCGCCGGGTGACCATCGGCATCCGCGCCGATCGTTACCAGGCCGAGGTGCCCACGGTGACGGGGCCGCTGCAGCGGCGCGCGCCGGTGCACCTCGACGAGGTGCGATGGGCCCGAGCGCACACGGAGCGCCGCCTGAAGTTCACGCTGCCGGGGCCGATGACCATCGTCGACACGCTCGCCGACGAGCATTACCGCGACCGCGCCGCGCTGGCCATGGCCTTCGCGCGCATCCTCAACGCGGAGGCCCGCGATCTCGCCGCCGCGGGCGTCGACGTCATCCAGCTCGACGAGCCGGCCTTCAACGTCTACATGGACGACGTGCAGGCGTGGGGCATCGAGGCGCTGCACCGGGCCATCGAGGGGCTCACGTGCCGCACGGCGGTGCACATCTGCTACGGCTACGGCATCAAGGCCAACAATGACTGGAAGCAGACGCTGGGCAGCGAGTGGCGGCAGTACGAGCAGACGTTCCCGCTGCTGGCGCGCAGCCGCATCGACCAGGTCTCGCTCGAGTGCGCCAACTCCCGCGTGCCGCTGTCGCTGCTGGGCCTGCTCGAGGGCAAGGACGTCCTCGTGGGCGTGGTGGACGTGGCCACGCACACGGTGGAGACGCCCGAGCAGGTGGCCGCCACCATCCGCACCGCCCTCCGCTACGTCCCCGCCGAGCGTCTCTACCCGTGCACGAACTGCGGCATGGTGCCGCTGCCTCGCGAGGTCGCGCGCGCCAAGCTCCGCGCGCTCGGCGCCGGCGCCCGTCTCGTGCGCGACGGCCGGTAGCGCCGACGCGGATAATTCACGAGGCGCGGGCGGGCGGGGGGGTGCAGGGACCCTGTACGACGTGTCGAGGAGTGGG
>JBBDXO010000035.1:0-7769 GCA_040902295.1 Candidatus Rokuibacteriota bacterium | reverse complement strand
CTGCCGGTGGCCCCGCTGCTGGCCGAGGACCTCGAGCGCCGCTGACGGCGCGCGCGCGGCAGGGCTGTCTCTTGGCTCGGTGATCCTCGTGAGCCTCGGCCGCCATGTGGGGCGCCGGCGCCCCACCGTCGAGGCGGCGCCGCGCCATCTCTGAGGTGCGCCGGCGACACCGCGTTTGTCCATGCCACGTTACGTCTGGTGCGGTGTATGCAATTGCGGTTGGCCTGAGATCGGCCTGCCGACGACGGCGAGTCACAATCGATGGATGAGCGTCGTTGGTTTTGGCCGTTACGAAGAGTGATTGAATGCAGCCGAATTCAAGGATCAGCGGGTGCGGGCTCACCACGTCCTGCAAGAATGGGCGATGTGGTGGGAGCCGGCAGACGTTGCCACTGAGCGCCGGGGTGCTCCTCGCGGGTCTCGGGCTGCTCGGCTTGCTGACCGTGGCGGCCGCAACCGAGGCGCCGCGGCCCGCTACGCGGCCGGTGGTTTTCGTAGCGCGAGTCGAAGGTGTCATCGACCTCGGACTGGCGCCGTTCGTCGAGCGCGTGCTCGACGAGGCGGCGACGGCGGACGCCGCCGCGGTCATCCTCGAGATCAACACCTTCGGTGGGCGCGTGGACGCCGCCGTCCTCATCCGCGATGCGCTGCTCCGTGCGCGCGTTCGCACGGTGGCGTTCGTCAACAAGCGGGCGATCTCCGCCGGCGCCCTCATCAGCCTGGCCGCCGAGAGGATCGCGATGGCCGACGGCGGCACGATCGGGGCGGCCACGCCGGTGGCGATCGGCCTGCCGGGCGCGCCGGCCCAGCCCGTCGCGGAGAAGACCGTCTCCTACATGCGCAAGGAATTCCGCGCCACCGCCGAGAGCCGCAGGCGGCCGGCCCTGCTCGCCGAGGCCATGGTGGACGCTGATGTCGAGATTCCCGGAATCATCGACAAGGGCAAGCTCCTCACGCTCACGACCGAGGAGGCCTTGACGCACGGCCTCGCCGATTTCCGTGCGGACAGCCTCGCGGCCGTCCTGACGTCGCTCGACCTCGCCGGCGCGGAGGTGCGCCAGGCGACGCAGACGTGGGCTGAGACGCTGGTGCGTTTCCTGACCCACCCGGTGGTCAGCTCGCTCCTGATGACGATCGGCCTCCTCGGCATCATCGTGGAGATCCGCACGCCGGGCTTCGGCGTGCCCGGCGCGCTCGGTATCCTCAGCCTCGCGCTCTTCTTCTGGGGCCACTCGCTGGTTCGCCTGGCGGGCTGGGAGGAACTGCTCCTCGTCGGCGCCGGCGTCATCCTCCTGGCCATCGAGCTCTTCGTCACGCCGGGCTTCGGGGTCACCGGCATCCTCGGGCTCGTCGCCCTCCTCGGCGGCCTGGGCCTCAGCCTCGTCGGCGCCGGGGCGACCTGGGAGGTCATCATCACCGCGCTCGGGCAGGTCGCGGTGTCGCTGCTGTTGGCGCTTGCGGTCTCCCTGGCCGCGCTGCGTTTCATCCCGCGACTGCCGTTCGGCCGCCGCCTCGTCCTCGAGAGCGAGCTGGCGGCGGGCGAGGGATTCGCATCGGCACCGGAGACTGACCGCACCTGGCTCGGCAAGCGGGGAACGGCCGCCTCGACACTGCGGCCGGCCGGCATCGCCGACATCGAGGGTGAGCGGGTGGACGTCGTCTCGGACGGGGAGTTCATCGACGCGGGCGAGCCGATCACGGTGGTCCGGGTGGACGGCAACCGCATCGTCGTGCGGCGGCTTCGCGGAAAGGACTGATCCATGGTCGGCATCGAGACGGGCGTGTTCGGAGCCGTGGCGCTGTTGCTCCTGGTGGTCGGCGCGCTCGCCGTCCTCCTCTACATGATTCCAGTCCGATTGTGGATCGCCGCCTGGGCCTCGGGCGCTTACGCGGGGCTCTTCACGCTGATCGGCATGCGCCTCCGTCGCGTCCCGCCGGGCACCATCATCACGGCGCGCATCAGCGCCGTGAAGGCGGGGCTGGACGTACCGGTGAACGACCTCGAGGCGCACTACCTGGCCGGCGGAAATGTCGTGCACGTCGTGAATGCGATGATCTCCGCGGACAAGGCAAACATCGTGATGCCCTTCAAGCGGGCCGCGGCCATCGATCTGGCCGGGCGGGACGTGCTGGCCGCCGTGAAGATGTCGGTCATTCCCAAGGTCATCGAGACCCCTCGCATCGCCGCCGTGGCCAAGGACGGCATCCAGCTCCACGCGATTTGCCGCGTCACGGTCCGGACCAATCTCGACCGCCTCGTAGGCGGCGCCGGCGAGGAGACCGTGATCGCCCGGGTCGGTGAGGGCATGGTCAGCACGATTGGCTCGGCGGCGACGCACAAGGACGTGCTCGAGAACCCCGACCACATCTCCAAGCACGTGCTGAGCAAGGGTCTGGACGCCGGGACAGCCTACGAGATCCTCTCCATCGACATCGCCGACGTGGACGTGGGCGAGAACATCGGCGCCAAGCTGCAGATCGACCAGGCCAACGCCGACAAGCAGATCGCCCAGGCCAAGGCCGAGGAGCGACGCGCGATGGCCGTCGCGCTCGAGCAGGAGATGCGGGCTCGCGTCGTCGAGGCCGAGGCCGAGGTGCCACGGGCCATGGCCGAGGCCTTCCGTCAGGGGAACCTCGGTATCATGGACTACTACCGCATGAAGAACGTCCAGGCCGACACCACGATGCGCGAGTCGATCGCGGCGGCCCCCCCCGAGGAGCCACCCGCCGCTCCGAGGAAGTAAGCGCGGCGGCCCGCCCGCCCCGTCGATGCCCGCGAGAGCGCGTGACGAGGCCTTGATCACAACGCCAGACAACAGGGGCGTGCGATGAGTCGTGAGCGGCAGACCAGACGTACCGATGTCCTCGAGGCCGGTGCGCCGCCCCGGGCGACGCCGGCTGCCGACCTGCAGCCGGCCGAGGCCCCCGTCCTCGGCGACATTCCGTGGGGCTACGGCGAGATCCGCGTCACCGCCATGCCGGTGGACCCCTACTGGGTCTTCGTCTACTGGGAGGTCGCCGACGAGGCCATCGAACGGGCGCGGGCCTCCCTGGGAGCCCCACACGGTGACTGCGCGCTGCGCGTGTACGACACGACCTACCGGCTCTTCGACGGGACCAACGCCAACTGGTACGCGGACGTCGGCGTCCATCGGCCCGCCAACAACCACTACGTCCACGTCGGTCGCCCCGGCATCACCCTCCAGGTGGACCTCGGAGTCAGGAGCGGCGATGCGTTCGCGCCGCTCGTACGCTCGGCTCCGGTGGAGATGCCCCGGGATTCGATCTCGACCGACACGCGCGTGGAGTGGATGACGGTGACGCCGGAGGGCGCCCCGCCCGCCGCCTACGCTCACCGGTTCACCCCGAACCCCGGCACGCCGGCCGTCGAGAGGCCGGGGCCGGGGCTCGACGTCGACGAGATCACGCGCGCGCTCGCCGGTGAGGGATGGTCGCGGGCCGAGTGGAGCGAGACCGAGATGGCGGGCCGGGTCGTGCGGTGGGTGCGCTGGGCGGGTCCCCTCGAGCGCGGTGTCTTCGGCCCCGTCGAGATCGTCTTCGAGGGCGAGCGGCGCGTGGTGCGGCTCCAGCATGGGGAACGGGTCGTGTTCGGCCCCTGGCGCGTCACGATCCGCGGGGTCGACTCCCACGGTAGGCGGCGCGTCATCGACCGCTGGCAGATCCACTACTCCTGGCCCACGGAGGCCGGCGGCCTCCGGATCGAGACGGCCCCCATCCTTCACCGGATTCTCCAGGGCTACCGGATGCGTGTCGTGCCGGCAGGGTCGGAGGCGAGGCTGATCGGCGAATCGTGGGCCAGCGAGGCGCTGCAGCTCGGAGCGAGCGAGTGGAGCTGGCTCGGTTCCAGCGAGGCGCGCCTGGCCGGCGCCTCGGAACTCCTGTATCTGGGCGCAAGCGAGTCCCGGTATCTCGGCGCCAGCGAGATCCTCGCACTCGGCGCCAGCGAGAGCTTCGCGCCCGGGGCCAGTGAGATGGGCTTCACGGGAGCGAGCGGATTCGGGGGCGCGAGCGAGTGGCTGCTCGGTGGGGCGAGCGAGGGCGCGCAGCCATGACGCGGGGCTACCTGGCGCTGGTCCTCCACGCGCACCTGCCCTACGTGCGTCACCCCGAACACGAGCATTTCCTCGAGGAGCAGTGGTTCTTCGAGGCGATGACCGAGACGTACATTCCGCTCGTGCACGTGTTCGAGGGGCTCCAGCGGGACGGCATCGACTTCCGGCTCACGCTCTCGCTCTCGCCGCCGCTGGTGGCGATGATGCGTGATCCGCTCCTGATCAGGCGCTACGCCCGCGAGCTCGACCGACTCGTGGAGCTCGGCCATCGCGAGGTCGAACGCACCGGGGGAGACGCCGCGCTCCGCCCGCTGGCAGAGATGTACCGCGACCGTGTCACCGGCATCCGCGAGACCTTCCGGCGGTACGAGGGCGACCTCGTGCGTGCCTTCACGCCGTTCCAGGACGCCGGCGTCCTGGAGATCATCACGTGCAACGCGACCCACATGTTCCTGCCGCTGTCCGACCGTAACTGGGCCGCCTGCCATGCGCAGATCGAGCTGGCGGCCCGCGAGCACGAGCGACACTTCGGCCGGCGCCCGCGGGGGATGTGGCTTGCGGAGTGCGGCTACTTCCGGGGATTGGACGAGCTGCTCCGGGAATCGGGCCTCCGGTACTTCTTCGTGGACAGTCACGGCGTGCTCTTCGCGGACCGACGTCCCATCTACGGCGTGTACGCGCCGGTCTACTGCCCGACGGGGGTGGCGGCGTTCGGGCGCGATGTCGAGAGCTCGAAGCAGGTCTGGAGCGCGCAGGAAGGCTATCCGGGCGACGGGCTCTATCGGGACTTCTACCGCGACATCGGGTTCGACCTCGACCTCGACTACATCCGCCCATACATCCACCCCGACGGGATCCGGCACGCGACCGGGTTCAAGTATCACCGCATCACCAGCCGTCAGACCCCGTTGCACCGGAAGGCGCTCTATGACCCGGCGGCGGCCCGAGAGCGCGCGGCCGCGCACGCCGGTAACTTCCTGTTCAATCGTGAGCGCCAGATCGAGTTCCTCGCCGAAAAGATGGACCGCCCGCCGATCGTCGTGGCGCCGTACGATGCCGAGCTCTTCGGCCACTGGTGGTTCGAGGGGCCCATGTTCCTCGACTTCCTGTTCCGCAAGATGCAGTACGAGCAGCAGGTGGTGGCGCCCATCACGCCCTCGGAATACCTGGCGCGGCATCCCACCAACCAGGTGGCGACGCCCTCGGCGTCCTCGTGGGGCTACAAGGGCTACCACGAGGTGTGGCTGAACGGCTCCAACGACTGGGTCTACCGCCACGTCCACACAATGGGCGAGCGCATGGTCGAGCTGGCGCACCGGCATCCGGATGCCCAGGGGCTCCGGCGCCGGGCTTTGGACCAGGCGGCGCGCGAGCTCCTGCTTGCCCAGGCCAGCGACTGGACGTTCATCATGAAGACGGCAACGACGACGCCGTACGCCGTCGGCCGCCTGTGCGATCACGTGAACCGGTTCAACCACCTGTACGAGTCGTTGCTGGCCGGCACGATCTCGGAGCCGTGGCTCGCGGAGCTGGAGGCGCGCGACAACATCTTCCCTCAGCTCGATTACAGGATCTACACGCGATAGGCGACCGCCTCCCGCTACGGCGAGACCGGCGCGCGGGCGCCCAGACACGCCGCGATCTGCTGCTGATCGAGCGTTTCCTCGCGCTCGAGGCGCGCGATGAGGCGATCGAGCCCGGGACGGCAGCGGCGGAGCACCTGCAGCGCGCGCTCCTCGGCCTCCTGCAGGAGGTCGCGGACGGCGCGGTCGACGATCTCCGCCGACGCTTCCGAGAACCGCCGCGGCTGGGCGATCTCCCGCCCGAGGAACGGGTGCTCCTCGCTCTCCCGGAGATCGACGGGGCCGATCTCCTTGGACATCCCCCAGCGGGCGACCATGGAGCGGGCGAGGGCGGTCGCCTGCCGGATGTCGTCATCGGCCCCGGAGCTGATGATCCCGAGCATCTCCCTCTCGGCCGCGCGCCCGCCCAGCATCACCGCGAGGCGATCCTTCAGGTAGTCCTCCGGCAGCGTGTGGCGCTCCTGCTCCGGCAACTGCTGGGTCCCGCCGAGCGAACGCCCGCGCGGGATGATGCTCACCTTGTAGAGCGGATCCGCGGTGGGCAGCTGGTAGGCGACGACCGCGTGGCCGGATTCGTGGATGGCGAGCCGGCGCCGCTCCTCGGGCTGGATGACCAGGGCCCGGGTGGCGCCGAGGATCACCTTGTCGCGCGCCTCCTGGAAGTGTGGCATCCCGACGCTGGCATCCTCCCGGCGCGCGGCGAGGATCGCCGCCTCGTTGACGAGGTTCCTGAGATCGGCGCCCGAGAAGCCGGGCGTGGCGGTGGCGACCGTGGCCAGATCGACGCCCGCGGCCAGCGGCACTTTTCGCACGTGGACACGCAGGATGGCTTCGCGGTCCTTGCGGTCGGGAAGATCGAGCGTCACGTGACGATCGAAGCGGCCCGGACGCAGCAGGGCCGGATCGAGGACATCCGGTCGGTTGGTGGCCGCGAGGACGATGACCGCCTCGTGCCCCTCGAAGCCGTCCATCTCCGCGAGGATCTGGTTGAGGGTCTGCTCGCGCTCGTCGTGCCCGCCGCCGAGCCCGGTCCCGCGGGTGCGGCCGACGGCATCGAGCTCGTCGATGAAGACGATGCTCGGTGCCCGGCTCTTCGCCGCCCGGAAGAGGTTGCGCACCCGCGAGGCGCCCACGCCGACGAACATCTCGATGAACTCGGAGGCGGTGATGAAGAAGAACGGCACACCCGCCTCGCCCGCGAGCGCCTTGGCCAGCATGGTCTTGCCCGTGCCCGGGGGCCCCATCAGGAGCACGCCGTGGGGCGCCTCGGCGCCGAGCCTGGCGAAGCGCCCGGGATCGCGCAGATAGTCGACGATCTCCTGGACCTCCCCCTTGGCGTTGTCCTGGCCGGCGATGTCCGCGAAGCGCACGCCCGGGACCTTGGCTTCGCGCGTCGAGGTCTCGAGAAACCGCTTGAGCTCCGCGCCCGGCCCCATCCCGGTGCCGCCCAGGCGGGAGGTCCTGCCGAGCGCCCAGAGGAGCACCAGCATCACGATGAGCATCGGAAGCCACGGACGGAGCGCCGACCACCGGCCCTCCGAGACGTCGGCGACGCGCACGCGGACCCCGTGCCGGGTGAGCGCCGGCAGCAGCGCCTCGTCGCCGAACGACGGGATTCGGGTACTGAACCGGGCCTGCGGCTCGGTGTCCGGCGCGAGGGGCTCCGGCGCGTGGAGCGTGCCCGTGACCGCCCGCTCCCGGATGGTGATCTCTTCGATCTTGCCGAGCTCGACGAGGCTCCTGAACTGCGTGTAGGGAATGTCGGGAGGGGCCGGCGCCGGCTGGAGCGTGGGGACGTGGGCGAGCATCACGCCGATCACCAGGAGCTGCAGCAGCACGAAGATCCCGAGCGGGATCCATCGCTTTCGCCCACTGCCGGTCTTCGAATCGTTGTCGCCGGGCATCATTGGTCACGCGAGTGTGCAAGCAGTGCGCCGGGGCTGCCGTCATGCATATCAAGGCCTTATGCGCAGCGGCGCCGGCCACGCGGTGGCAGCGAGCGCGCAGTTGGGGCGCGCGCGTCACAGCCGTTGGCCTGATCAACCTGCCGCACCGCCGGCTCTGCCGGAGCGGCGCCGGGCCCTCCACGCCGCGCGTCCCCAGGCCGCCAGGA
>JBBDXO010000034.1:1654-7791 GCA_040902295.1 Candidatus Rokuibacteriota bacterium | reverse complement strand
CCCAGCCGCCACGGGTCCGATTCGGCCACCATCCACGTGGTCCTCGCACCCCGAACCCAATCCCCGCTCGTGAATCATCCCGGTCGGCTAGGCTGGCGCGCGACCTCCACCCACGTGCGGCGGGCGGCGGATTCGGCGATGGCGTCGAGGACGGCCTGGGCGCGCATGCCGTCCTCGAAGGACGGTGACGGCGTCGCGCCCGTGCGGATGCACTCGAGCATGTGGGCCACCAGCGGGGCGATCGTCGCCTTGCCGATCATGTCGATCTGGTCGCCGCCGGCGGCCACCTCGCGGGCCGGCGGCGGCACGGGCTGCCATGCGCCGCCCGGAGCGGCCGTCTGCAGCTCGCCGTCGAACCAGCGTGCGCCCGTGCGCGTGAACCGGTAAGAGAGCGAGCCGCCGGAGCCGAAGACCTCCAGCGACTGATCGTTGGTGCCGTGCGCCACGCGGCTCACCGTGAGGGTGAGCTGCGCGCCGGACGCCAGCTCCGCCGACACGACGCAATAGTCCTCGGCGTCGGCGCCGCGCCCGCCGCCGACCACCGTGCGTGACGGGTACGCGATCCCCGACTGCGCCGACACGCGCGCGAACTCGCCGAAGTTCCACCGCACGAGATCGACCAGGTGCACGCCCTGGTCGCCCATCGCGCCGTGGCCCGCTTCGGCGCGATCCATGCGCCAGGTGGGTGTCGCCGTCGCGTCCGCCCACCGGGCGCCCAGCCAGCGGCCCGCGAGGTGGAAGACGCGGTCGAGCGCGGGCACGCGCCGGTGCAGCTCGCCCATGGCGGCGGGAAAGCGCCAGTTGAAGCCCGTCATCGCCACGCGGCGGGCGCGGGCGGCCGCCTCCACCATTTCCGATGCTTCCGCGCGCGTCATCGCGAGCGGCTTCTCGCACAGCACGTGCGCGCCCCCCGCGAAGGCGCGGGAGGCGATCTCGGCGTGCAGGCGGGGCGGGGTGGCGATGACCACGATGTCCGGGTGCGCGCGCTCGAGCATGGTCTCCCACCGCTCGAAGACGTGGGGCACGCCGTAGGTGTCCGCCACTTTCTTCGCCGCCGCCTGGTCGCGCTGGCAGAGGGCGACCACCTCGCAGCCGTTGGCCTGAAAGGCGGGGATGTGCGCGCGGCCGAAGCCGAGTCCGATGATGCCGACGGTGTGGGTCATGACGCCCCTGTGATCGGGTGATGTGTTCGCGTGTCGTTCGTTATCGGGTCACGGCGCCACGAGCCAGCCGATGGCGCCCGCGGCCACCACCACCGCCACCGGCGGCGCCCATTTTGCCAGAAGCACGACCACCGCGCCCGCCGCGATGGCGATGGACAGGGTGTCGTGCAGGGCGGCGCGCGCGAGCGTGTACACGCCCGCCGCCATCAGCCCCACGCCGAGGGGCGCCAGCGCGCGCTCCACCGGCACCGCCCACGGGTGCGCGCGCCACCGCTGCCAGCCCGCCGCCACCACGCCCGCCAGGAGCGAGGCGGGCAGGAACATCGCGGTGGCGGCCACCAGGCCGCCGGCGACGCCGTGCGCGGCATAGCCCACGAAGACGACCACGAGCATGTTGGGGCCGGGCGTGAGCTGCGACAGCGTGTAGCCGTCGACGAACTGCCGCGCGGTCACCCACGCGTGGCGGCCGACGACTTGCCGCTCCATCTCCGGCACCACGCCGAGGCCGCCGCCGACGCAGAGCAGGCTCAGCCACAAGAACGTCCACGCCAGCATGAGCAGCCCGCTCATGCGCGCGCGCGGGGGCGATGCAGGAACAGGCTGGCCACGCCCACGAGGACGATCACGAGCGCCGTGTTGACGCGCAGGGGCCCCACCGCGGCGAAGGTGACGGCGGCCACGAGCACCGCGCGGCTGTCACGCAGCACGGGCGAGGCGACGCGGGCGGTGGTGACGAGCACGAGGCCGACCACGGCGCCGCCCATGCCGTGCATGACGGCGCTGACGGCGGGCGAGAATCCGCGCGCGAAGTACCACATGGCGACGCCGAGCAGGATGAGCGCGCCCGGCCCCGCCACCGCCAGCAGCGCCCACACCGCGCCCGCAACGCCGGCGAGGCGGTAGCCGAGGGCGATGGCGAGATTGGAGAAGTTGGGACCGGGAAGCAGCTGGCTGATGGTGACGTCCTGGAGGAATTCCGCGTCGGTCACCCAGCGGCGGCGAAGGACGACGGCGTCGTAGAAGAACGCGCTCCGGCCCCCTCCGATACTGGTCAGCCCCGTCCAGGCAAAGACACGGACGAGCCGGGCGAGGGGGATGCGACGGACGGGCGACCCGGGCAGCGACTACTTCCGGCGGCCGTCCGCACCGTACTTCGAGGGGAACTTGGACGACACGGTGGACAGGACGTCCGCGAGATCGGGGCTGATGTAGACCTTGCCGTCGCGTGCGACGACGGCGCCCGCGCGCTCGACGTCAGCCCATTCGGAGCGCCGGACTTCCAGGTAATCGTTGACGTCGATGACCAGGAAGGCGGTGCTGAAGATGTCCACTCTCTCGAGCGTTTCCGTCATCGACTCCCCCTTGTGTGCGCCGGTGGGGCGCGTGTGATCTCAGTATACTTGAACGCGGCACAAGTCGTTGCTTCAGGTGCACATCGTCGCCACGCGACACAAGGAGAGCGCGCGCCATGGACGGTCAGGAGATCACGACGGCCTCGGGGCTCCGGTACGTGGAGATCGTGGAAGGCACCGGGGCGGCGCCCGCCACGGGGAGCACGGTGAGCGTGCACTACACGGGGTGGCTGCAGGACGGCAAGAAGTTCGACAGCTCGCACGACCGTCGTCAGCCCCTCGAGTTCACGCTCGGCCGGGGACAGGTCATCCAGGGATGGGACGAGGGGCTGTCCACGATGAAGGTGGGCGGCAAGCGCACGCTCATCATTCCCGCGCATCTCGGCTACGGCGACCGGGGCGCGGGCGGCGTCATCCCCCCGGGCGCCACGCTGGTCTTCGAGGTGGAGCTGGTGGGCGCACGGTGAGCGCGACGGCCGCCGCGAGCGCAGTGCCGACCGTCCAGATCGACAACGACACCGTGCGCGTCACCGAGTGGCGCTTTGCGCCGGGCGCCGCCACCGGCTTCCACCGTCACGAGTTCGAGTACGTCGTCGTTCCCATGACCACGGGGCGCCTGGCCGTGGACGGCGCGGGCGGCAGCGTCACCGCCGAGCTCGTCGCGGGCCGCTCGTACACGCGC
This sequence comes from Candidatus Rokuibacteriota bacterium, assembly GCA_040902295.1. Taxonomy (GTDB): domain Bacteria; phylum Methylomirabilota; class Methylomirabilia; order Rokubacteriales; family CSP1-6; genus JBBDXO01. Next base: position 4,594 of record JBBDXO010000034.1, on the reverse strand, counting down.
CCCGCCGGCGTCGAGCACGACGTGCGCAACGCCAACGCGTTCGAGTTCGTGTTCGTGGAGATCGAGATCAAAGGGCGCCGGTGACGGCGCCGAGGACTTCGTCGAGCTCCTCGAGGGTGGCGGGATCGAGCGCGGTGGCGGGCGGGCGCACGTACGCGGTGCGGATCCAGCCGCGGCGCCGCAGGATCTCTTTGCGCAGCGCCATGGAGGTGCCGGGGACGGCGCCCGGCTGGCTCTCGTAGCGGATGAGCGGCAGCCAGCGGTAGAAGAGCGCGCGGGCCTCGGCCCGCTGGCCCTTCATGAAGTGCTCGCGGATGGCGGCGAGCGCCTCGGGGTAGGGAAAGCCCGTCATGGCGCCGTCGGAGCCGCGCGACAGCTCCTCGAAGAAGTACACGCCGCCGAGACCGCCGAAGATGGCAAGGGGCCGGTCGAGCATCGCACGCAGCCGCGTGATCTTCGGCAGCGTGGGGGCTTCCTCCAGCTTCACCGCCTGCGCGCCCGCCATCGCCGAGCACAGGCGCGCGATGAACGGCGCCGGCATCGTGACCTGCGTGGTCACGGGCTCGTCCTGGACGACGACGGGCAGGCCCACCGCCGCCACCGAGCCGTAATGCTCGGCGACGGCGTCGAGGTTCTTCACGCCCTGCGGCGGCGCCACCATGACGGCGTCGGCGCCACGCTCCTGTGCGGCGCGGGCCAGCGCGATCGCCAGGTGCGTGCCCGACGCGGAGACGCCGACCACCACCGGCACGCGCCCCGCGGCGGCCTTCACGACGCCGTCCACCACGCGCAGGCGCTCCTCGTCGGTCAGCCGGTGGGCCTCGCCCGCGATGCCGAGGATGGTGAGGCCGTGGACGCCGGTGGCCAGCGCCGACTCCACCAGGTGCGGCAGGCCGTCGGTGTCGAGCCCCCCCTCCGTCGTGAAGGGCGTCGCCATGATGTGGAAGATGCCGGACCAGGTGATGGCCACCGCCGGTGATTGTACCCGCGCCGGGGCTATTTCCCGACACAGCCTCCGAAGTTGGTGCCGCCCGTGGGCGCATAAGCGCCACCGCACCAGGAGGGGCCGGGGACGGGCCGGCCCGGGGGCGAGGCGGCCGGCTGCGCGGGCTCGACGGCTCCGAGGACCACCTGCGTGTTGACGGTGCGCGCCGTCTCGAGGTGCACGCGGAGCACCGGCAGCGCGCCGGCCGCGAAGGCCTGGAGGTCGGGGTCCGTGCCGCGCTGCGCCTGGTGCTCGAAGTGCGCGATGTCCTTCGTATGGTCGGCCACCATCTCCTGCATGTAGGCGCGGTCGAAGTCGTGGCCCGACAGGCTCGCGAGCCGGTCCCTCGCCTGCTGGTGCGCGGGGCCCGGCGCGGCGGGCATGCTCATGCCCTTGCGCTCGGCGAGCCGGGCCAGCTCGGCGTTCATGGCGCCGTGGTCCATGACCATGCGCCGGCCGAATTGCTGCACCCCCGCGTGGGCCGCCCGCTCGGTGGCGAGGCGTCCCAGCTCCACTTCGGCGAGGCCGCTGTCGGCGGCGATCGCCACGAACTGCTGGTCGGTCATCTCCTGCGCGCAGACAGGGGGCGCCCCCAGCGCCACGACGGCGGCCACGAAGACGGCGATGGTCGTGTGTCTCATGTGTCTCTCCTGCTGTGGTCCCCGGCGCCCGGGCCGGATGCCCACCCGAAACGCCGCAAGCGGGGTGCCATCGGTTGACAGGCCCCGGCCGGGCGCCTACAGTGCCGGCACTTCGCCCCCCGAGGAGACCTCATGCCCGCCTATGTCATTGTCGACGTTCACGTGAAGGACGCGGAGCGGTACCAGGAGTACCGGACCATGGTCCCGGCCTCCCTCGAGAAATATGGAGGAAAGTTTCTCGTACGCGCGGGCAAGTTCGAGAAACTGGATGGCGACCGGCAGTTCGAGCGCGTGGTGGTGCTGGAGTTCCCCAGTGTCGAGGTGGCCCGGCGCTGGTACGATTCGCCCGAGTATCGCGAGGCCAGGGCGCTGCGCCTGCGCACCGCCGACAGCCACCTCATCATCGTCGAAGGAGTGTGACGTGCGCGAAAACACGCTACGATCGATCTGGAAGCGCGGGGAGGCCGCCGTCAACGGCTGGCTGGCCATCCCGAGCGCCTTCTCCGCGGAAGTGATGGCCCACCAGGGCTTCGACTCCCTCACCATCGACATGCAGCACGGTGTCGTGGACTACCAGGTGGCGGTGACGATGCTGCAGGGCATCTCCACCACGCCCGTGATTCCGCTCGCGCGCGTGCCCTGGAACGATCCCGCACGGCTCATGAAGGCCCTCGACGCGGGCGCCTACGGCGTCATCTGTCCCATGGTGAACACGCGCGCGCAGGCGGAAGCGCTCGTGCAGGCCTGCAAGTACCCGCCGCGCGGCTACCGGAGCTGGGGCCCCGTGCGCGCCTCCATCTATGCGGGGACGGACTACAGCCCCGCCCGGGCCAACGATGACCTCATCGTGATGCCGATGATCGAGACGGCGGAGGCGCTGAAGAACCTCGACGAGATCCTCAGCGTGCCCGGGGTGGACGCCATCTACGTGGGGCCGGCCGACCTCAGCCTGGCCCTCGGCTGCACGCCGAGGCTGGACCAGACGGAGGCGCCGGTGGTGGAGGCGCAGCAGAAGATCGTGGAGGCGTGCCGGCGGCATCACGTGATCGCCGGCATCCACAACTCCACCGCCGCCTACGCCCTCAAGATGATCGCCATCGGCTACCAGTTCGTCACGCTCGCCAGCGACACGCGCTTCCTCGCCATGAAGGCGGCGGAGGAGGTGACGGCGGTGCGCAAGAGCGGCGTCAACGTGGGCAAGCTGCCCGCGTATTGACGGACCACGCCTTCGACGACGCCCTGCGCGCGCGGGCGCGCGCGCACCTGCGCGGCTTCGAGCGCCGCGCCATTGCCGGCGACGGCCGCCGTCTGGCG
>JBBDXO010000034.1:0-1644 GCA_040902295.1 Candidatus Rokuibacteriota bacterium | reverse complement strand
GGGGGGCCGTCGCCCTCGTCCTCATCGCGGACGACGACGGCCGCGCGTGCTTTCTGCTCACCCGCCGCGCGGCCGGGCTGCGCGCGCACGCGCGGCAGTGGGCGCTGCCCGGCGGCCGCATGGACCCGCAGGAAACGGCCGAGGCCGCCGCCCGCCGCGAGCTGCACGAGGAGCTCGGTCTGTCCCTCGACGAGGGCGCCGTGCTCGGTGTGCTCGACGACTACGGCACGCGCTCCGGCTACATCATCACGCCGGTGGTGGTGTGGGCGGGGGGCCCGCACCCGGTGGCGCTCACGCCGAATCCGGACGAGGTGGCCGCCGTCTTCCGGGTGCCCGTGAGCGATCTCGATCATCCCGACGTGCCGCGGCTCATCAGCATCCCGGAGAGCGACCGGCCCGTCATCCAGGTGCCGATCCTGTCCACCCTCGTGCACGCGCCCACCGCGGCCGTGATCTTCCAGCTCCGCGAGGTGGTGCTGTACGGCCGCCCGACCCGCGTCGACCATTTCGAGCAGCCCGTCTGGGCCTGGGGGTCAGCATGACGTTCACGATTCTGGACGAGGGACGCGCGGTGATGGTGCCCGCCATCATCGACGGGGGGCGGGTGCGCGTGCCCGCCGAGGCCGTGCACACGGCGCTCGGCTGGGAGTACCACGGCGGCCAGCTCTGCAGCGACACCATGTGCGTGCCGGTGGCGGATGCCGCCACGCTCGCCGACGAGCGCGGCATCGATCTCGCGGCGCTGGCGGCCGCCCTCGACCGCCCGCTCGCGCTCGACGTGGCGGAGTCGGCGGCGTACCTCGGCGTGTCGGCGCACGAGCGCGCCCAGGCGCTGTCCACGCTGGAGGCGCCGGACTTCGCGCTGCCCGATCTCACGGGCCGCCTGCACTCGCTCGCCGAGCACCGCGGCCGCAAGGTGCTGCTGGTGGCCTGGGCCTCCTGGTGAGGGTGCCGCCTCGACCTGCCGGTGTGGCAGGCCATGCACGAGGAGCTGAAGGGCTTCGGCTTCACCGTGATCACGGTCGCCCTCGACAAGAGCGCCGCGGACGCGCGCCCATGGATCGAGGCGGCGCGCCCGGCGCACCCCTGCCTCATCGACACGCGCCACGCGCTCGCCGAGCTCTACAACATCGTCAACGTGCCCACCGTGCTGTGGATCGACGAGCAGGGGCGCATCGTGCGGCCGCATGACGTCGCCTTCGGCACGGACACCTTCAAGCACATCACGGGGCTCACCGCGGAGATTCATCTCAACGCCCTCCGGACGTGGGTGCGCGGGGAGGGCGGGGGCTTCGCGCCGAAGGAGGCGCGCGCGCTCCTGGCGGTGCCCACCGCCTCCGATCAGCAGGCGCGCGCCGAGTTCGGGCTCGCGGAGTGGCTGTTCCAGCAGTCGCGACCCGAGGCCGCCGAGCGCCATTTCGTGACGGCGGGCGCGCTGGCGCCGCACGACTTCACCATCCGGCGCGGCAGCATGCCCATGCGCGGCATCGATCCCATGGGCCCGCAGTTCCGCGAGATGCTGGCGGCGTGGGTGGGCGGCGGGCAGCCCTATTACAAGCCGCTGCCGGATACGCGTGGCTAACCTGGATAATTCAGTGCGCCGTGGAAAGGTGCCGTGCATCTTGCGGGTGCAAGTCCCGCCTG
>JBBDXO010000033.1:0-7816 GCA_040902295.1 Candidatus Rokuibacteriota bacterium | reverse complement strand
GAGCGCCTTGACATGTGTCACCTCCTGTAACTATCTTGGGCCCGACGGGGGCGCCGGGGCGCGGCAGTGATCCGCATCCGGGCAGGAGGGTCGAGCGATGGCGGCCAAGCTGTTCGTCGGCAATCTTTCTTTCCAGGCTACGGAAGAAGACCTGCGTGAGTTGTTCCAGCAGGCCGGGACCGTCGAGACCGTGCGCATCATCACGGACCAGTTCACCGGGAGGCCGCGGGGCTTCGGCTTCGTGGAGATGGCGACGAAGGATGAGGCGGGCAAGGCCGTCGAGATGCTGAACGGCCGTCTCTTCCGCGACCGCAACCTCGTGGTCGACGAGGCCCGCCCCCAGCCCCAGCGCGGCTCCGGAGGCGGCGACCGCAGCGCACGCCCGGGCGGCGCCGGCGGCGGCGGCGGCGGAGGCAACTGGCGCCGCTAGCCCTGCGAGGCCCTATCCCATCAAAAGAGCGGCAACTGCCGGGATTCTTCCCCGGCATGCTCGTCGGCGTATGGCATCAGACCGTCCTGCTCGGCGAACCTCCGGAAGCGTTCCCACACTTCGAGGACCTTGCTCTGGTAGTACTCCACGTTTTCGTCGGGATGCGCGGGATCCCACAGCGCGGCGAGCTTGGCGTACTCGTTGACGGCCACGCGCGCGGTGCGTCCCGTCACGTAGTAGGACACCTGGTCGCCGGGCTGCACGGTGCGGCCGGAGGCCAGGGCCAGCTCGTACACGGCGGAGGGCGCACGCTCGCCTGATTGCACGCGCGCCCGGTACGCCTCCAGCGGCTCCTGCAGATACTCGGTGCGCGCGAAGGAGCGCACGGGCACCGTGTGCGCGGCGAAGGCGGCCAGCCAGCGGTCGATCACGCCCTTGGCGTCGGAGCGGCCGCCCGTCACGAGGAGCTGAACGATCTCCTGCATCACCTGGCGCTGGAAGGGCTCGAGCCCGCGCGAGCGGAAGCCCGAGCCCTTGAGGTGCAGGCGGCCGCGGCCGTCGAGGAGCGCGTAGTTCTTCATCTTGTAGCTGAACATCGCGGCGTAGCGGCCGTCCATCTCCAGCGAGATGGTGGCGGGCAGCCCCGCCGCCACCGCCTCCAGCAGGCGCGCGTCGTCGTCCGCCCGGTGCTCCGCGGGCGCCACGAAATACACGCCGTCGGTGTCGGCTTCGATGGGCGTGGCGCCGAGCGCGCGCAGCCGGTCGATGATGGCCGTCACCAGCGCCCGTCCTTCGCTCGTCACGCGGTCGGCGACCTCGAAGTCGTTCCAGTGCCCGCCGCCGAAGGCGAGATAGCCGTAGAACGAGTTGATGAGGATCTTGAAGGAGGCGGACAGCGCGTTCTGGTGGAGGCGCTCCTCCTCGGAGGCCGCCCCCTGCGCCAGGCGCTTGGCGCTCACGCGCAGCTCGCGCAGGTGGCCGAGCAGGTCGAGGAAGACGCCGAGGCCGTCGGAGGCGGGCGCCATGCCCTTGGCGAGCATGAGGGACGGGTACAGCGAGGTGACGTCCACGTGCAGCACGGGGCCGGCGACGCCCTGGTGCCAGATGGCGGCCAGCCCGCCCCCGACCGCCTGGCTCCGCCGCGGGGCGGGGATCGCGTGGCCTCGCCGCACGTACTCGCGCACGAGGAGGGCGTCGATCTTGGCCGCGCTGCCGCGCAGCATCGCGGCCTGGTAGTCGAAGGGCAGGAGCTGCGCCTGCGCGAAGTACGGCGGCGACAGGAGGGCGGAGACGTCGAGCGTCTCCACCGCGTCGTCGGCGGCATAGGCCATCAGGCGGTCGGGCTCTTGCCGGAAGAGCCGGGGGATCTCGGCGGGATCGATGTACGTGCGAGCGGGCGCGGCCACGCCGAGGTGGCGCGCGATGTCCTTGAGGCCGAAGCCCGGCAGGTCGCGCGCGCCCACGTCGTAGAGCTGCGCCAGCATCCAGGTGTCCACGATGTGCCGGCCGGGGACCTCGTAGCGGCGGAAGCCGATGCTGCGCTCGGCCACCTGCAGGCGCGAGATGCGGCTGCGCAGGAGCGCGCCCTCGCGGCCCCACGCCAGCGGCACGCCGTGACGGCGGGCGCGGGCGTCGATGTACTCGAGGTCGAAGCGGAAGATGTTGTGGCCTTCGATGACGTCGGGATCCCGCTCCTGGATGACACGCCCGCACGCATGGAGCAACGCGGCCTCGTCCATCTCGTCGCCCCGCAGCACGCGGCGGAAGCCGGTGGAGTCGGCGAGCGCGACGGCGATGATGGCGTCGTCCGCCCGTGCCGCGCTCGGGAACTCGTGGCCTTCGGTGGTGATGACCTCGATGTCGAGCGTGAGCCGCCGCACGTCGCCGAAGCGCATGCCGCCGAAGGAGGTGCGCCCGCTGACGAGCAGGTACTGGTGCACGGGGTCGGCGAGGAACCGGTAGGGGGCGGCGGGCAGGTTCGGCTGCGTGCCGCTCATCTCGCGGCAGCGGTCGCGCGCGGCGAGGGCCTCCGCCCACGAGGCGAAGCGCGCGATCCATCGGAAGTCGCCGGATCCCTCGAGCCCGCCCACGGCGGCGCCCCCACACTCGCGCAGCAGCCGCTCGTCGGCGGCGAGGAGGAAGGGCGCAAAGGGTACGCTCTCGGCCACGGTGGCGCCGTGGTGACGCCGGTAGATACGAATACTCCGCCCGTCGGCGGCGAGCGAGAAGGCGACGAGGCCGGGCGTGCGATCGACGCCGAAGAGGAGGGGAGTGTCCGTGCTCAGGCGGCGGCTTCTCGGACGGCGGCTTCGTACGTCGCGTAGTCGGCGAGCCCGACGAGGGTACGGCCGCTCTCCGGGACAATGACGGTCGGGATCGAGCGCACGCCGTGCTCGGTGACGGCGCGCTCGTAGTCGCTCAGCACGGCGTGCCGGCCGAGGCCGGACCCCACATCGGCGGCGAAGCGTGGCATGTCGGCGCCCGCCGCCGCCACCACGCCGGCCACCACGGCGGGGTCGCCGATGTTCAGCGACCGGGTGAAGAACGCCTCGTAGAGCGCGAGGTGAGCGCGCTCGAAGATCTCGTCACCCTGCTTGGCCGCGCACTTCGCCGCTTCCAGCGCGGGCAGGCTCCAGTTGGGCATCTCGCCGTGCGGCCACGGTGTGAACGTGATGCCGTCCGGCGCCGACATCTGGCCGCACCGCGCCCAACCCGCCTCGCGGTAGCTGCCCTTGAAGGTGACCGCGGCCACGGGCGCGGGGCGCAGCGGAAACGCGCGGTGCTCGATGGCGAGGTCGGGACCCCATGACTCTTGCAATCGCCGGAGGCGGACCGCCGCCGGATAGCACCAGGGTCAGAGATAGTCCCCGTAGACGATGAGCTGAACGGAAGCCGCCATGCCGTGATTCTACTCGCGCCGCCGGTGTATGCTCAACGCATGTTCCGCCACGTCCGGGCGGCGATCGCCGTCTCGGTCCTCCTCCTGACCGGCTGCACTGCTTCACTGGCCACCTTCGAGAACGCGACCCCGGGGGCGCCGTTGCGCGTGCCGATGGTGGAGAGGCGGCCCGCGGGCGCGGGGCCCTTCCCCGCCGTCGTGCTCATGCACGGCTGCCACGGGGTCTCGGCGTCCACGCACGAATGGGCGCGCTGGTTCCGTGACGGCGGCTACGTGGCGGTCGTCGTCGACAGCTGGCAGCCGCGCGGCATCACGGACGGCTGCGTGCCCGCGGAGCCGGAGGTGCCGAACACGGCCCGCTTCGACGATGCGGTGGGCGCCCTGCGCTGGCTGCACACCCGACCCTACGTCGCCCGCGCGCGGGTCGGCATCATCGGCTGGTCGAACGGCGGCGTGTTCGCCATGGCCGCCGTGAACGGGCCGAGCCTGGAGCGCGCCCGCGCGCGCGGGGTGGTGATGCCGGCGCCCGGCTTCCGGGCGTCGGTGGCGATGTACCCGGGCGGCTGTTATTCGCTGGTGAAGGAGCAGGTGGTGCGGCCGCTGCTGCTGCTCATCGGCGATGCGGACGACTGGACGTCGCCGCGCGAGTGCGCGGAGATGGTGGAGGCGATGCGCGCGCGGGGCGCGGAGGCCTCCATCGTGCTCTACCCGGGCGCCTTCCACTACTTCGACGTGCGGGGCCAGGCGCGCACGTACATCGCGGACGTCGAGAACCGGAACAAGCCGGGTGGCTGCTGCGGCGCCACCGTGGCCTATGACGCGGTGGCGGCGGAGGACGCCCAACGCCGGATCGGCGCCTTCTTCGGCTATCATCTGAGATAGTCGCGGATGGACGCCTCCGTCGAGTTCGTCAAGCACCTGCTGCAGACCGTCGTCAACATCCACGCGACGGTGCCGCGCGACCACCCCTCCTCGCGCATCCTCGGCACCGAGCGCATGGGCTCGGGCGTGGTGGTGGACGCCTCCGGCCTCATCCTGACCGTCAACTACGTGGTCATGGGCGCGCAGACGGTCGAGGTCTCGTTCGCCAAGGGCCGGCGTGTGAAGGCGGAGGTGGTGGCCCAGGACTTCGAGATCGGCGTGGCCGTGCTGCGCGTGAAGAAGCCGGGGCTGGCGGTGGCGCGGCTCGGCACCGACGTCACCCTCGAGCGCGGCGATGCGGTGGTCGCGCTCGCCTCCACCGCGCCGCAGGAGCGGCGGGTGAGCGGCGGCGTGGTGACGTATCTGGGTGAGTTCGAGGCGTACTGGGAGTACCTGCTGGACCGTGGCATCGTCTCCAGCGCGAGCAATCCCGGCTTCGGTGGCGGCGGCCTCTTCACGATGGCGGGGGCCCTGGTGGGCGTGCTCTCATTGAACCTCAACGAGATCGCCCGCAGCTCGCTGGCCATACCGATCGACTTCTACCAGACCCACGAGCGCGAGCTGCTGCGCTTCGGCCGCGTCGTGAGCCGGCCCCGGCGCGCGTGGCTCGGCGTGTTCGCGCACGCCCTCGACGAGGGCGTGGTGGTGGCGGGCATCGTCCCCGACGGCCCCGGCGACAAGGGCGGGCTGCGGGAGGGCGACGTCATCATGTCGCTCAATGCCGAGGAGGTGGGCAGCCGCAAGGAGCTCTACCTGAGCCTGTGGCGGCACGAGCCCGGCGAGCGGCTCACGCTGGAAGTGATGCGGGACAAGAAGCTGCGCCGTCTCGAGGTGACGAGCGGCGACCGCGCCGATTTCTTCCGACAACCCTGAGGACGGAGACCGCCATGGATCTGGGACTGCGCAACAAGGTGGCGCTGGTCACCGCGGCGAGCAAGGGCATGGGCAAGGCGAGCGCGATGGGGCTGGCCGCGGAGGGGGCGCGGGTGGCGATGTGCGCGCGCACCGCCTCGGATCTGGAGACGGCCGCCGCCGAGGTGCGCGCGAAGACGGGCGCGGAGGTCTTCGCGATGCCGGCGGACGTCACGCGTCCGGAGCAGATCACGGCGCTGGTGGCGAAGGTGGCCGAGCGCTTCGGCGGCATCGACATCCTCGTCGCCAATGCGGGGGGGCCGCCGCGCGGCCACTTCGAGACGCTGACGGACGAGCAGTGGCTGGGCGCCGTGGACGTCTCCCTGATGTCCACCGTCCGGCTCATCCGCGCCGTCCTGCCCTCCATGAAGGCGCGCAAGTGGGGGCGGATCCTCACCATCCAGTCGTCGTCGGTGAAGCAGCCCATCCCCGAGCTGCTGCTGTCGAACTCGGTGCGGCCGGGGGTGGCGGGCCTCATGAAGACGCTGGCACTGCAGCTCGGCCCGGACAACATCCTCGTCAACACCGTGTGCCCCGGCAAGATCATGACCGACCGTTTCATGAGCGGCGTGCCGTCGTCGGGGCTGTCGCGGGAGAAATACCTGGAGACGACGAGCGCGGAAGTGCCGCTGGGCCGCATCGGCACGCCCGAGGAGTTCGCCAACGTGATCGTGTTCCTGGCCTCCGAGCGCGCGTCCTACCTGACGGGTGTGACGCTGCAGGTCGACGGCGGGCTCGTGCGCGGCCTGCTCTAGACCTCCGTGCTCGGGCTGGGTTTCGCGCTGAGCCGGTTCGTCGGCGAGGCCGGCATGTTCCTCGCGGCGGGGCTGGCCTTCTTCTTCCTCGTGTGCGTGATCCCGCTCGTCCTGCTCGGCGTCTCCACGGTGGGCTTCGTGCTCTCCACGGAGGAGGCGGCGCAGGAGGTCGTGGGCCAGCTCGCGCGCAACTTCCCCGTCTACAAGCGCGAGATCGCCGCCGTCCTCCTGCGCATCATCCACACGCGCGCGCTCTCCGGCATCCTCGGCACCGTGATCCTCATCATCTTCTCCACCCCGCTCTTCGGCGCCTCGCGCCTGGTCCTCCATCGCATGCTGGGGGTGACGGTGCGCGGGCAGTACGTGCGCAATTTCCTTCTCGACGCCGCCCTCGTGCTCGGCCTCACGCTCGCCCTCTTCGCGGTGAGCTCCGTGACCTGGATGTTCCAGTGGTTCCAGGACTTCATCCTCACGCCCTCCCGCCTGTCCGCGAGCTGGATCTACGTCATCACGGTGCTCTTCAGCGTCGCCATCTCCACCGCGATGTTCTACATCGGCTATCGCTTCGTGCCGCGCCGGCGCCCGAGCCCCCGCGCCGCCCTCGCGGGGGGGCTGCTCGCCGCGCTGTTGTGGGAGGTGGCCAAGCAGCTCTTCCGGCTCTACATCCGCCAGGTGGGCATCTACGACCAGATCTACGGTGCCTTTGGCGTGCTCATCGCCTTCATGATGTTCGTCTATTACTCGGCGATCGTCTTCACCTTCGGCGCCGCCTACGTCGCCGCCCTCGACTCCCGCCGTCCCCGGCGGTGAGGGTGGCGGCGCTGTGGTATCGTGGCGGGCGTTTCTCACCTCGTAGGGGGACTCTCTCATGCTGAAGGGCAAGGCGGCGGTGGTGACGGGGGCGGCACGGGGCATCGGCCGTGAGATCGCGATGCTGATGGCCTCGCTGGGGGCCCGGGTGGTCGTCAACGACTACGGCGGCTCCGAGACCGGCGGTGGGGAGACGTCGGCGCCCGCCGACCTGGTGGTGAGCGAGATCAAGAAGGCGGGCGGGGAAGCCGTCGCCAACTACGACTCGGTGGCGAGCATGGCGGGCGGGCAGTCCATCGTCAAGACGTGCGTGGCCGCCTTCGGGCGGGTGGACATCGTCGTCAACAACGCGGGTATCCTGCGCGACCGCATGATCTTCAACATGAGCGAAGAGGAGTGGGACGCCGTCATCAACACCCACCTCAAGGGGACGTTCGCGGTGACGCGGGCGGCCGCCCCCATCATGCGGGAGCAGAAGTGGGGCCGGATCATCAACATGACGTCGACCTCCGGCCTCATCGGCAACGTGGGCCAGGCCAACTACGCGGCGGCCAAGCTCGGCATCCTGGGCCTCACCAAGGTGACCGCGCTCGACATGGCCCGCTACAACGTCACTGCCAACTGCATCTCGCCCTTCGCGTGGACGCGGATGATCGGCACCATCCCCACCGAGACGGAGGCGCAGAAGGCGCGCGTGGAGAAGATCAAGAAGATGTCGCCCGCGCACATCGCGCCCATGGCCGCCTTCCTCGCCTCCGACGGTGCCAAGGACGTGACGGGGCAGATCTTCGGCGTGCGGGGCAAGGAGCTGATGCTCTTCGGCCACGAGCGGCCCATCATGCGCGTTCACCACGCCGAAGGATGGACGCCGGACCGCATCGCCGACATGTTCCCGGGCACGCTGCAGCACCACCTGGTGCCTCTCGTGACCTCCGGGCAGTACTTCAACTACGATCCTCTGATATAGATGGGGGGCCTCGAAGGGCCCCCCAAGCCCCCCGGCGCTCGGCAGCGCCCCGGCGGAGCCGTGGCGCTCCTCGATCCCCCGGCGCTCGGCAGCGCCCCGGCGGAGCCGTGGCGCTCCTCGAT
>JBBDXO010000032.1:6311-7864 GCA_040902295.1 Candidatus Rokuibacteriota bacterium | reverse complement strand
TCATATGTGTTGGGCCACCGCGGGCTCGCCCCGGTGGCGGTCGGTCGACGCCGACGCCGCCTTGCGCAGCACCGCCCGGTAGCCCGGCTGCACTTCCATCCGATCTCCATATCCCTTCGCGATCAGGATGCGCTGCGCCTCGGGCAGCCGGAAGCACGGCACGAAGAGGAACAGGTGATGCTCGAGGTGGTAGTTGACCCAGTAGGGCGCGAGCAGCAGGCGCACGAGCGGGTTGGCGTGCGTGGTGCGCGTGTTGCGGAAGTCGTCGTCGTTGTCGGGGACCATCGCGTGCTCGGCAATGTTGCGCACGCGCGTGATGGCCTGGTACCACGTCGCCATCGGCAGCAGCCAGAGCAGCGGGTACAGCCACCAGGAGCCGATCGCCGTGAGCACGACGAGCATGGCGACGTTCGTCAGGACGCCGCCGCCGAGGCGCGTCCGGAATCGTGCCAGCCGCCGCCGCCACGGCCACTCGGGCGGCCCCAGCGCGTCGCGTAGCTGCAGGCGCCGCCGCTGGTACGCGGTGCGGCCGGTGAGGTCGCGCAGGAGCTTGCGCTTGAGGCTGCCGCGCGTGATCGGAAAGGGCGCCGAGAGCACGAGGTCGGGATCGTCGGGCTGCTGCGTGTGCCGGTGGTGCGTGAGGTGATAGGGCCGGTAGAGCGTCATGTCGGTGAAGACGGGGTAGGCGCACAGCCACTGGCCAAGGCCATCGTTGAGCCGGCGACGGGTGAAGAGCAGGCCGTGCGCGGCGTCGTGCATGAGGATGGCGAGGCCGAGCTGCCGCCCGCCGATCACCATGACGGCGGCGACGACGGTGAGCGGATTCGGCCACAGGACGACGAGCGCCATCGCGCCCGCCACCACCGCCCACGCGTGCAGCACGAGCAGGGCGCCCGCCACGTTCGACTTGCGCCGCAGGCGCGCGATCTCTGCTGCGGTGAGCACCTCGGCCGCGTTCACCATGCCCCTATGGTAGCCCCATGTCAGTAATCTTTCGGATCCAGCAGGTCGCGCAGGCCGTCGCCGGCCAGGTTGAAGGCCAGCGCGAGCAGGAAGATGGCGAGGCCCGGCCAGAAGGCCATCCACGGCGCCGTCTCCAGGAACTGCTGGGCCGCATTCAGCATCGTCCCCCATGACGGCGCGGGCGGTTGCACGCCCAGACCAAGGAAGGACAGGACCGCTTCCGCGATGATGGCGGTGGGGATGGCGACCGTGGCCTGCACGATGATCGTGCTCACGATGTTGGGCAGGATGTGACGGCCCATCACGCGCAGGTCGCCCGCGCCGAGTGCGCGCGCGCCCGCCACGTAGTCCTCCTCCTTCGTCGACAGCACCAGGCCGCGCGTGAGCCGGATGTACGTGGGCGTGGCGCCGAGGCCGATGGCGAGCGTGGCATTCGTCAGCGACGGCCCCAGGATGGCCACGAGGCCGATGGCGAGAATGAGAAACGGGAAGGCGAGCCAGGCGTCGGTGACGCGCATGATCACCTGGTCGAGGGCGCCGCGGTAGTAGCCGGCGGCGAGGCCGACGGGCACGCCGGCGGCGATGGCGAA
>JBBDXO010000032.1:3068-6211 GCA_040902295.1 Candidatus Rokuibacteriota bacterium | reverse complement strand
GGTAGGCGGCGGCGTCAGGCGCCATCGGCGGCGCCGCGGATGCGGATGCGCGGGTTCAGGATCGAGTACGACACGTCCACGAGCAGGTTGATGAGGACGTAGGCGGAGGCGGTGATGAGCACCACGCCCTGCACGACGGGGTAGTCGCGCGTGAAGACCGCTTCCACGATGAGGCGCCCGAAGCCGGGAATGACGAAGATCTGCTCGGTGACCACGGCGCCGCTCATGAGCGCGCCCATCTGCAGGCCGAGGATCGTCACCACGGGGATGAGGCCGTTGCGCAGTCCGTGACGGATCACCACCGCCTTCTGTCCCAGCCCCTTGCTGCGCGCGGTGCGGATGTAGTCGGCGCCCAGCACCTCGATCATGCTGTTGCGCGTCTGCCGCATGAGCACGGCGGCGAGGCCGGTGCCGAGCACGAACGCCGGCATGAGCATGCGCTGGAGGTTGCCGAGCGGATCCTCGGCGAAGGGCACGAAGCCGGAGGCGGGCAGCCAGCCCAAGCGCACGGACACGAGCAGGATGAGCATGATGCCGAGCCAGAAGTTCGGCACCGACACCCCGCACAGGGAGGCGCCGCTCGCGAGCAGGTCCCACACGCTGTTGCGGCGCACGGCGGCGAGCACGCCCGCGGGCAGCGCGATGACGAGGGCCACCAGCACCGAGAGGACGGCGAGCTCGATGGTGATGGGCAGCTTGGCGGCCACGGTGGCCGCCACCGGCTGCCGGGTGCGGATGGACTCGCCGAGGTCGCCGCGCACGGCCAGCCCCGCCCAGCGCAGGTACTGGATGGCGATGGAGTCGTTCAGCCCGTACTTCTCCCGCACCTCCTCCAGCCCGGCCTCGTCCGCCTCGGTGCCCGCGAGCACGCGCGCGGGGTCGCCGGGGAGCATCCGCACGCCGGCGAAGACGACGAGGCTGATGAGCACGAGCGTCAGCCCCGAGATCAGCGCGCGGCGCGCGAGGAACTCGATCACCGCACGGGCAGCCCTAGTTCCAGCTCGTGCCCTTGATGCGGATGAGGCCGTCCGGCACGGCCTTGTAGCCCTTGAGGCTCTTCGGGTACGACACGATGTAGTTCTGGTGGTAGAGGTAGATGACGTTGCGGCGCGTGGTGATGAGGTCGGTGGCTTCGCGATAGAAGCCGATGCGCGCCGGCAGCTCCGCCGTCTCGCGCGCCTTGTTCAGCAGCGCGTCCACCTTCTCGTCGCACGCCAGCGTGGCGTTCAGGGCGCCCCCGCACGACTGCGCGGTATAGATGTTGCCGTCGGGATCGACGCGGCCGCTCCAGCCCACGAGGAAGGCCTGGTGCTTGCCGTCGTCGTTGTCCTTGAGGCTGGAGGCGAACTCCGCCGGGCGCAGGTTGATGGTGAAGCCGGCGTCGCGGGCCATGCCCTGGATGACCTCGCCCACGCGCCGCTGCTGCGGGTTGTTGGCGATGACCATCTCGAAGGTGTAGCCGTTGGGCAGCCCGGCCTCGGCGAGCAGCTTCCTGGCCTTGGCCACGTCCCGCGCCGGGCACCGGCGGGTCTTGTCGAAGAAGACGCTGTTGGGCGAGATGGGCCCGCAGCCGACGGTGAACTGGCCGTCGTAGGCGACCTGGACGAGCGCTTCGCGGTCGATCGACAGCTCGAGCGCCTCCCGCACGCGCGGGTCGTTGGCGAGCGGCGTGCCGAGGTCCCCCGGCGCCTTCGTCTTGCCCGTCTTGTTCCGGAGATTGATCTGGACGGTGTTGAAGCCGAGGCCCGTCACGTTGGAGACCTCGAAGCGGCCTTCCTTCTTGAGGCTGGCGGCGTCGCTGGGCGCCACCAGGTGCATCACGTCGATGTCGCCCGAGCGCAGGTTGGCCAGGCGCACGTTGTCGTCGGGGATGATGCGGAAGACGATGCGATCGAACGCCGCCTGCGAGGGGTCGAAGTAGTGCGGCGATTTCTCGACCACGATCCTATCTTGAGGAATGCGCTCGACGAACTGCCAGGGCCCCACGCACACGGGGGCGGTGCCGAACTTGTCGCCCAGCTTCTCCACCGCGATGGGCGACACGGGCATGCCCGCGCGGTCGGCGAGCTGGGCCGTGAGCGGCGAGAAGGGCGCCTTCAGGCGCAGGCGCACGGTGAGGGGGTCGACGGTCTCGACGGCGGTGACGGAGGCCAGCTCGCTGCGGCGGTTGGAGCCCTTCATGGTCCGGTGGCGGTCCAGCGACAGCCGCACCGCTTCCGCCGTCATCGGCGTGCCGTCGTTGAACTTCACGCCCGGGCGCAGCGTGATGGTGACGGTCTTGCCGCCGTCGCTCAGCACCGGCATGCCGGCGGCGAGCTGGGGCAGGATGCGCAAACTCTCGTCGATCTCGTAGAGCTTCTCGCACATCTGCGCAAAGATGATGCGCCCCACGTACGTGCGCGACAGCGTGGGGTCGAGGATGTCAGGGTCCTGGTTCAGGGCGACCACGAGCTGCTTCTTCTGGGCCTCCGCGGCGCCCGCCGCCAGCAGCAGGCCCGCGAGGATGAGGACGACGGCCTTCGCCGCGCTCATCGCGCCGCCTCCACGCCCAGCTCGACGAGCTTGGTGGCGGTGGGCGCGCCCGTCTTCGGATCCCACCCCGCCATCTCGTAGTAGGTGTTGCGCGCGGCGAAGAACTGCTCGGGGTCGATGCGCTCGCCCTTGAGGGCGCCGTTGCCGAGGCCCTCGTGCAGCCGCTGCGGCAGCACGTCGTCCGCGGGCGTGAAGCCCTCGCGCACGTTGAAGAGGCGCGCCAGCGTGTTGCCGCGCTCGCCCACCTTCATCAGCTCGAAGAGGCTCATGTTCCACCCCGTGACGGCGTTGATGTAATTGACGAGCGGGTTCATCTCGAGGGCATTGAGGGGCGCCCCCACGAAGTCGCACATGCCGACGGCGTTGTAGAACGACCAGATCTGCTGGGTGACGAAGAACGCCTGCACCTTCTTGGCGTCGAGCACGAGCGGATCGAGCGGCTCGATGAGCCCGAGGCCGCCCAGGGGATGCCCCTGCGGATGAAAGCCCGCGTAGAGCGGGTCGTGCGGCGCCTCCATGTGGTCGGCGCCCGTGGGCGACAGCGCGTACGCCAGCGACAAGCCCTTCTTGCCGCGCGGGTCGTGCATGGGCAGCTCCTGCCCCTTCACGTG
>JBBDXO010000032.1:0-2968 GCA_040902295.1 Candidatus Rokuibacteriota bacterium | reverse complement strand
GCCACCGCGCACGCGTAACAGGTGCCTCTGTTCACGAGGATGGTGTCGCGCATCGTCTGCCCGCTGATGGCGCGCGCGTGCTCGAAGGAGCCGTCGCGGAAGTTGCGGGTGGGCAGGATGCCGGAGGCCTCCAGCGCCAGCACGCCGCCCGCCGAGCCCACCTGGTGGAAGCGGTCGGTGGCGCGGTCGTAGTGGTCCTTGAACCACACGAGGCTCTCCTTGGCCTTACCCTTGTCGCTGGCCACGGGCGGCTTGCTGCCGCGCACCACCACCGCCTTCAGCTTCTTGGCGCCCATGACGGCGCCGAGGCCGCAGCGGCCATGGAAATGCTTGAGCTGGTTCACGATGGCGGCGTACTTCACGCCGCGCTCGCCCGCGATGCCCGTCTGCAGCACGCGGATGCGCTTGTCGCCCAGCTCCTGCTCGAGACCGTCCTGCACGTCGCCGGAGAGCTTGCCCCAGTAGGCGGAGGCGTCACGGAACTCGACCTGGTCGTCCTTGATCCACAGGTACACGGGCGTCGGGGACGAGCCGCGGATGACGACGCCGTCCCACCCCGCCGCGCGCAGCTCCGGGCCCCACCAGCCGCCCGCCTCGGATTCGCCGAAGGCGCCGGTGAGCGGCGACTTCGCCGCCGCCGTGTACCGGTTGCTGCCGGACAGCGACAGCCCGTTGATGACGGACGTCATGAAGACGAGCACGTTGTCGGGGCCGAGCGGGTCCACGCCCGCCGGCATGTCGCGCAGCAGGATGTAGGCGGCCAGGGCGCCGCCACCGAGGTGCTTGCGCATGACCGTCTCGGGGATCTCCTCCACGCGCGTCCGGCGCGTGGTGAGATCGACGTGCAGCAGCTTGCCGGTGACTGCGGCCATGGCCGCCTCCTTGGCTTATGAGGTGAACGTCTTGCCTTCGTCCGCGAGGCGATTGAGCAGCGGCGCCGGCTTCCAGAAGTCGCCGTGCGTGCGCTGGAACTCGAGCAGCTTGTCGCGCAGGGCCTTGAGCCCGATCGAGTCCGCCCAGAACATCGGGCCGCCGCGATACACGGGCCAGCCGTAGCCGTACACCCAGATGACGTCGATGTCGCTGGCGCGAATCGCGATCTTCTCCTCCAGGATCTTGGCGCCCTCGTTGACCATCGGGTACAGCAGGCGCTGGAGGATCTCCTCGTCGGAGATCTGCCGCCGCTTGATGCCCTTCTCCTTGGAGACCTCGAAGATGATCTTCTCGACTTCCGGGTCGGGGCTCGGGTTGCGCTTGTCGTCGTACTTGTAATAGCCGGAGCCCGTCTTCTGGCCGAAGCGGCCCAGCTCGCAGATGCGGTCGGCCACTTCCGAGCGCACGCCGCGCCCCTTGCGGATGCGCCAGCCCACGTCCAGGCCCGCGAGGTCGCCCATCGCGAAGGGCCCCATCGGGAAGCCGAAGTCGTAGAGCACCTTGTCCACCTGGTGGGGCAGCGCGCCCTCGAGGATGAGGTTCTCCGCCTCGTGGCCGCGCTGGTGGAGCATGCGGTTGCCCACGAAGCCGTGGCACACGCCCACGAGGGCGGGCACCTTGCTGATCGTGCGGCCGACGGTCATCGCGGTGGCGATGGCCGTCTTCGACGACTTCGACCCGCGCACCACTTCCAGCAGCTTCATCACGTTGGCGGGGCTGAAGAAGTGCATGCCCACCACCGACTCCGGCCGTTTGGTGGCGGAGGCGATCTCGTTGACGTCCAGCGTGGAGGTATTGGTGGCGAGCACCGCGTCCGGCTTGGCGATGGCGTCGATCTTCGCGAAGACCTCCTTCTTGACCGGCATCTCCTCGAACACCGCCTCGATCACGATGTCGGCGTCCGCCATGTCCTTGAAGTCCGTCGAGCCCTTGATCAGACCCATGCGCTTGTCGACGTCGGCGGCGGTGATGCGCCCGCGGGAGGCCGTGCCCTCGTAGTTCTTGCGCACCACGCCGAGGCCGCGGTCGAGCGCCTCCTTGGCCACCTCGATGACGGTGACGGGGATGCCCACGTTGGCGAAGTTCATGGCGATGCCGCCGCCCATCGTGCCCGCGCCCAGCACGGCCGCCTTCTTGATCTCCTTCACGGGCGTGTCCGCCGGCACGTCGGGGATCTTGGAGGCCTCGCGCTCGGCGAAGAAGAAGTAGCGCTGCGCCTTGGACTCGGGGGAATTCAGCAGCTCGGCGAACAGCTCGCGCTCGCGCTTGAGGCCCGCATCGAAGGGCAGGGTGGCCGCCGCCTCCACCGCCTTGATGCAGTTCTCCGGCGCGCGGAAGCCGCGCGTCTGCCGTGCCACGGAGGCGCGGAAGTTCGAGAACACCTCGGGGCCCGCCGTCACCGTGATGTCGCGGATCTTCTTGAGCGGCTTGCCCTCCGCCACGACCTTCTCCGCGAAGGCCACGCCCGCCGCCGTGAGATCGCCGTCCACGATCTCGTCGATGAGCCCGCTCTTGAGCGCGGCATCGGCGCCGATGGGATCGCCGCTCACGATCATCTGCAGCGCCTTCTCCACGCCCACCACGCGCGGCAGCCGCTGCGTGCCGCCCGCGCCCGGCAGCAGGCCCAGCTTCACTTCCGGCAGGCCGAAGCGCGCGCCCCTGGCGCCCACCCGGTAGTGGCAGGCCAGCGTGACCTCGAGCCCGCCGCCGAGGGCGGTGCCGTGGATGGCGGCGACGACCGGCTTGGCGCTGCCCTCGATGAGGTCGAGCACCGCGTGCAGGCCCGGCTCCGTGGGGGGCTTGCCGAACTCCGTGATGTCGGCGCCCGCGATGAACGTGCGCCCGGCGCACACGATGACGATCGCCTTCGCCTCGGAATCGGCCGCGGCGGCCTTGAGGCCGTCGGTGAGCCCCTGGCGCACGTGCTGGCTCAGCGCATTCACGGGCGGATTGTTGACGGTGAGAACGGCGACGCGGCCACGGCGCTCGAGGTCGACGGACTTGGACATGGCAGTCATGGGGTCCCTCTCTTCGG
>JBBDXO010000031.1:0-1223 GCA_040902295.1 Candidatus Rokuibacteriota bacterium | reverse complement strand
GGGAACGTGCGCGAGCTGCAGAACATCATCGAGCGCTCCATCGTGCTCGTCGACGGCCCCGTCATCGGGGTGGACGACCTGCCGCTGGACCTCACGGTGGCGCCGCATCGCGGCCGCGGCCGGCGCGAAGAGATGGTGCCGCTGAACGAGGCGAGCGATGCCTTCGAGCGGCAGATCGTCATGCGCGCGCTCGCCAGCGTCGACGGCAACCAGAGCGAGGCGGCGCGGATCCTCGGCATCCACCGCAACTCGCTCAAGCTCAAGCTCGCACGCTGGAGGCGGGCGAAGGGAACGGGGTCCGGCGGCGCACAGTAACGGGCCACCCTGCCCCGGGCATGTGCATGCTCCGGCGGAGATCCCTGATATCGATGGCTTACGCTCAGAGGCAGCGTCGCCGATGCACACGTCGTGGCCACCACGCCCGTCGGAACACGCGTCCGTGCCCAAGCGGCCTTCGATGAAAACCGCGTACTTGCGTCTCACGTCTTCGCGCCGCGCGTGTGGCGATCGAATTGCTCTACGTTCCTGCCCGACAGGAGTCCACGCCCTTCATGGTGAAGGGCCTGAGATGCCTGAAAGGGGACAGGGCAATGAGCAAGATGATCGCGGCGGTACTCGTGCTGGCTTCCTTCCTGTTCGCGGCTCCGGTGCTCGAGTCGGCCACGACCGGCTCCACGCAGCTCTTCCAGGCGATCGGCACGGCCGACGGCGGCGGCGGCGGCGACTAATCCCTTTCGCCCGCTCGAGGGGCCGGGTGTCTGCCCCATACGCGGTCAGGAAGAGGGGACGGAGCGCGCGCGGTCGTCTCCTCCTTTTCGTGCTCGCCACCGTCTGCGCTCTCGCCGCGCCGTTCGCGGCGGCGGCGCAGACGGGCGGCGCGCCCGCGGAGCCGTCCGTGTACCGCCGTCCGCTCGGTCACGATCCGGCCACGCTCGATCCCGCGCGCATCAGCGACGTCTACAGCCGCTCCGTCGCCAACCAGATCTTCGACGGCCTCGTCGAGTTCGACCACACCCTCACCATCACGCCCGCGCTCGCCCGGTTCTGGAAAGCCACGCGCGACGGGCTCACGTGGACGTTCATGCTGCGCCCCGGGGTCATGTTCCACCACGGGCGCGAGGTGACCGCGGACGACGTCGTCTTCTCGTTCACGCGGATCCTCGATCCACGCCTGAAGTCGAGCTCGGCGGGCGTGTTCATGGTCATCAAGGGCGCGCGTGAGT
>JBBDXO010000030.1:1445-7933 GCA_040902295.1 Candidatus Rokuibacteriota bacterium | reverse complement strand
GGGAGCGCCTCGAAGGTCGCGCGCGCGTTCTCGGGGGCGGGGGGGGTACGCCCGCCCGGCCCCGATAACCGCCCGTGATTCGCAAGTACGCCCTGAAGCGGCTGCTGGTGGCGCTGCCGTCACTGTTGCTCGCCAGCGTCATCGTCTTCTCGCTCTCGCGTCTCATCCCCGGCGACGTCGTCGTGCTGATGATGGAAGAAAACCAGTACGCGAACGACATCGAGGAGATGCGCCGCAAGCTCGGCCTCGACCGGCCCATTCACGTACAGTACTTCGAATGGATGGGCCGCGTGGTCCAGGGCGACCTCGGAAACTCGCTGTACACGGGGCGCCCGGTGATCGAGGAGCTGGCCCGCCGCGTGCCGGTCAGCCTCGAGCTGGGCGCCGTCGCCGTCGTCTTCGCCATCCTCGTCGGCGTGCCGTTCGGCGTGGTGTCGGCGACACGACAGGACAGCGTCCGTGACTACACCGCCCGCAGCGCGGCCATCCTCGGGCTGTCCATGCCGGGGTTCTGGCTCGGGACGCTGGTGGTGGTGCTGCCCGCGATCTATTTCGGCTGGACGCCCTCCATCGAGTTCACGCGCTTCGAGGACCATCCCGGCCGCCACCTCGCCCAGTTCCTCATCCCCGGCTGTCTGCTCGGCATCGCCTCCGCCGCGTCCATCATGCGGTTGACCCGCACGCAGCTGCTCGAGGTGCTGCGGATGGATTACGTGCGCACGGCGTGGTCCAAGGGCCTCGTCGAGCGCCGCATCGTGCTCAAGCACTGCCTCAAGAACGCGCTCATCCCCGTCGTCACCGTGCTCGGCATCCAGATCGCCCAGGTCCTGAGCGGCACCATCATCTTCGAATCGATCTTCGGGCTGCCCGGCATGGGCCGGTTCCTCTTCGACGCCATCACCGAGCGCGACTATCCGGTCATCCAGGGGATCAATCTCGTCGTCGTGACCACCGTCGTCGGCGTCAATCTCCTCGTCGACGTCCTCTACGCCTACCTCGACCCCCGCATCCGGTTCTGACGATGGCCCGCGTGACGGAGCCCGTGAGCGCGATGGTGGGGCCGCAGTGGCCCGAGGCGCGCGCGCGCGCGGGCGGCCTGCGCCGGGTGCTGGCGGCGACGTGGCGGTTCTGCCGGCGCAAGCCGCTCGGCGCCCTGGGAGCCGTGGTCATCGTGGTCCTGCTCCTGATGGCGGGCTTCGCGGAATGGATCGCGCCCTACTCGTTCGACGAGTCGATCCCGGGCGCCCGCCTGCGTGCGCCCAGCCGCGACTTCCCGCTCGGCACCGACAACGTGAGCCGGGATATCTTCAGCCGCATCGTGTACGGGGCCCGGGTGACGGTCACCGTGAGCTTTGCCACCGTCTTCCTCGCCAACGTGCTCGCCGCCCTCGTGGGCATCACCAGCGGCTACTTCCGCGGCCGCTACGACATCTGCGTGCAGCGTGTCGTGGATGCCTGGCAGTCCTTCCCGTTCCTGATCATCATCCTGTCGCTGCTGGCCGTCCTCGGCCCCGGCATGGGCAACGTCATCCTGTCCCTGTCGATCCTCGTGGCCGCCACCGGATCGCGCGTGATTCGCGGCGCGACCCTGGCGGTGGCGGAGAACCCCTACGTGGAGGCCGCGCGCGCCATCGGCTGCGGTCACACCCGCATCATGGTCCGGCACATCCTGCCCAACGTGGCGGCGACCATCATCGTGCTCGCCACCATCGGCCTCGGCGCCATCATCCTCGCCGAGTCCGCGCTGTCGTTTCTCGGCTACGGCGTGCCGCCGCCGCACCCCTCGTGGGGCTCGATGCTGTCCGGCTCGGGCCGCACGTACATGTACAGCGCGCCGTGGATGGCGGTGTGGCCGGGGGTGGCGATCTCCGTCGTGGTGTTCGCATTCAACATGTTCGGCGATGCGTTGCGGGACGTCCTCGACCCGCGCATCCGCGGCACAGGACGCCAGGGGCGCGATGCATGACGTCCTCGCCTTTGGCGCTTGACTCGATGATGGGGCGGGGGTACACCGGAAGTACGGCGGGCCGGGCAATCCGGTATCGCCGTCGAGCAGTACACTCCGGCCAGGAGGTGCGGATGGAGATGACGCCACCGGACCGAACGCCTGCGCCGTGCGGGGTTTGCTAGCGACCCGGCTCGGCGCACAGGCTGGACGACAACAGCCCTGACGCACGTCGGGGCGCGGCATGATGCCGCAAACAAGACCAGGGCGCGCGGGGGGCGTATGTTTCGCCCAGGGCCCCCGCTCAGTTCTGCCCTTCGAGCCTGATGCGCGCCAGCGCAGCCTGCAGCAGCCCGGAGTACCAGTCACGCGTCTCGATCACGAGCGCGATGGTCATCCCACGCAGCACGGTGAACTGGTACGTGATGGGGCTGGTGTCTTCGAAGGAGTTGGGTTCTGCCGCCATGGCGGTGTCTCGGTGCAACGACGGTGCCATGGCTGATTCCCCGGGAATTGCGGGTTGCCGTGAACGTGGCGTGACCAGAGAACGCAAACGGGTGCAGTTTTCCCCGGAGGCGTTGCGAGACGTTGCGGAAATCCGTCGGGATCAGGCCGCGCGCACGGATGAGCAGCGCCGGCAGCGGCCGCTGTCGAGCTCGGTGCGGCTCGTGATCTGGCCCTTGCACTTGGCACACTGGGCATCGCGCAGCTTGACGTGATGGGCCCGGCAGGCGCCGGTCGATTCCTTCTCTGCGTGGCGGGTGCAGCCGTCCCAGACACATTTGCCGAAGGTCATGCGCTCTCCTTACGGTACGGCATTGGACATCTCGCGTCGCTGATTGCAATGGTGATGCCGATTGCAA
The DNA here is from genome assembly GCA_040902295.1 of Candidatus Rokuibacteriota bacterium. Taxonomy (GTDB): domain Bacteria; phylum Methylomirabilota; class Methylomirabilia; order Rokubacteriales; family CSP1-6; genus JBBDXO01. Next base: position 5,125 of record JBBDXO010000030.1, on the reverse strand, counting down.
TGGTGATGCCGCCCACTGCTCTCACGTAAGGCCGAACCGTTGCGCGCCCCTCTCCCCTCCGACACGGAACTTTCTTACCGTCTTCGGTCCCCGTGCTCCTCAGCCGGTACACTATGTGGCGGTGGCGACCGATCTCCTCCTGTGCTCCCACGGGCTCGATCCACGCGGGCTCCTCGACGCTGTCCCTCCCGCGTGTCGTACGCCCGCCGGGGTCTCCGCCCCTCACGCACTGGAGGTCGCGCCGGCGGATGGGCAGGCCGAGCGACTCATCGAAGTCCCGGAATGGCGTCCACGGTGGGCGACGGTGCACCTGGTGCCCTCGTTCAGCGCGCTCACCCCCGAGGCCGTCAGCTTCCGCTTCGAGCTGTCCGCTCGCCTGGGGGGCGAATGGTTGCCATGGGTCGCCGCCGATGCCATCGGGCCCACCGTGTTCGATCCGCTCCCCTCGGCACGCACTGCGCTCAGCGCCGAGATCGACGAGTTCACGACGCCCGTGCCGCTGGAGGCCATCAGGCTGCGACTGCGGTGGCGCGGCGACAGCGCGGCGCTGAGGTCGCCGTGGCTCATCGCGCTGTCCGCGAGCGACCAGCAGCCCTCGCCACTCACGGTGGCGTCGATGCCGCCGCAGGGGACACGCCTCAGGGTGCCCGCCATCAGCCAGATGGTGGTGGGCGGATCCAGCGCCATGCGGATCTGCTCGCCCACGAGCGTGGCGATGGTGCTGGGCTACTGGGGGTGCGAGGTATCCGCGCTCTCGGTGGCGGCGGAGGCGTTTCATGCGGCCACCGACCGATACGGCGTGTGGCCCGCCGCCATCGCGGCGGCGGCGCGCCACGACGTGGCGGGCTACCTGCTGCGCTTTCCCGACTGGCCGTCCGCGGCGTGGTGCCTCGAGCAGGGGATGCCGGTCGTGGCCTCCATCCGGTTCTCGGCGGGCGAGCTGCAGGGCGCGCCGCTCACGGAGACCTCGGGCCACCTCGTCGTGCTGACCGGGTACGAGGGCGGGCACGTGCTCGTGAACGATCCCGCGGCGGCGGGGGATGACGGGGTGCCGCGGCGGTATCTCCGCTCCGAGTTCGAGCGCGTGTGGCTGCAGCGGGGCGGCATCGGCTATGTGCTCTTCCGGCCGCCGCGCGCGCGCGGCTGACGTCTCGGACGGACCACGTCCCCGGCGGCTGCTGTCCGTCGCGGTGAGGAATTCCGCGACGTGCGCGTTGAAGAGGGCCGCCGTCTGCTCGAGGACGGGACGGCGGCCGGTTACAGGTGTGTGAGCCGCTCTTGTGGCGGCGGCGATTCGCGGCGCAGGCGCCGGACGAGGATGTCGCGTGCCAGCCCGCGGCCCCCGAGGCCGAAGGCGAGCGCCACCGCGAACACGAGGCCGCCGAAGCTGATGCCGAAGGCGACGAGGACCATCTCCTTGCCGATGCCGAGGTGCGTGAGCGCGGTGGCGCCGGCGAACAGGAGCACGCCCCAGTGCACGGCGCGCGCGAGCAGTCGCGCCTCCGGCACGCGCGCGTTCACCGCCGCGATGAGCACGCCCTGGCTCAGGAAGTTTGCCACCAGCCAGCCCACGACGAGGATGAGGGTGGCCGCGAACAGCGGCGGCAGAAACGCGAGCAGGAAGGCGGTGGCGCCGGTGGCGCCGGGCGGGGCGACGGCGTCGACGCCCGCGCTCGCGAAGACGATGAAGATCGCCCAGAAGGCGAGGAGGCCCGCGGCGTCCGAGGGAGAGCGGACGATCCCGGCGCGGCGGAACGACGCGGCGACGCCGCCGCGCTCCATGAGCCGGTCGAAGCCCACCGCGCGCGTGAGCCGGGTGATGACGGCGCGCGCCAGCCATCCCGCCACCAGGCCCACGCCGATGAGCGTGAGCATGACGAGGAGGCCGGGAACGATGGCGATCAGACGCTCGCGGACGCCGAGAAGACCCGACCACACACTGCCGCCCAGCCCGTCGCTCATCAGGGGTTCCTTTTTAGAGCCTACACCCGGTACAATGCCACGCAATGTACTGGAAAACCACGATCACCGCCATCGTCCTCGGCGCCGTCGTCTCCGGCTGCGGCGGCGCCCCCGAGCGCCAGTGGATGAAGATCAACGCGCAGTACAGCACGGCCGAATTCCGGCGCGATCACGCTGCGTGCAGCAGGGGTGGCCGCCTCGATGACACGTGCATGCGCGGCCGCGGCTGGGTGGACGTCAATCCGTCGAAGGTCGAGAAGGCGCCGGATCCGGATCCAACCCGGTCGGGCGTCTACGTGCCGCCCAATCAGCGCGGCGACCGGTGACGGGCATGCGTTTCGGAATCTTCACGGGCATGGGGGCCACCACCTGGGACGCGGTGCTCGGCCTCTGGCGCCACGCCGAGGCCACCGGCTGGGACGCCGCGTGCGTGACCGATCACTTCATGCCGAACACGCCCGAGCGCACCGGCGACACGATGGAAGGCTGGACCACGCTGGCCGCTCTCGCGGCGCTGGTGCCGCGCATGCGCGTGGGCACCATCGTCGCCGGCAATACGTACCGCCACCCCGCGCTCCTCGCCAAGATGGCCGCGCAGGTGGACATCATCTCGGCCGGCCGCCTCATCTGCGGGCTGGGCGCTGCCTGGCAGCAGAACGAGCACGAGGCCTACGGCATTCCCTTCTACACGGTCGCCGAGCGGCTCGCACGCCTGGACGAGGCGTGCCACGTGGTGAAGGCGCTGTGGACACAGCCCAAGAGCGACTACAAGGGCCGCTTCTATCAGCTCAGCGACGCGCCGCTGAGCCCCAAGCCCGTCCAGCAGCCATATCCCGAGCTGATGATCGGGGGCGGCGGCGAGAAGGTCACCCTCAGGATCGCCGCCCGGCATGCCGATCACTGGAACGTCTGGGGCGGGCCCGCCACGCTGGCGCGCAAGGGCGCCCTGCTCGACGGCTACTGCACCGAGCTGGGCCGCGATCCCAAGCGCATCGTCCATTCCGCCAACATGCCGCTGCTCTTCACCGAGGCCCCGGCGGAGATCGACTCGCTCCGCGGCGCGCTGCGCAAGCGCATGGGCATGGCGGACGATCTGGCGCGTGACACCGTGCTCGCCGGCTCCGTCTCCGACATCCGCAACAAGCTCGTCCACCTCCGCGACGCCGGCGTGGGCATGCTGTGGATCCCCACCATGTTTCTGCCCAGGGACCCGCGTCCCGTCCTCGACCGCTTCATGAGGGACGTCGCCCCCGCCTTCCGCTAGCGCCCGGCCTCACGCGCCCGCCGGGCGCCCCGCCTCGACGTAACGCTGCATGAGGCTGGTGGCCAGGGCGCGCACGCGCGCGGGAGCGTCGCCGTCGGCGTTGAGCGCGGCCAGCCGCTCGGCCACGCGGATGCATTGCTCCACCATGGGGCGATCGCCGAGCGCGCCGAAGGCCTCCGCCGATTGCAGCACGCCTTCCAGCGAGCCCTGCCGCCGCGCGCGGAAGAGCGCCAGCCAGTACGTCTCGCGCGCGCGATCCTCGGAGGTTTTCGCGAAGCCCGGAATGGCGGCGATGCGCCGGCAGGCGGTGGCCACGTCGAGCAGGCCATCCCAGCCCATGTCGTTCACCGCGAGGAGATATGCCTGGCGCCACGCGCGCACGGCGGCCGTCACGTTACCCTCGGCGATGGCCCGGTCCATGGCGGCGATGGGTGTGGCCCATGGCTGTGATTCG
>JBBDXO010000030.1:0-1345 GCA_040902295.1 Candidatus Rokuibacteriota bacterium | reverse complement strand
GCTGTGATTCGGGATATGCCCCGTCGTCGCCGTTGATCGCCGCGTCCGTGGTGCCGCTGTCACAGGTCATCATCATGTCCTCCGCCTCCCGGCGCCCGCCGCCTTCGTGCGTCATGCGGTTCATCCTCCGTGATCGGGTCGCACGCGCACGCTCGGTCTCGAGCGTGCCCGCGGCCCACCGTTGCCAGAGCGCTGCGGCTCGTTGGCCGCCGCCGTCGCTGCCATGTCCCTGCGCGTGAGCGCCTCGTCGACCCGCACCAGTGCCGCGTGGTCCCGGGCGGTCACGCTGCCCACGCGCGTGACGAAGACTTCGAGCGCGGCCACGCCGGCCAGCAGAAGCACGAGGGCGACGGCGCCGGCGACGATGAGGGGCACGTACCAGCGGTCGGGCCTGTCGGGTTCGGCGTGCTCGGCGGTGTTGCGATGTCGTCTCATGCCCCGGTGTAAAGGCAATCGAGGGACCAATCTGAGAGCATGTTGATTCACGTACTTACGAGCCACGAAGCGTGCTGACCACGTGGCGGTGGTCAGGAGTTGAACAGTGAATTGACCGGCCCGGAGTAAGATGCCGCTGTGAAAGCGCTCGACGATCTGCTGGGTGACAGCCGCGGGATCGAAGCCGTGCGCGACAAGGTCAAGCGGCTGCTGGAGCGCCAGCGCGACGCGCGACGGCTGCCCCCCGTGCTGATCGAGGGTGAGACGGGCACGGGCAAGGGACTGCTCGCGCGCACCCTGCACCGCGCGGGGCCGCGCGCGGAGGGGCCGTTCGTCGACGTCAACTGCGCGGCCATCCCGGACACGCTCCTCGAAGCGGAGATGTTCGGCTTCGAGCGCGGCGCCTTCACCGACGCCCGCCGCGCCAAGCAGGGGCTTTTCCAGGCGGCCCACCGCGGCACCATCTTCCTGGACGAGGTCGGCCTGCTGCCGGAAGCCATGCAGGCCAAGCTCCTCAAGGTGATCGAGGAGCGCGCGGTACGACGGCTGGGCAGCACGCGTGATGAAGCGATCGACGTCTGGATCGTCACCGCCACCAACGAAGACCTGCGCTCCGCCATCGCCGCCCGCCGCTTCCGCGAGGATCTCTACCACCGGCTTGCCGTCCTCACGCTGTCGCTGCCGCCGCTGCGCGCGCGCGGCGGCGACGTCACGCGCCTGGCCGAGCATTTCCTGGCGCGCGCGTGCGCCGACTACGGCGTGGCGCCCAAGCGCCTCGGCGACAGCGCCCGCGCCGCCCTCGCCGCCTACGCGTGGCCGGGCAACGTGCGTGAGCTCGGCAACGTGATGGAGCGTGTGGCGCTGCTCAGCAGCGAGACGGAGGTGGCGGGCGCGGACCTCGGCCTGCCGG
>JBBDXO010000029.1:1285-7934 GCA_040902295.1 Candidatus Rokuibacteriota bacterium | reverse complement strand
CGCGTTCGCGAAGCTGGCTTGAGCCGCCGCCACGCCCGCGCCCGGCTCGCCCTTGTAGCCGAGGTCACGCAGCGCCAGCTCGAGCGCCGACAGCGCCGGCAGCACGTACTGCGGGCTGGCCGTGATGCCCATCGTCCCGATGCGCAGCGTGCTGGTGCGGATCTTGTCGAGGCCGGTGCCGATGAGAATGCCGTACTGGTCGCGCATGCGCGTGACCACCGCGGCGGGGTCGATGTCCTTCGGCGTCTTGATGCAGGACACCGTGTTGGAGGCGAGCGTGGGATCGGGGAACATCTCGAGCCCCATCGCCTGCACGCCCGCGCGCAGGGCGGCGCCGGAGACCGTGTGACGGTGCACACGGTTGGCGAGGCCTTCCTCGAGGATGAGCCGCACGGCCACGCTCATGGCCGCGGTGAGGTGCGTGGGGATGGACACGGGCTGCCGCCGGGGGGCGCCGTCGGCCACCTTGCCGCCGCGGGAGGCGGGGATCCACCATTCCTTCCAGCGCAGCAGGTCGTAGACGTAGCTGCCGGCCTTCTTCGTGCGCCGCTCCATCGCCTCGAAGGCGCGCGGGCTCACGGAGACGAGGGCGAGCCCGAGGGGGGCGGCCAGGCACTTCTGGGAGCCCGTCATGTTGAGGTCGACGCCCCACTCGTCGGTGCGCACGTCGAGACCCGCGATGGACGACACGGTATCGAGCAGGAAGAGCGCGCCCAGCGAGCGCGCGAGCTTGCCGACCTCGGCGGCGGGATAGGTGGTGCCCGTCGACGTCTCGTTGTGCACCAGCGTGATGGCCTTCGGCCGCACACGCTCGGCTTCGCGCTGCAGCCGGTCCATGTCGAGGCGCGCGCCCCACTCCACGGGGAACTCCGTGAGCTCGGCGCCCACGCGGCCCATGATCTCGCGCATGAGGACGCCGAATTGCCCGGCGCCGATCACGAGCACCCGGTCGCCCGGCTCGATCACGGAGAGCGCGCCCGCCTCCAGCGCCGTCCGACCGGAGCCCGGCATGAGGATGACCTCGCCCTTCGTCTGGAAGACCTCGCGCAGCGCCAGCGTCGTGGGCTCCAGCACCGTCTCGTCGAAGCCCCGGTCGTACTGGATGGCCGGGGGCTGGTTCATCGCCTGGATCACCGGGAAGGGCAGCTCGGTGGGGCCGGGGATCATCAGCAGGGCGCGCGTCTGCACCTGGGTCCAATTGATGGTGGGCGGCACTGTCGTCTCCTCGCCGGTTATGAGGCTTTGCCGAACATCGCGCGCAGGACGTTGAACGCCTTGCGGATATCCTCGGGCCGCCGCCGGCCCGACACCAGCGCGAAGATCTTCTCCGCGTCCTCGCTGGGCACGGACGCTTCCTTCGCCGCCCGCACGTCGGTGAGATCGCGCAGCGGGATCTCGAGCGCGACCGACACGCGGTAGAGGCTGTCGATGGAGATCGACTTCTCGCCGCGCTCGACCTCGCCGATGAACTTGCCGCTGAGCCCGGCGCGGTCGCCGAGCTTCTCCTGGCTGAGTGATCGCTGCTTGCGTAGTGCGCGCAGACGCTGTCCGAGGAACTTCCTGACGTGTTTCACGGCTCGTTCGCCCACTTTAGTGTCGCCTCTCGAGGTTGTCCACGTTCGCCGCCAGCCGGCCTGGGGTCAAGGCCCTCAGGATATCACGGACTACGTGGCCCCGGTTTGCCGTCCCACGCCGTGGGACCGGCGGCGCTCACGGCACGTCGACTTCCACCACGCCGGCCCGCACGCGCGTGGCGTAGACGGTGACGGACAGGTCGTCGTCCACGCGGCAGGCGCCCGTGATGAGATCGAAGTCGAAGCCGTGCCACGGGCACACGACGGTCGTGCCTTCGAGCCAGCCGTCGGCGAGAGGGCCGTCCTCGTGCGGGCACAGCGCGCTGCACGCGTAGAAGCGGCCGCCGCCGGCGTTGAAGACCGCGAGCGCGAGGCCCTCCCGCTCCACGAAGGCGCCCCGACCCACGGTGATGGACTCGGCCTCGGCCACGGGCAGGAACGCCATCAGCGCGCGCGCCGCCGGAGCGCGTCGTTGATCGCACTGCGGAAATTCTCCACCGGGTGCGCGCCCACGAGCTTCTCGCCGTTGACGAAGAAGGTCGGGGTGCCGCGCACGCCGGCGGCGCGGCCCTCCGCCGCGTCCGCCTCCACCGCGTCGCGGAAGCGGCGCTCGTCGAGGCAGCGGGTGAAGGGCCCGCGCTCGAGGCCGACCTCGATGGCGTACTGCACCAGCTCGTCGCGTGCGAAGCGCGGCTGGTTGGCGAAGAGCCGGTTGTGATACGGCCAGAACTTGCCGAGGGCGCCCGCGCACCGCGCCGCTTCCGCGGCGGGCCGGGCGCGCTCGTGCGCGGCGAGCGGGAAGTCCTTGAACACGAGCCGCACCGTGCCGGAGAACTCCGTGAGAATCTCGTCCAGCGACCGCTGGACGCGCTGGCAGTGCGGTCACTGGTAATCTGAGAACTCCACGATCGTCACGGGGGCGCCGGGGGCGCCCTTGGTCATCGTGGGGTCCGGGACGAAGACGGGCGCCGGCGATATCTGCGCCGTCGCGCCCGGCACCAGCACCACGAGCAGCAGGACGGCGACACACACGCGGCTCATTTCGCGGGAGAATACCATGGGATTCCTGCTCCGGGTCATCGTCAACGCCGTCACCATCGCGCTCGCTGCGCATCTCGTGCCGGGCATCATCCTCGACGGCATGCTGCCCGCGCTCATCGCGGGCCTCGTGCTCGGCATCATCAATGCCGTGGTGCGGCCGATCTTCGTCGTGCTGACCTTTCCCCTCACGCTGGTGACTCTCGGGCTCTTCCTCTTCGTGCTCAACGCCTTCTGCCTGTGGCTCACCTCCGCCTTCGTGCCCGGCTTCACCATCACCGGCTTCTGGCCCGCCTTCGTGGGCGCCCTCATCATCTCCGCGGTGAGCTGGCTCCTCTCGCGGTTCGTCACCGACCCTCCGGCGGTCCGGAGGGGCCGGAAGTGACGGGGGCCGCGACGGGTTCCTCACCGCGTGGCGGCGCCGCCGATGTTACGCCGCGCGGCCGGAGTCTTCGGTGAGGGCGGTGATGATGTAGGTGCCGGACTTCTCGTCGCGCTCGAGGGTGACCACCTTGTTCTTGGCGGCTTCCTCGAGCAGCTTCGAGAAGGTGGAGTAGCCGTAGTAGGACTCGTTGAAGGCGGGGTTCTTGCGGATCATCGTCTGCTTGACCATCGAGCCCCAGAGCGTTTCCTTGTTCTCGCGCATGAGGGCCTGGACGGCGTCGATGAGCTGCGCCATCGCCTCCGCTTTCTTCTCCGGCAGCCCGTGCAGCAGGCGCGTCTTCTTCGTGTCGCGGATGAGGTCCTCGTAGAAGATGAACTCGTCGCAGTTGGACACGAGCAGGTCCGACGACGACGACTTCACGCCGAGGCCGATCACGTAGCGGTCGTTCTCCCGCAGCTTGGACACGAGCGGGGAGAAGTCCGAGTCGCCCGAGACGAGCGCGAAGCTGTCGATGTGGGTCTTGCCGTAAGCGAGATCGAGCGCGTCCACCACCATGCGGATGTCGGCGGAGTTCTTGCCGCTGTACCGGCTCTGGGGGACGTCGATGAGCTCGATGGCCCATTCGTGAAAGGGGCGCTTGTACTCGGTGAAGCGGTTCCAGTCGGCATAGGCGCGGCGGACGATGATCTTGCCTTTTTCGAGCAGGCGCTCGAGCACGAGCTTGATCTCGAACTGCTTGTACTGCGCTTCCTTGACGCCGCGGGCGATGTTCTCGAAGTCGATGAACAACGCCAGCTTCCGTTCTCCGTTCATCTGGTCCTCTGTGGCGGAGCGTGGCGGTGGCGGCGCTCCGGCGGGTGGCTGGGAGAGATGGGGATGGCTGCGGGCGACGGAGGGTCGACGCTCCGGACCGGCTCACGGGCCAGGCTGGACAGCGGGATGCTCCGGTTGCTTGCGTGCCGGTATCTCAAGAGCGTCCCCATTATATGACCGTCGAAAGGCGGCGCCGCGAGGTTTATAGTGGCGGACATCATGGCCAAGCAGACGAGCCCCGACCTCGCCGCCCGGGTGCCGCCGGGCCAGATCCTCACCACGAAGTGGCCGGTGCTGACGTACGGCCGCACGCCGCGCTTCGATCCCCGGACCTGGACCTTCCGCTGCTTCGGCCTCGTGGAGCGTGAGGTGTCGTGGACCTGGAAGGAGTTCCTGGCGCTGCCCCGGGTCACCGTGAAGTCCGACATCCATTGCGTGACGCGGTGGTCGAAGCTCGACAACACCTGGGAGGGCGTGCCCATCCGCGAGATCCTGGGCCGGGTGAAGGTGCGGCCGGAGGCGAAGTTCGTCGTGCAGCACGCCGATCCGGATTACACGACCAACACGACCCTCGCCGACCTCATGGACAGCGACGTCCTGCTCGCGCTCAAGCACGACGGCCGCGACCTCGAGCCCGATCACGGCGGGCCGCTGCGCCTCGTGCTGCCGAAGCTCTACTTCTGGAAGAGCGCCAAGTGGCTGCGCGCCTTCGAATTCCTCGACGTCAACCCGCCCGGCTTCTGGGAGCAGAACGGCTACCACATGCGCGCCGACCCGTGGACCGAGGAGCGCTACTCCGACCAGGAGACGCGCGCCATGCAGCAGATGCGCGCGCAGGCTGCGCGCGCCCTTCGCGACCGGTAAGCCGCCTGCGGCTGGTGACTGATACGTCTTGGTTTTCGATTAGTTATCGGCTCGTTCGTCACTGATTACCTCGGCTGGATTCTGGCTTCAGTGCTGCCCGTCCTGCTGCCCTCCTAGCTGCTGAGGAAGGTGGTCAGGGTGTCCATGAAGGCTTTGGGTTGGTCGCCGGGGACGGTGTGGCCGGCGTTGGGAATTTCGGCGAGGTGGGCGTGGGGCAGCGCTTCGAGCATGCGCTTGGCGATGTCGGGCGAGAGGATGTCGGAGTCGGCGCCGCGGACGATGAGGGTGGGGCAGGTGATGCTGCTCCACAGCGGCCAGAGGTCGATGGGGTCGCGCCAGCGGCCGTGGCGGACGGACTCGCGGATGGCGCGGTCGTATTTCCAGGTGACGCCGCCGTCGGCGAGGGGGCGCACGCCGTGCTCGACGCGGTGGCGCAGCATCGACTCGGTGTAGCGGGGGGCGTTGGTGCGGGCGTAGTCGATGGCGCGGGCCACCGAGTCGAAGCGCTCGGGCGAGCCGGCCATCATGCCGCCCACGCGGCCGCGGCCGGCGACGGCGATCTCGGGGCCGATGTCGATCACGACGAGGCGGGCGACCCGGGTGGGGTAGCGGCCCGCATAGGCGATGGCGACGCGGCCCCCCATCGACAGCGCGACCAGGGTGACCTGCGCGAGGCCGAGGCTGTCGATGAAGATGGCGAGGTCCTCGGTGAGCGCGTCGGTGGTGTAGTCGCCGTCGGGGGCGGGATCGGAGTCGCCGTGGCCGCGCTGGTCGAGGGCGAAGACGTGCCACGCGGCCGACAGGGCGCGCGCCTCGTCGTCCCACGTGCGCGCATGCCCGGTGACGCCGTGGAGCAGGATGAGCGGCGGCGCGGCGGCGTCGCCCCACTCGGTGTAATGCAAGCGCGTGCCGTGGAGCAGAACGGTGTGATCGCGGTGCACGAGGCGAATTGTAACCTGTTACGATCCGCCTGATGCACGAGCATAATGACCGCCGCACCGCGGCCGCGCGGTCGCGCCCGCTCCTTGTTACCACGCTCGCGCTCACCGCCGTCTTCCTGGTCGTGGAGCTGATCGCCGCCCTGTGGACGGGCAGCCTCGCCCTCCTCGCCGATGCCGTACACATGTTCACCGACGTGGGCGGCCTCGGCCTGGCCCTCTTCGCGAGCTGGGTGGCGGAGCGGCCTCCCACCCCCGCCAAGACGTACGGCTACTACCGCGCGGAGATCCTCGCCGCCGTCGTGAACGCGCTGATCCTGTTCGTGGTGGCGGGCGGCATCCTCATCGAGGCCTACCAGCGCCTGCGCTCGCCCGCGGAGGTGCTGGGCGGCCCCATGCTGGTGGTCGCCGTCGCGGGCCTCGCCGTCAACGCCGTGTGTGCGTGGCTCCTGCACCGCGACGCCGCCGCCAGCCTCAACGTGCGGGCGGCCTACCTGGAAGTGCTGAGCGACGCGGCGAGCTCGGTGGCGGTCATCGTGGCGGCGGTGGTGGTGCTCACCACGGGCTGGACGATGGCCGATCCGATCGCCAGCGGCGCCATCGCGCTCTTCATCGTGCCGCGCACGTGGCGGCTCTTGCGGCAGGCGGTCAACATCCTGCTCGAAGGCACGCCCGCGCACCTCGAGCTGGGCGAGATCGAGGAAGCCATCATCCGTGTGAGCGGCGTGCGGCGCGTGCACGACCTGCACGTGTGGACGCTCACCTCGGGCCGCGAGGCCATGAGCGCCCACGTGGTCGTGGACGACGTGGGGCAGAGCGACCGCCTCCTCGAAGAGCTGCACGCGCTTTTGCACGCGCGTTTCGGCATCGACCACACGACCATCCAGCTCGAGACGGAGCCCCCGGCCGTGCTCCAGATCAAGAGCCCGAACGCGCTATAGTCCCAGAGCAGGATCGAGGAGCGCCACGGCTTTGCCGGGGCGCTGCCGAGCGTAGGGGGGCTTGGGGGCCGTCGAGGCACCCATCTTGATCAGAAC
>JBBDXO010000029.1:0-1185 GCA_040902295.1 Candidatus Rokuibacteriota bacterium | reverse complement strand
ATCAAGCGCGCTTTGCAGCACGGGGCCACGCGCGCCGAGATCATCGGCGCCCTCGAGGCGGCCGCCATACCGGGCGGAGCGCCCACGTTCCTGCACGGTGTGCGCGCCCTCATCAAGGCGGAGGAAGGAAAGTAGCCATGGCCACATTCGCGCTGACCGAGCGAGCAATCGTGCTGCGGCCCGAGGACGACGTCGCCGTCGCCCGCATGGAGCTGCCCGCGGGCACCATTCTCGAAGACGGCGCCGCCCGCATCGAGGTGCGGCAGGACATCAAGCCCGGCCACAAGGTGGCGCGCCATCCCGTGAAGACGGGCGGCGTGGTGCGGCGCTACGGCCAGGTGATCGGCTTCGCCACGCAGGACATCGGCGTGGGCGATCACGTGCACAGCCACAACCTCGGGGTGGGCGAGCTGTCGGCCGACCGCTACGAGGTGGGCGTGGACGTGCGGCCCGTGGACTATTACCCGGCCGACCAGATGCGCTCCTTCGACGGCTACAAGCGCGAGGACGGGCGCGTGGGCACGCGCAACTACGTGGCCATCATCTCCGGCGTGAACTGCTCGGCGAGCGTGAGCCAGTTCGTGAAGGACAAGTTCCGCGACGTCAGCCGCGATTATCCCAACATCGACGGCGTCCTCGCCATCACGCACAAGTCCGGCTGCGGCACGAAGCTCTTCGGCGAGGACCACATGGCGCTGCAGCGCGTGCTCGCCGGCTACGCCAAGCACCCCAACATCGCCGCCTACATCATCATCGGCCTCGGCTGCGAGGTGAACCAGGCGGTGGTCATGGTGGACCGCCAGAGGATGGCGATGCCGGGCCATCCCGAGCGCAAGCCGACCGTCATCAACATCCAGGAGGCGGGCGGCATCCGCAAGACGGTCGAGCGCGCGGCGGCGGAAGTCGCCAAGCTCCTGCCCGCCGCCAACGACGTGCGGCGCAGCAAGCAGCCCGTGTCCGAGCTGACGCTGGCGACGAACTGCGGCGGCTCCGACGCCAACTCCGGCATGACGGCGAATCCGGCGCTCGGCTGGGCGGTGGATGAGCTGGTGCGCTACGGCGGCACCGGCGTGCTCGCGGAGACGCCGGAGATCTACGGCGCCGAGCACCTGCTCATCCGCCGCGCCGTCAACGAGGGCGTGGCCAAGAAGCTGATCGACCGCTACAAGTGGTGGGAGTGGTACT
>JBBDXO010000028.1:2804-7965 GCA_040902295.1 Candidatus Rokuibacteriota bacterium | reverse complement strand
CTACCGCTGCCTGTTGGAGCATGGGGGGCCGCGACGGGCCCCCCATGTCCCCCCGTGGCGGACTTCGGGGTGTGGTCTGCGATGTAGCGGGAGGCGAGGGCGTTGAAGGTGGCGGCGACGGCGCCGAGGCCCATGGAGCCGGTGGTGAGATCGATGATGTGCGGATTCTTGCGCCGGCTCGGGTAGGCCTGCAGCCCGTCGAAGGCGCGCAAGGCGTCGAGCTCGTCGGCGCGCAGCCGGCCCCGCAGATACTGGATGGCGTAGAAGGCGGGCGCGGCGTGCGCCTTGACCGCCACCACGTCGTCCGGCCCGAGCGCGCTGAAATACAGCGCCGTGAGCAGGCTCACCACCGACGCCGATGACGCCTGATGCCCGCCGACCTTGGTGCCGTCCACACTCGGCCGCGCATTCGCCCGATGCACCATCCACGCGCTCAACCACAACACCTTCCTCTGGATGGATTCGAGAATTTCCAGCGTCCGCGGCTCGACCACTGTCCGCCGCACCCCCGTCGCCACAAGATCGCCGGTCGTCCGCCGGGCGCCCACAGGGCGCCCCTGGGGGGTGGGGGGGGCCATTTCGGGGCCCCCCGGCTCCAACAATGAAGCCCTCTCACCGAGCCTCGACGGTCGGATCGCGGGCACTGACGGTGGTGGCGGGAGGTTTTTCGGGCGCTTCGGTCGGGCGCCACGCCCCTTCTTCACGGCGCGCCGCCGAGGGGAGGGATCGCGGCGGGGCGGGCGAGCTGGTCGTAGGTGCACTGGGTGGGGGCCTTGTCGGGACGCCAGCGGAGGAACTTCGTGCCGTGACGGAAGCGGCCGCCGGAGAAGTGATCGTAGCGGACTTCGCACACGAGGCTGGGCCGCAGCGGCTGCCATTCGGTGGAGCGGCCGGTGCTCCAGCGGCTGGGGCCGCCGGGGGCGTCGCCGGTGAAGCCGGGTGGCTCGATGAGCGGCTCGACGATCGGCGTGAGGGCCGCACGCTCGGCCGCGGTGAAGCTCGAGGAGAATCCGACGTGGTCGAGCCGTCCGTCGCCGTCGTAGAGGCCGAGCAGCAGCGAGCCCACCGCGCCGCCCGCCTGCGCGTAGCGGAACCCGCCCACCACGCAGTCCGCCGTCCGCAGCCGCTTGACCTTTCGCATGGCGGTCCGCTCTCCCGAGAGATACGCGGCGTCCAGGCGCTTGGCCACGACGCCGTCGAGGCCGCCCGCGCCGAGGTCGCGCATCCACCGCTCCGCGACCGTGCGGTCGTCGGTCGCCGGCGATAGGCGCACGCTGCCTGCCGCGGGCAGCCGTCCGCAGAACGCCTCGAGCCGGGCCCGCCGCGCCGTGAGGGGCTCCGCCACGAGCGATGCGCCCGCCGCATCCACGAGAAGATCGAAGACGAGGTACGTGGTCGGGGTGGCGGCGGCGAGCTTCCGGATGCGGCTCGGCGCCGGGTGAATGCGCTGCAGGAGGGCATCGAAGTCGAGCGCGCCGTCCGTGAATATGACGATCTCGCCGTCGAGCACGAAGCGCTCGTCCGGCAGCGAGCGCAGGGCCTCCACCAGCTCGGGAAAGTAGCGCCCGAGCGTCTGTCCGGCCTTCGACTGCAGCAGCACCTCGTCGCCGCGCCGAAACGCCACGCACCGAAAGCCGTCCCATTTCGGCTCGTAGAGCCATCCATCGCCGGACGGCAGCTCCTCGGTGGCCAGCGCCTCCATCGGCGGAAAGGGCGGCTGTACGGGGAGATCGACGGTGGGGAAGTCACCGCCGACGGCCGCCGCCGGCATCGCGCCTGCCTCCATCCCCGCCCCGTTCGCGCGCCCGCGCCGTGACGATGCCCTCGCCATCGGACAGAGTATGCCCCCGATCGGCTCCATGGGGGCCCGAAGCGCCCGGCTACCCGGCCGCGCGCGCTCGCTTGGCGGCGTAGAGAGCGCGGTCGGCCGCGGGAATGAGCTCGCTGCTCGCGCTGACGTCGTCCGGCAGGGTGGCGACGCCCATGCTCACCCTGACACCGCCGTGCGTGAACGGGTGCTCCTCGATCGCCTGTTGAATACGCGCGGCGTACCGGAGCGCCCCCGCCCTGGGCGTGTTGACGAGCAGGACGGCGAACTCGTCGCCGCCGTAGCGGGTCACGACGGAGAAGCTGCGCGAGTTGCGCGTGAGCACCTGCGCCACCTCGCGCAGCACGTCATCGCCCGCGCTGTGGCCGAGGCGGTCGTTGACGAGCTTGAAGTGGTCGAGGTCGAGCATCACGAGCGACATCGGCTCGCCGAAGCGGCTGTGGCGCTTGGCCTCCTCCTCGATGCGGACCATGAAGTAGCGCCGGTTGTACACGCCCGTGAGCGCATCCTTGAAGGACAGCTCCTCCAGCCGTGCGTTACGCAGCGCCACCGCGGCCTGGGAGGCGAGCGAGCGTACGAGCCCCTCGTACTCGGCGTCGAACGCCACCACCTCGCCCGCGTCGTCGCGCGCATTGATGAGCTGGAGCACGCCCATGACGTCTCCCGACATCTCCTGCAGGGGGACGACGAGGACGGAGCGCGTGCAGTACCCCGTCCTCTCGTCGGGCCCGGTGTTGAAGGCGAACGGCCGGTCCGCGGCCACGCCGTAGGCATCCGGCAGCGTGATGGCCACCCCGGTGCTTGCCACGTAGCCGGCGAGGCTGCGCGTGTCGAGGGGCAGCACATCGGCCTGCAGGCGCCCGCGTGTCTCGGCGCGGCCCAGGCGGGCCTCCAGCACCTCGTTCTGCACCACCGCGAAGCGCAGCACGGCGCCCTCGCGGAGGAAGAGAGTCCCGGCCTCCGCATTCGTGAAGCGTCGCGCCTCGGCCACGATGCGCTCGAGAAGGACACCGAGGTCGCGCTCGCTGGTCAGCGCAATGCCGATCTGGATGAGCTCCCGCAACAGGTGTATGAGCGGAGGTTTGGGGGTTGTCATGGCCATTGTCATCGTTGCCACAAGGGGCAAGGGACGTGCCACAACTGTCGAAGGATCAACAAGCAATTGGAATATAAGCAGTTCCTGAGCCATGCCAACGTAGTGGTCGGTGCCAGGCTGGGCAATTTCATTACAGTTGGTCGCTTTCTTAACGGCTGCTAGAATCGTCGCACGATGGACAACGTATTGGTGATCGACGACGAGCGGAGCATTCGTGCACTGGTCGAGAAGGTCCTCGGAGAGTCGGGTGTGGACGTTCACGGCGCCGCGACCGGCAAAGAGGGCCTGGACATGGCCGAAGAGCTGGGCGCCGAGGTCGTCCTCGTCGACCTGCGCCTGCCCGACATCGACGGGATCCACGTCCTGCGCGAGCTGAAGACCCGGCATCCGGATACCGCCGTCATCATGATCACCGGCTTCGGCCACATCGAGAGCGCGGTGGCAGCGATGAAGAGCGGCGCCACCGACTACCTGGAGAAGCCGTTCCAGCACCTCGACAAGCTGCGCATCTCGGTGAGTCGGGCCCTGGAGGAAGTCAAGGCGCGGCGCGAGATCCACCGCCTCACGAGCCGTGAGGAGGACAAGTACCGCACCGACCAGCTCATCGGCGAATCGGCCTCCACGCGCAACCTGCGTGAAGTCATCGGCCAGCTTGCCCGCAGCGAAGCGCATACGATCCTCGTCAACGGCGAGAGCGGCACGGGCAAGGAGCTCGTGGCCAAGGGCCTGCACTACGAGAGCGCCCGCCGCGCCTTTCCCTTCATGGAGGTCAACTGCGCCGCCATCACGGACACGCTTTTCGAGAGCGAGCTCTTCGGTCACGAGAAGGGCGCCTTCACCGACGCCAAGGGCACGAAGAAGGGGCTGATGGAGCTGGCCGACCGGGGCACCTTGTTCCTGGACGAGGTGGGCGAGGTGTCGCCGGGGGGACAGGCGAAGCTGCTGCGCTGTCTTCAAGAGAGGATGTTCAAGCGTGTGGGCGGCACGCGGGACATCAAGGTCGACGTGCGGGTCATCGCCGCCACCAACCGGTCGCTCGAGGCCATGGTGAAGGACGGGTCGTTCCGCGAGGACCTCTTCTACCGCCTCAACGTCATCCCCATCGGCATCGCGCCCCTGCGCGACCGCAAGGACGACATCCTGCCCCTGGCGCGGCACTTTCTGACGGAGGCGAACCGCACCTTCCACAAGGCGGTGAAGCGCCTGGCCCCCGAGACCGAAGTGGTCATGCTCGGCTACGGCTGGCCGGGCAACGTCCGGGAGCTCAAGAACCTGATCGAGCGCCTCGTGATCCTGAGCACGGCGGAATCAATCGAGCCGCATCACCTGCCGGTCCAGTTCTCGAGCCTGCCTGAGGCGCGCATGGCCGCGGAGACGTCGAAGGCGCCCCGGACGCTGGCGGCCGTGGAGCGCTCCTACATCCAGCAGGTGCTGCATCAGGTGAACGGCAACAAGAGCGAAGCAGCCAAGATCCTGGGCATCACGCGCCAGACGCTCCGAAAGAAGCTCACCGACGTCTGATCCGCCCACCGGACAGTTTCTGGCGGACAGTTTCTGGCCGGGGGGGGCTGGCCCCATCCGCAAGACCGGTCAGGAAACGGCCACACCCGGCCTGGCATCTCTGCGAAAGGCCGACAAAAACTTTTGTTCACAGGCACTTGTCCTGGATGATCGGGATTGGTACTGGCCTTGCTCAATAGCAGCCCGGCTGGCGTCCGACCCCTCACCCAGGAATAAGGGAGTCCCGATGAAATTGGTGGCCACGAAGCTCGAGATGGAAACGGTCGGCAAGATGAGCAGGCTCGTCATCGAGAATGTTGAGGCCATCGCAAGCGACCTGACCGTCCTTGACTCGCGGCTCCTCCTGGGCAACGCCAACATTGACGTGGTCGCGCTCGACGGGACCGGCTCCCTGGTTCTGATCGCGATCGACCGCTCGAGTGACGAGCAGCTACTGCTCAAGGCCGTGGAAGCCTATTCCTGGTGTCTCGAATACCCCGACGCGGTACGCCGGCTGTATCCCGGCGCCGACGTCTCGGTGGCCCGGCCGCCGCGCGTGATGTTCGTGGTCGAGCGCATGTCCGACTCGTTTCATCGCAAGGTCAAGCAGCTCGGCTTTCCCGAAGTGGACTGCGTCGAGTTCCGGCACCTCGCGATCGATGGCGCCGAGGCCGTCCATTTCGACACCATCGTACGGTTGCGGCGCGCCACGCTCGTCTCCGAGGACACGCGCCCCG
>JBBDXO010000028.1:0-2704 GCA_040902295.1 Candidatus Rokuibacteriota bacterium | reverse complement strand
CGCGCCCGTCATCGCGCCGGTCGTGGAACCCGAGCCGATCGCCGCGCCCGAGCCTGTCGCGGTTACGCCTGAGCAGGTCGTCGAGCCCGAGCCGATCGTTGCGCCGGAACCTGGCGTCGTCGCGCCCGCGATCGCCCGCGTCGAAGAGCCGGTCGTGGTATCCACGCCGCCCGTGGCCGAGACCGTCATCGACCCTGTGGAGCCGGCGCGCGCCGACGCGGCCGAGCCGCCGCGCATCTCGTTCGCGGATCTCTCCAGGGAGCTGTTTGCCTCGCAGGCTGTCGACCGCACGCCGGTCGTGGCGGCGAAGCCCGTGGCGCCGACACGGCCGCTGGAGCCGCCGGCGTCGATCAAGCCGGCGAAGGCCGCCGGCAGCGCGGAGCGCCTGTCGTTTGCCGACCTGTCGAAGGAGCTGCTCGGTGCGCCCGCTCCGGTGCGGATGCCGCAGGCCAACGGACCGACGCCCATGCGCCTGGAGATCCCGCCGGTGGCCGAGCCGCCCCAGGTCGGCGAGGTCATTCGCTCGGCCCTGAAGGAGATCGAGAGCGCCGAGGCGGAGCCGGTCGCTCCCGTCCTCGAGATCGCGCCCGTCATCGACGTGGCAGCCGCGAAGCCGGTGACCGTCGCCTCCCTCGTGGAAGCGGCGGCCCAGGCGGCGCCGGCCGCGCCGGAAGCCCCGCCGGAGCCGGAGACCGCGGCCCTGCCCCAGGAGTTCGCGGGCCTCAAGTTCCCCGGCGACGGAGTGCTGACGCGGCAGTGGATGGATTTCCTGAACCAGATGACAGCCGCGAAGTGAGCGCGCACGCCGTGAGCGTGGACAAGGAGCCCTCGGTGGAATCTCTGCGTGTCCTCGTGGTCGACGACAACTCATCGCTGCTCCGCTTCCTCGTGTCCGCGTTCAGTGCCAACGGCTGCGACGTGGCGCAGGCGGCCGCGGCCGAGCAGGCGCTCGGGATCATCGAGACGGAGAGCTTCGATCTCGTCGTCTCCGACATCAAGATGCCGGGGCTGACCGGGCTCGACCTCCTGCGCGCGGTGAAGGGCGCGCAGCCCAGCACGCCGGTCGTCCTCATCACGGGCGCGCCCTCGGTGACGTCCGCGGTGTTCGGGCTGCGGCACGGCGCCTATGACTACCTGGCGAAGCCCTTCTCGATCAAGGAGATCCAGGATCTGCTGGCCCGCGTCCGCGACGACCGCAAGAAGTGGAACGGGCGCACGCCCCTGCCCGCCGGCCTCACGGAGGAGCTGTCGCGGCGTCAGGCGGGCGTGGAGACGCTGCTGCACCTCGGCCGCCTCGCGCTGCAGGGCCTGGAGCCGGCCGCCTTCGTCGACAAGGTGCTCGAGCACACGGTGCGCAGCCTTCGCAGCGACGCCGCCCTCCTCCTGCTGCGCGACGAGGAGGGACATTTCACGTCGAGCCGCCACGGCGAGCCCGCGCTCGTGAACTTCGTGCTCG
Organism: Candidatus Rokuibacteriota bacterium; assembly: GCA_040902295.1. Lineage (GTDB taxonomy): Bacteria > Methylomirabilota > Methylomirabilia > Rokubacteriales > CSP1-6 > JBBDXO01. The sequence goes on along the minus strand of JBBDXO010000028.1, from coordinate 1,248 downwards.
CCGCCCTGCAGCAGACGTTCGAGCAGGTGGTGAAGACCGGCGGGCGCACGGTGGTGACGATCACGCAGACGGGGCAGCCCGTCGATGCCATCGCCACCGCCATCCCGGGCGTGGGCCGCTCCATGGGCCTGCTGTGCCTGGCCCGCGAGACGAAGAGCGGGGGCTTTCTTCCCGACGAGCGCGAGATGCTCCTCGGCTACGCGCAGACGACGGCGGTGGCCCTGCAGAAGCTGATCCTGCGCGACAACCTCGAGCGCAACCTCGTCGACACCATCACCGCCTTCGTCAACGCCATCGAGTCGAAGGACCCGTACCTCAAGGGGCATTCCGCGCGCGTGGCGCTGTACGCGGCCGAGCTGGCGACCACCATGGAGCTGACGACGGAGATGGTGGACGTCGTGCGGCGCGGCGCCATGCTGCACGACCTCGGCAAGCTGTCGATCATGGACACCATCTTGAGGAAGCCGGGCGCCCTCACCGAGGAGGAGTTCGCGCTCATCAAGGCGCACCCGGTGGCGGGCGCCAAGATCCTCGAGCCGCTGCGCTTCCTCACGCGCGAGGTGTGCGCGGTGCGCTATCACCACGAGCGCTTCAACGGCACCGGCTATCCGGACGGCCTCGCCGGTGAGGACATTCCGCTCGTGGCGCGCATCACGACCGTCGCCGACGTCTTCGACGCCATCACGTCCAACCGGCCCTACCGGACGGCGATGTCGGTGGAGGAGGCGCGCGAGGAGATCGCGCGCGGCCGCAACAGCCACTTCGATCCGCGCATCGCGGACGCCTTCGCCCGCATTCCGGTGGAGCGCCTGGTGGAGTTCAACCGTCACTACGAAACCCTCGTCAGCCCCGCCATGCCCATGGACCTTGCCGCCGCCGCGGCGTTAGTGAGTGCGCAATGAGCCAGCCCCGCACGCGCATCCTGATCGTCGACGACGCCGGCCCCGTGGTGGTGCTGTGCGTGAACGTGCTGCAGGCGCTCGGCTACGCGGTGAAGGGCGCCAATCGCGGCGAGGCCGCGATGGACATGATCCGCAAGGAAGCCTTCGACCTCATGGTGCTGGACTACAAGATGCCCGGCATGTCGGGATTCGAGGTCTTCGAGCAGGCGCGCCCGCTGCACCCGAAGATGGCCGTCGTGCTCGTCACCGGACACGGCACCCCGGACATCGTGAACGAGGCCAATCGCCTCGGCTTCAACGCGATTCTCCTCAAACCCTTCACGTCGGACGAGCTGCGAGCGACCGT
>JBBDXO010000027.1:0-7978 GCA_040902295.1 Candidatus Rokuibacteriota bacterium | reverse complement strand
TACTTCGTGCGGTTCTTGTCGGCTGTGGGTGCCATCTTCGGCCTCCGCGTGAAAAATTGCCGCAACAATACAGGGCCGCCGGAGAGGGTGTCAAACGCGGGCCGCCCGCTCGCGGCATGCAGTTTGCCTGTGTCATGGCCACTGTACAGCGTCGTGCCGCAGAGCCCGCCGTGCGGCAGAGGGCAACGCCCGGGATCACGCCCTGTTACGGTCCGACCGACGCGAGCGTGTACGCCTGGTCGATCAGGCGTACCACCCGCGCGCAGTCGTGCGCGGAGATGGGCGGCGGAGCGCCCCGCCGCCAATGCTCCAGCGCATCGCGGAGCGCGGTGAGGGCGAGCGGCTCGGTGAGCCCGCCGGGGCTCGTGTGGGCGCCGGCCGCGGTCTCGAGGCGAAGCGTGTCGCCCGTCTGGATCAGGATGGCGTCGCGCCCGGCGATCTTCCATTCGCCGTCGGTGCCATCGCGAGGGAAGGTATTGCCGATCTCGATGGTGCCGAGCACCCCGCTCGCGGAGCGCACCAGCACGGATGCGTAGTCCTCCACGGGTTGCCCCAGGGCCTTCGCGCTGAGCTGGGCGCCCGTCACGTCGGCCTCTTCCCCGGTCAGGAACAGGAAGAGGTCCAGGCCGTGGTTGCCGAGGTTGCGCAAGCACCCGCCTCCGCTCACGGAGGGGTCGAGCATCCAGCCCGCATCCCACGCCGGGTACCGTGCGGAGGTCGGCCGGTTCAGGCGCAAGTAGAGATGCGAGAGCGGCCCGAAGCGGCCCTCGGCGAGGAGCTGCCGGGCGCGCGCGGCGAAGGGATGGTAGCGCTGGATCAGCGGCACCGCGACGAAGGCCTGGCGGGCTGCCGCCTTCTCGGCGACGGAGCGGACCTCCTCGGCGTTGATGCCCATGGGCTTCTCCATCAGGAATGGATAGCCCTCGTCGAGCAGGTGGTGCGCCGTCTCCGCCATCCGGTGGTGCGGCCCGAGGGCAATGACGAAGTCCGGCCGCGCCCTCGCCAGCATCTCGCGGTAATCGGTGAAGACCGGCGGGTGGCCGAGCACCTCCGACCGCTTGGCCGCGATGGCCGCGCTCTCGTCCTGCAGGGCGACGAGCTCGAACCCGGGCAGGGCGGCGAGGTGGAGCAGGTACGCCGAGTCGTAGAGCGAGTGCCAGTGACTGACGCCGATGGCCGCGACCCGGACCGTCACGGCGGCAGCATATCGCTCACTGGATTTAGCCGCCGCCCTTGAGGCGGGGATCGAGCAGGTCGCGCAGCGCGTCGCCCAGCATGTTGAAGCCGAAGACGGCGAGCGACAGCGCCACCGCGGGCCAGATCGCAAGCCACGGCGCCCGATACATGTGGTCGAGCCCCGCCAGCGACAGCATCCCGCCCCACGTGGGATAGGGCGGGGGGACGCCCAGACCGAGAAAGGAGAGGCTCGCCTCCGTCAGGATCACCGTCGACAACCCGGTCGTCGCCACCACGATGATGGTCGGCAGCACGTTGGGCAGGATGTGCACCAGTGTCACGCGCACGTGACCGGAGCCCATGGCCCGCGCGCCCTCGATGTAGGTGTTCTCGCGGATCGACAGCGCGACGCCGCGCACGATGCGGGAGTCCCGGATGCCGGCGGCCACCCCGAGCACGAGGGTGATGTTCAGCACGCTGGGCCCCAGCAGCGACATGATGGACATGAGGATCAGGAGCGGCGGGAACGCCATCCAGGCATCGACGGCGCGCTGGACGAAGAGATCGATCTTGCCGCCCCAGTAGGCGGAGAAGATCCCGAGCAGGGTGGCGATCACGCTCGCCACGGTGATGGCGCCGAAGCCGATGTAGAGCGAGATGCGGGCGCCGTACAGGATGCGTGTCGCCAGGTCCCGCCCGATCTGGTCGGTGCCCAGCCAGTGGGCGGCGCTCATGGGGACGAAGCGCTCGCGGAGGTTCGTCTCCGAGAAGCCGTACGGAGTCAGCACCGAGGCGAAGACGGCGGCGAGCAGCATCAGGACGACGATCGCGCCTCCGATGGTGCCCAGCGGCTTGCGCCGCAGCATCCTGACCCAGACCTCGGCGTACCACGGCAGCGTCCGGGGCAGCTGTCGGATGTCGATGGCGATCGTCGGAACCGGGGCGGGGGCGACGGCCATCGTGCGCTTACCGGTAGCGGATCCGGGGGTCGAGGAATGCGTACGACAGGTCGATGATGAGATTCAGGCCGACGACCATGGCCGCGATGATGAGGTTCACCGACTGCACGACCGGGTAGTCCAGGCGCGTGAGCGCCTCGAAGAAGAACAGCCCGACGCCCGGGAGGCGAAAGATCGCCTCGATGATGACCGATCCTCCGATGTAGAGCGGCATCTGCAGGCCGACCAGGCTCACCACCGGGATCAGCGCGTTCTTGAGCGCGTGGCGGAGGACGATGGCGCGCTCCGGCAGACCCTTCGACCACGCGGTGCGGATGTAGTCCTGCCGCAGCACCTCCAGCAGCGCCGAGCGCATGATCCGCATGATGGGCCCGGCGCGCGTGACCCCGAAGACGAGGGCGGGGATGATCATGATCTTGAGGTTCTGGATGGGGTCGACCGTGAAGGGCACGTAGGTCCACAGCGGCGTCCACTTGAAGTAGATCGCGGGCAGCACGATGACGAGGACGGCGAGGCCGAAGTAGGGCACCGACAGCGCCAGGATGGCGAGGATGCGCCCGACGTAGTCGGACACGGTGTCCTGCCGGACGGCGGAGACGATGCCGACGAGGACGCCGATGACGACCGAGGTCAGGATCGTGAGCGCCGCCAGCTCCAGCGTGACGGGGAAGCGCTGGACGAACTCGTCCCAGATCGGCTGGCGGGTCCAGTAGGAGTTGCCGAAGTCGCCGCGGAGCACGATGCCGCCCACCCACTCGAGGTACTGCACGTGGGCGGGGCGGTCGAGCCCGAGCTCCTGACGGAGGGCGTCGACGGTGGGGGCGTAGGCGTGGCCCTCGACCATCCGGATGACGACGTCGCCCGGCATCAGCCGCATGATCGAGAAGACGATCAGGCTCACGAGGATGAGCGTGGGCACCGCCAGCGCCAGCCGGCGCAGGACGTACGGCCGCATCTACCGCTCGAGCCAGGTGAACATCAGGCGCGGTCCCAGCCCGAAGCCGTCCTTGTACTTCATGCCCTTCACCTGCGGGACGTGGGTGATGTACTGCGGCGGCGTCGGCACGTAGACGTAGTAGGCCTTGTCGACCAGGTACCGCTGGATGTCGTGCACGATGGCCAGTCGCTTCTTGGGATCCATCTCGCGGCGCTGGGCGACCAGCAGCTTGTTCAGCTCGGCGTCGGCGACGTGGCTGCGATTGTTCGGCTGCTCGGGGAAGAAGGCGCTGTAGAGCCAGTCGTCGACCTCGGTGAACGGCGTGACGGGCCCCATCGCCATCTTTTCGTACTTGCCCAGATAGGTCGTCGAGATGTACTTGCCGTACTCCTCCGGCTTGAACTCGACGGTGATGCCGATCTTGCCGAGGTTGTCGGCGGCGAGGTCATAGTTGGTCCGCCACGGCGGCGCGTAGCCCGGCCAGTGGAACATCGGCACCGTCAGCCCCCGGCCGTGGCCGGCCTGGGCCAGGAGCTGTTTGGCCTCGGCGGGGTCGTAGCCGACCATGTACCTGCTCTTGGCCGGATCGAGCGTGGACGCCTCCAGCTTCCACTCCTTCATCGCGCACGGCACCGGCCCCGCGTCGACGCAGCCCTCGCCGTAATGGATGGCGTCGTTCCACGCCTTGCGATCGATGGCGAGGGCGACGGCGCGCCGCACGCGGACGTCGTTGAAGGGCGGCTGATCGGTGCGCATGTAGATGATGCCCTGGCCGATGGTGAGCGTGGGCGTCATCACCATCTCGGGATTGGTCTGCTTGAGCGACTTGGCCTCCTCGGGGACGAGGTAGCCCCACATGTGCCCGAGGTCCACCTTGCCGGCCCGCAGCATCGAGAGCCGCGCCGTGGAGTCCGGCGTGATCTCGATGACCACCCCGTCCATGTACGGCAGGTCCTTCACGAAGTAGTCCGGGTTCCGCTCGAAGGCGATCTGCACGCCCTTCTGATAGGCCTTCACCATGAAGGGGCCGGTGCCGATCATCGCCTCCGGCCGGTTGAAGTCCTTCAGCTTGTCCTCGACCTCGCGCGGGAGGATGACCACGTAGGCCGCGTTGGCGAGGTGGTTGAGCAGCGGCGCGTACGGCTCCTTCAGCGTCATCCGCACCGTGTAGCGATCGACCACGTCGATCGCCTGCACCGGCTCCAGGCGCGAGCGGAAGCCGGACTTCGCCATGAAGCGCTCGACCGAGTACTTGACGTCCTCGGCCGTGACCTCGCGCCCGTTCACCGGCGGCTTGTTGTGGAACTTCACGCCCTTGCGCAGCGTGAAGACGAGGGTGGTCGGGTTCTTGTACTCCCACTTCTCGGCGAGGTCGGGGACGATCGTGAAGTCGGCGGGGTGCTTCTGCTCGGGCCCGTAGGCGAAGCGGACGAGCTGGCTGTACACCATGCTCGCCCACGAATGGGTGAGGAAGCTCACCGACAGGTGCGGGTCGAGGTTCGGGGCCTCGCGATCGGCGATCTTCAGCACGCCGCCCCGCTTGGGGGTCTGGGCGAGGACAGCGGTGGCTGACAGGGTCGGCAGCAGCGCGGCCAGGAGCAGCGAGGCGTACAGGGGGAGCGATCGTCGGCCCATAGCGTCCTCCTTCGAAATCACCTCAGCGGAAACGATTTCGATCCGATGCGCAGGCGCGACACGTACCGCCGGAATGTGGGGCCCATTATGCGCACCGAAGGTTGCTTGTCAATGCGCATCACTTGTCAACCGCGGCGCGCGCCGACTGGTGTCATCGAGTACAACTCGTGACGGCGGCCGCGATGCTGAGTATCCTGCCCATCCTGATCATCTTCCTCACGCTGCAGACGTGGGTGGTGCGCGCGGCCGTCATGAGCGGCCTGAAAGGATGGGTGGCGCGTGAAGCTCGTCGTGTTCCCGGCGATGGACGACGCGTGGGGGCGCCGGGTGGCGGCCGGCGGCGCCCACGCTCCCCAGCTGGCCGCTCACCCTGCCGTGCTCACGAACATGCGCGGCGTCTACGGCGACATGGTGCCCGAGCACGCCTTCGCGCTCGTGCTCGCGCTGGCCCGCGGCATGCACCGCTACGCGTGGATGCAGCGCGAGCGCATGTGGCTCAAGCAGGAGATCGTCATCCTCGCCGGCACGACGATGGGGGTGGTGGGCCTGGGCTCCATCGGCCAACGTGGTCATCACGCCGCACGCCGCCACCGAGACGCCCGAGCTCGCCGACCGCTGGCTCGGCGTCCTCGCCGACAACGCCGCGCGCTTCACCCGCGGCGAGTTTCTGCACAACGTCGTCGACACGCCGCGCTGGTACTGAGGCGATGACCGCGCCGCCCGCGCCCCTGTCGCCCCGCGCCGCCGTGTTCGCCACGCTGGCGGCCACGCTGCGGGCGCTGCCCGGGCGCGTCGCGAAAAGCCTGGCCCTCCACGCGGCGCTCTGGGGCGCGGTGCTGTGTGCGCTGGCGCTGGTGGCCTACCGGCTGTCGCCGGGCGGGGAGGGATGGCGCGGCACCCTGGTGCTGGTCGCCGGCGCCGCCCTCGTGCCCGTGGCGACGCTGGTGGGCCTCGTGTGCGGCGCGGTGTTCGGGGTGACCTCGCCGCTGCTCCGCGCCGCACGGGACGTGCAGGCGGCGCTGCGCGCGGTGCTGGCGCCGGTGCTGTCCAACGCCACGGCCTCGGTGTTCGGGGGGAGGGCGTCGATGAGCGTGGAGGAGTTCGACCGGGCGCTCGACGAGCGCATCGCCGAGACGCTCGACGCGCCGGCCGCCGACGGGGGTGGCGGGCGCGTGCTCCTGCGGCACGGCGCGTCCCTGGCCCGCGCCCGGGTCTCCCGCGAGCTGGCGCGGCGAGCCCAGCGCGCGGGGGGCAGGGTCGAGCCCGGCATGGCGGCGGCCGTCGCCGGCGATGCCATCCTGGACGCGGCGGCGGGCGCCCTCACGATGCGCGTGCGCCTGGTGCAGTGGGTCGCCGCCGGCGTGGCGGCCCTGCTGGGGCTGGCCCTGGCCTCGATCGTCTTCCGCGCCGCCTCGGCGTAGCGCCGGCACCCGCCCGGGAGGTATTCTGGGGCACCAACCCGAGGAGGAGTGTCCGCCATGCCTGCAACGCTTCGCCTGCCGCGCGCCGACGGGAGCCTGACGTCCTACACCCTCACCGGGCAGCCGGCGATCACCGCGCCCGCGGGCCCCATCCGCAGCCGCGTCGCCTACGCGGCGGTCCACATCGTGGCCGACCCGCGCGCGGCCATCAATCCCACCCTCGACGTCGCCCTCGACTGGGACGCCACGCTCGCGTACCGCCGCTACCTCTATTCGCTCGGCCTGGCGGTGGCGGAGGCGATGGACACCTCGCAGCGCGGCATGGGATTTCCGTGGAAGGACGCCAGGGAGCTGATCAGGCGCGCGGTGGCGGATGCGAAGACGATCCCGGGGGCGGTGCTCGCCTCCGGCGCCGGCACCGACGACCTGCTGCCGTCGCCGAAGGTCACCATCGCGGACGTGGAGGCGGCCTACGAGGACTCGTGCGGCTACATCGAATCCGTGGGCGGCCGCATCATCCTGATGGCCAGCCGCGCCCTCGCCGCGTGCGCCAAGGGCCCCGATGACTACGTGAAGGTCTACGCGCGCATCCTGGGGCAGGTGAAGGAGCCCGTCATCATCCACTGGCTGGGCGAGATGTTCGATCCCGCCCTCGCCGGCTACTGGGGCTCGCCGGACCTCGACCGCGCCGCCGACACGCTCGTGGCCATCGTCAACGACCACGCGGCGAAGATCGACGGCGTGAAGATCTCGCTGCTGGATCAGAAGCGCGAGATCGCCATGCGCCGGCGCTTTCCGGCATCGGTGCGGATGTACACGGGCGACGATTTCGACTACCCGACCACGATCGGCGGCGACGCCCAGGGCTACAGCGACGCGCTCCTCGGCATCTTCGACGTCATCGCGCCCGCCGCCTCCGCCGCCCTCAAGGCGCTGGATGCCGGCGACCGCGCGCGCTTCGACGCCATCCTCGCCCCCACGCTGCCGCTCTCCCGCCACGTCTTCGGCGCGCCCACGCGCTTCTACAAAACGGGCGTCGTCTTCGCCGCCTACCTCAACGGCCACCAGTCGCACTTCCGCATGGTGGGCGGCATGGAGAGTGCGCGCTCCGTCGTGCATCTCGCCGAGCAGTTCGTCCTGATGGACAAGGCCGCGCTGCTCCGCGATCCCGATGCGGCCGCCGGCCGCATGCGCCACGTGCTGGCGCTGGCCGGCGTGGAGTAGCGCATCTCAGAGGACGTGCAGGAAGGCGCGGGCGGTGAGGGTGCCGGGCGTCCAGAAGCCCGTCTCCGCGAACCATGTGAGGGCCTCGGCGCCGTCGGCGGTCGTGGTGAGCGCGAACGTCTCGCCGCCCTCGAAGAATCCGCCGAAGGCCAGGCGTCCCGCCCCGCGCATCTCGATGAGGGAGAACTGCGCCATGTCGTGATCGGCGGTGGTGCCCTCCACGATGGTGACCCGGCGTGAGCCGTCGAGCACGACGGGCACCATCTCCCACGGCTCCACGAACTGCGTGAAGCTGCGCGCCTCGTAGGCCGTCCACGCCCCGCTCGTCCAGTACGGGTCCTCTTCCATCGCGTGCTTGATCTGGGCCGGCTGCTGCAGCCGGTACACGAGGTCGGCGCCGGTGCCGTCGGGCACGGGTCCGCCGCCGATGAGGATGCCCGCCGCGCGCAGTCCCTGCAGCCGCTCGATGTGCTCGCGGCGGTGCGGCTCGCGGCGGGTCAGGTAGTCCTCGGCGGTGGTCACGGCGATGTGATAGACGATCACGGCCTGCCCTCCTCGCAGACGAGCCTATCATCCGTGATACCTTGGAAAAGATGGATCTTTTCGAGTCTTTTCGTGCGAAGTAC
>JBBDXO010000026.1:6336-8033 GCA_040902295.1 Candidatus Rokuibacteriota bacterium | reverse complement strand
ACCTCGCCGTGGTCGCGGGTGATGTTGTGGACGAGGCCGAGGGCCGGACGATAGCCGCGCAGGGTGCCGTCCGACTCGCACGCCTCCGCCGCCACCGCGGCGCCGTGCGGCCCCGCCACGAAGCAGCCGCCTTCGCCGTCGCCGACCAGCGCGGCGCCGCCGATGACCGTGGCCGCCACGCCCGACTCCCGCGCCAGCCACGCGAGCATGCCGGTGACGGTGCTCTTGCCGCTGGTGCCGGCGATGGCGATGCCGGGCCGGCCCTCGCCCACCACTTCGGCGAGGAGGGCGGGGCGGGCCACGCAGTCGATGCCGAGGTCCCGCGCCGCCCGCATCTCCGGTGTGTCCGCCTCGACCGCGGTGGAATACACGAAGCGGTCGAGGCCGCGGGTCACGGCGCTGCCGTCCTGTGGCGTGAGGTCGATGCCGAGGGCGCGCAGCGCGGACGCGAGGTCGGCGTTCTTGCCCTGGTCGAAGGAGCGGTCCGAGCCCTGGACCCGGTGGCCGTGCGCGCGCAGCAGGCGCGCGAGGGGATTCATGCCGGCGCCCGCGATGCCGGAGAAGTGGTAGCGCAGCACTCTTCGCTTATACTCCACCCCGTCGACGTTACCCAGCGCGAATGAGGCGAAATCGTGGTGTCCTCCTGCATGCTGTGCCGGGCCGAGCGCATCACGCCGTGGTTCCACGAGGACGACATCTGCTGGATCGCCGAGTGCGAGATCTGCGAGACGCCCATGGTCGTCTGGCGCTCGCACGGCACGGAGCCGCCGGCGGCGGACCTCGCCCACATGCGCGCCCGCCTGCGCGAGGTGGCGGCGGCGCAGGTGGGCGCCTTCTGGGTGGACGAGCACATGCGCAACATCCCCGACCACTGGCACGCGCACGCGCGGCCGGAGGGCGGCTTCTTCGGCGCCGGCCGGTGATCGCCGCCGTCGTCTTCGACATCGGCGGCGTGGTGCAGGACTCGCCGCTGCACGCCATCGCCCGCTACGAGCGCGACCACGGCCTGCCCGCCCACGCCATCAACCGCGCCGTCGTGGCCAGCGGCGAGACGGGCGCGTGGTCGCGCCTGGAGCGCGGCGAGCTGACGCTGGCGGCGTGGTGCGCGCCCTTCGAGCGCGACTGCCGCGCGCTCGGCGTCCCCGTCGACGCCGTCCGCCTCATGACGTACATCGCCGAGGCCGGCCGCGTGCGCCCGCCGATGCTGCGCGCCATCGCGCGGCTGCGCGAGCGCGGCCTGCGCGTGGGCGCCCTCACCAACAACTGGGCGACGGACGATCCGGCGCCGCCGCCCCATCCGCTGCGCGTCCACTTCGACGCCTTCGTGGAATCCCGCGCGGCGGGCATGCGCAAGCCCGATCCGCGCATGTACCAGCTCATCTGCCGCCAGCTCGGCGTGGAGCCGCCGCAGGCGGCCTTCCTCGACGACATCGGCGCCAACCTCAAGAGCGCGCGGGTCCTCGGCATGCACACGATCAAGGTGGACGAGCCGGAGCGGGCGCTGCGCGAGCTGAGCGCGCTCGTCGGCTTCGACCTCTCCTGAGGTATCCTCCCCGCATGAGCTCCGGCCTCGAGGACCGCTTCCAGACGCTGCACGAGATCGTCCGCGCCGCCCGCCGCACCCTGGCAGGCGGCCCCTGGGATTACCTGGTGGGGGGCACGGAATCGGAGACGACGCTCAAGCGCAATCGCCTGGC
>JBBDXO010000026.1:0-6236 GCA_040902295.1 Candidatus Rokuibacteriota bacterium | reverse complement strand
TTCCGGATCTTCCAGCTCTACGTGCGCGGCGACGACGCCTTCGTGGACGACCACGTGCGGCGCGCCCTCGACTGCGGCTACGCGGCCTTCTGCATGACCGTGGACACCGCCGTCTACAGCCGGCGCGAGCGCGATCTCGCCCGCCGCTTCGTCAAGCCGTGGCGCGTGCGGGCCACCGGCCAGGACTTCCAGGCGGCGCTCACGTGGGACCACGTCAAGCGCTTCAAGGACACGCACGCGGTGCCGCTCATCCTCAAGGGCATCGCCACCGGCGAGGACGCCGCCCTCGCCTGCGAGCACGGCGTGGAGGTCGTCTACGTGTCCAACCACGGCGGGCGCCAGCTCGACCAGGGGCGCGGCGCCTCCGACGTGCTGCCGGAGGTCGTGAGGGCGGTGGCGGGGCGCGCGCGGATCATCGTGGACGGCGCCTTCCAGCGCGGCACCGACGTGGTGAAGGCCATCGCGCTCGGCGCCGACGTGGTCGGTCTCGGCCGCCTGCCCTGCATGGGCCTGGCGGCGGCGGGCGCGCCGGGGCTGGTGCGCACGCTCGAGCTGCTGGAGGACGAGATCCGCATCGCCATGGGGCTGCTCGGCGTCAACCGGCTCGCCGCCCTCGATCCCTCGTACCTGCACGCCGCCCCGCCGGTGGCGCCGCCGCACGTCACGAGCGCCTTCCCGCTCCTCGACGGCGAGGACTACTGACGACGGCCGCGAGCAGGCACGTATAATTCGCTCATGAGCGACACCCCCACCGTGACCGCGCGGCTGCGGCGGTTCTTCGAGGATCATCCCGGCGACGTCGCGGCGGTCTACCTGTTCGGCAGCATGGCGCGGGGCACGGCCACCGCGGCCAGCGATGTCGACGTGGGCGTCCTCCTCGCGACGGAGCCCCCGGCCGATCTGGACGGCCTGCTCCTGGGGCTCGAGGCGGATCTGGAGGCGATGCTGGAGCGCGACGTCCAGGTCGTCGTCCTGAACACGGCGCCGTGTGACCTGGTGCACCGGGTCCTGCGCGACGGCCTCCTCGTCGTCGATCAGCGCCCCTCCGTGCGGGTGGCGTTCGAGGTGCGTGCGCGCAACGAGTTCTTCGATCTGGAGCCGATTCTCCGCCAGTATCGCGCCGGGACGCCGCGCCGCTGACGGATCCGGAGCTTCTCGCCAAGAAGCTGGCGTTGATCGAGACCTGCGTGCGCGAGCTGCGGACGCTCGCCCGGCCGTCCGAGATCCAGCGTGATATCCGGGAGCAGCGATTCGTCGAGCACACGCTGCAGATCGCGATCCAGGCGGCGCTCGATGCGGCGTCTCACGTGGTGTCCGACGGCCGGCTCGGCGAGCCCCGCACGAACCGCGAGCTGTTCGATCTGCTCGCGCGGGCCGATGTCATCAGCGATGAGCTGGCAGGCCGGCTGCGTCAGATGGCGGGATTCCGCAACATCCTCGTCCACGGCTACCAGGACGTCGACGTGCGGATCGTCCGGAGCATCGTCGAGACCCGGCTGGACGACCTCGTCGCCTTCGCGGAGGCCCTCCGCACCCGGCTGTAGCATCGGCCCCGCGCGCGGTACACTGCGACTCGGAGGACAGCCATGAGCGCCATCCAGGGGCATGCCGTCGTGGTGCAGCCGGAGGAGGGGCCGTCGTACTGGCAGCCCGTGCCGGCCAACGGCCACGCCGATCCCAAGCTGACGCCGGACAACACCCACTTCCCCGCGGTGGCCATGGGCTACCAGACCATCGCGCCCGGGGGGCGGGTGCGCGAGCACTCGCACGGCGACCAGATCGAGCTGCAGATCTGCTTTCGCGGCCGCGGCCACGTCAACGTCGACGGGCGCACGCACCCGCTCGTGCCCGGCACCGCCTGCTTCCTCGGCTATGACGTCAAGCACGAGATCGTCAACGACAGCGAGGACGACCTCGTGATGATGTGGGTGATCACGCCGCACGGGCTCGAGGACTTCTTCAAGAGCGTGGGCCGCCCGCGCACGCCCGGGGAGCCGGCGCCGCCGCCCTTCGCCCGGCCCGCCGACGTCGTGGCCATCGAGCGGTCGCTCGGCATGAACGACACGAAGGCCTGAGCCATGCCGGCCGTCTCCATCGGCGACGCCGAGATCTATTACGAGGAAGCGGGGCAGGGGCCCGCCCTCATGCTGGTGCCCGGCCTCTCCGGCGTCGGCTCCTTCTGGGCCGAGCAGGTGGCCGAGCTGTCGCGCGACTTCCACGTGATCGTGCACGACCATCGCGGCGCGGGGCGCTCCACCCACTCGCGCATCGCGTACTCCGTGGAGCAGATGGCCGACGACACGCTGCGGCTCATGGACGCGCTCGCCATCGACTCCGCGCACTTCGCGGGCCACTCCACGGGCGGCGCCATCGCGCAGGTGATCGCGCTCGATCATCCGCCCCGCGTGCGCAGCCTCGTGCTGAGCGCGACGTGGGCGGGGCCGGATCCCTACTTCCGGCGCCTCTTCGACAGCCGCAAGCAGGCGCTGCTCGACTCCGGCGTGGCCGAGTACCTGCGCGGCTCGGCGCTCTTCCAGTATCCGCCCGCGTGGATCAGCGCCAACGACGCGCTCATCACCGAGCGCCACGCCGCCCTCGTGCCCGCCTCCGCCCCCGTGGAGGTCATCGCGAGCCGGATCGACGCCATCGTGCGCCACGACCGGCGCGCGCGCCTGGGCGACATCCGCGTGCCCACGCTGGTGATCGTGGCCGCCGACGACATGATCACGCCGCGCCTGTACTCCGAGGAGATCGCCGCCCGCATTCCGGGCGCCAAGCTGGTGGTGATGGAGGCGGGCGGGCACCTGGCGCCGGCCGTCGCCCCCCGCCCCTTTAACGACGCCGTGGGCACGTTTCTCCGCGCTCACAGGTAAGAAGGACGGTATGCCGACCACCTTTCGATTCGCTCTCCGCGATCTCCCCCCCGAGGCCGAAGCGCTGCGCAAGGAGGTGCGCGAGTTCCTGCGCGAGACGATGGACGGGCCCGTCCCCATGCGGCGCGAGAAGACGTGGGGCGGCTTCGACCGCGAGTTCTCGAAGAAGGTGGGCGCGCGCGGCTGGATCGGCATGACGTGGCCGAAGAAGTACGGCGGCCACGAGCGCACCTTCCTGGAGCGCTACGTCGTGCTGGAGGAGATGCTGGCGGCGGGGGCGCCCGTGAGCGCGCACTGGGTGGCGGACCGGCAGAGCGGCCCCCTCCTCCTGCGCTTCGGCACCGAGGCGCAGCGCCAGAAGATCCTGCCCGGCATCACCCGCGGCGAGACCGCCTTCGCCATCGGCATGAGCGAGCCCGACTCCGGCTCCGACCTCGCGTCCATCCGCAGCCGTGCCACCCGTGCCGACGGCGGCTACGTGCTGAACGGCACGAAGGTGTGGACGAGCAGCGCGCACCAGGCGGACTACCTCATCGGGCTCTTCCGCACGAAGGTCGTGCCCGACAAGAAGCACGAGGGGCTCACGCAGTTCATCGTGGACCTCAAGGCCTCCACGGGCATCACCATCCGCCCCATCATCGACCTCACCGGACAGCACCACTTCAACGAGGTGAATTTCACCGACGTCTTCATCGCCGAGGACATGCGCGTGGGCGAGGAAGGCGACGGCTGGCGCCAGGTGACGACCGAGCTGGCCTTCGAGCGCAGCGGACCGGAGCGCTACCTGGCGAGCACGTCGCTCATCCGCGAGGTCGTGCGCGCGGTGGGGCCGAGCCCGGACGACCGCGGCGCGGAGGCGGTGGGGCGGCTGGTGGCGAGCATGGCCACGCTGCGGCAGATGTCGCTCTCCGTCGCCGGCATGCTGCAGGCGGGCGACAATCCGAACCTCGAAGCGGCGGTGGTCAAGGACGTGGGCACCGTCTTCGAGCAGTCGGTGCCCGACATCGCCCACGACCTCCTCGGCGCCGAGCCCACCATCGACACCGGCTCCGAGCTGCAGCAGGTGCTCGGCTACATCACGCAGACGGCGCCGTCGTTCTCGCTGCGCGGCGGCACCCGCGAGATCCTGCGCGGCATCATCGCGCGCGGCCTGGGCCTGCGATGACCGAGCTCGGCTCCCTCCTCTCCGACACCGTCACCCGCCTCTTCGGCGATCTCGTCACCAAGGAGCTCATCGAAGCCGCCGAGAAGGGCGTGTGGCCCGACAAGCTGTGGAGCGCGCTGGAAGAGGGCGGGCTCACGCTGCCGCTCGTGCCCGAGGACGGCGGCGGGGCGGGGGGCACGTGGCTGGACGCGCACGTGGTCATCCGCGCCTCCGGCCGCCACGCGGCGCCGGTGCCGCTGGCGGAGACGATCGTCGCGGGCTGGCTGCTCTCGCGCGCGGGGATCGAGGTGCCGCTGGGGCCGCTGACGCTGGCGCCCGTGCGCGCGGACGAGCGGCTGTCGCTCGCCGGGGCCGGCAGCGGCTGGAAGGTGAGCGGCACCGCCACGCGGGTGCCGTGGGGCCGCGCGGCCGCGCACGTGGTGACGGTGGCGGAGGTCGACGGCGTCACCCAGGTCGCGCTCGTGGCCACGAAGGGCGCGAAGGTCACCCCGGACCGCAGCGTGGCGCTCGAGCCGCGCGACACGCTCGTGTTCTCGGGCGCGCCCGTGCTGACAGTGGCGCCCGCGCCGGTGCTCGATGCGGGCGCCATCCGCCTCTACGGCGCCATGGCGCGCTCGGCGCAGATGGCGGGCGCGCTCGAATCGATCCTCGAGCAGGCCGTGCGCTACGCCACCGAGCGCAGGCAGTTCGGCAAGCCGCTCGCCAGCTTCCAGGCCATCCAGCAGAACCTCGCCGTCCTCGCCGGGCACGTGGCCGCCTCCGGCATCGCCGCCGAGCAGGCTTTCCGCGCCGCCGACCGCGACGATCCGCGCTTCGAGATCGCGGTGGCCAAGGTGCGCGTGGGGGAGGCGGTGGGCATCGGCACCTCCATCGCCCACCAGACCCACGGCGCCATCGGCTTCACGTACGAGCACTCGCTGCACTTCGCCACCCGCCGCCTGTGGTCGTGGCGGGCGGAGTTCGGCAGCGAGAGCGCGTGGGCGATCGAGCTCGGCCGCACGGCGGCCGCCCGCGGCGCCGAGATGCTGTGGTCGGATCTCGCCGCCCGCTGAGCCGTGGTATAAGCGAAGCCATGACACCACCAGTCGATCCGAACGAAGTCCTGATGACCGGCGAGAACTCTTTCGTCCGCCTCAGCCCCGACGGCGGCAAGACCCAGACCGACCGCGTGAGCCACTGGCGCGTGCTCTGGTGCCCCGACGGTGCCGGCCACGCCCTGTTCGTGCAGTCCACGCTGACCGGGGGCCAGGTGCGCGTCTACGGGGACAACCCCGCCGTGGCGCGCTGGCTGCAGAAGAACATCGAGACGCTGCTCTACCCGGCCTTCGCCGACGACAAGCTGCCGGTGACGGCCGCGCAGTTCTCGCGCAGCGGGGACGCGCGCTCGACGGCGGTGGAGTCGGTCGTGGCGGGCAGCGAGCAGATCCGCCTCACGTGGTCGGACACCATCACGCCCTTCGTGCTCAACGCGCCCCCCGGGTTCAACAACCGCCCCATCGGCGTCTTCAGCACCTTCTTCCCGTCGCGGGCGGCCACGATCGAGATCAACGGCAAGGCGGCGCCCGGCAAGCCGTGGCCGGAGATGCGCGGCGACCGCCAGGGCTCGAGCGCGTGCCTGGCGTGGTCGGAGACGTGGGTGAAGCCGAAATGACCGGCAAGCGCATCACGGGCGTCCTGTCGCCCGTGGTCACGCCGTTCAAGGCCGATCTCACGCCCGATGCCGAGCGCTTCATCCGCCAGTGCCGCTGGCTGCTCTCGCAGAACGTCGGCCTCGCCGTCTTCGGCACCAACTCCGAGGCCAACTCGCTGTCCACCGACGAGAAGATGGAGCTGCTCGACCGTCTGGTGGCCGCCGGCCTCGATGCCGCCCGCATGATGCCGGGCACCGGGTGCTGCGCCCTCACCGACTCCGTGCGCCTGACGGCGCACGCGGTGAAGCTGGGCTGCGGTGGCACGCTGATGCTGCCGCCCTTCTACTACAAGGGCGTGAGCGACGACGGGCTCTTCCGGAACTTCGCGGAGATCATCGAGCGGGTGGGCGATGCGGCGCTGCGGATTTACCTCTACCACATCCCGCCCGTGTCGCAGGTGCCCATCACCCTTGGCCTCATCGAGCGGCTGCTGAAGGCGTACCCGGGCACGATCGCGGGCGCCAAGGACTCCTCGGGCGACTGGAACAACACGAAGGCGATGCTGGA
>JBBDXO010000025.1:0-8097 GCA_040902295.1 Candidatus Rokuibacteriota bacterium | reverse complement strand
CGGGGCGCTTTGCTTGATGAAGATGGGGGCCACGAGACGTGGCCCCCAAGCCCCCTGGCGCGCCGGCATTGGTGTTTCACGCATCCCGTGGCGGTTTGCTTGATGGAGATGGGGGCCACGAGACGTGGCCCCCAAGCCCCCTGGCGCGCGGCATTGGTGTTTCACGCATCCCGGGGCGCTTTGCTTGATGAAGATGGGGGCCACGAGACGTGGCCCCCAAGCCCCCCACACGACTGACGCTGGTGCTTGCTTATTCCACGGTGACGCTCTTGGCCAGGTTGCGGGGCTGGTCGACGTCGCAGCCGCGGCGGACGGCGATGTGGTAGGCGAGGAGCTGCAGCGGGATCACCGTCACGAGGGGAGCGAGCAGCTCCGCGGTGGGCGGCACCTCGATGACGTACCTGGCCTTGGCGGCGGCGTTCTTGTCGCCGGGGTGCGTGATGGCGATGAGCAGCCCCTCGCGCGCGCACACTTCCTCCATGTTGCCGAGCATCCGCTCGTAGGTGCTGTCGCGCGGCGCGAGCGCCACCACGGGCAGGCCGTCCGCGATGAGGGCGATGGGCCCGTGCTTCATCTCACCGCCCGCATACCCTTCCGCGTGGATGTAGGAGATCTCCTTCAGCTTCAGCGCGCCCTCGAGCGCGATGGGATACTGCATGCCGCGGCCGAGGTAGAGGAAGTCGCTCACCCCGCTCAGATGCCGCGCGATCCCCGCCACGTGGGCGTCGAGCTCGAGCGTCTTCTCCACGAGGCGCGGGATCTCCACCAGGTCCTGGATGCGCTTCTTGACGTCTTCCGCGTTGAGGCTGCCCCGCTGGCGGCCGAGCCACAGCCCGAGCAGGTACAGGGCCACGATCATCGTCGAGAACGCCTTCGTGGAGGCCACGCCGATCTCGGGGCCGGCGTGCATGAGGAGCACCCCGGTGGCCTCGCGGGCGAGCGCGGAGCCGACTACGTTGGTGATGGCCAGGATGGGGCAGCCCTTCAGCCGCGCCGCCTTGACGGCGCCGATGGTGTCGGCCGTCTCCCCGGATTGTGACACGGCGATCACCAGCGTCTCGGGGCCGATGAGCGCGTCGCGGTAGCGGAACTCCGAGCCGAGGTCGACCTCCGCCGGAATGCCGGCGAGCTTTTCGATCATGGTGCGGCCGAGCATGGCGGCGTGAAAGGCGGTGCCGCAGGCCACCAGCACCACGCGCTGGATCGAGGCCACCGTGGAGGGGTCGAGATTCACGTCGGGCAGCACGACGTTGCCCGTCTCGGGCGCGATGCGGCCGCGGAAGGTGTCGGTGATGGCGCGCGGCTGCTCGTACATCTCCTTGAGCATGAAGTGACGGTAGCCGCCCTTCTCCGCCATGATGGGATCCCACAGGATGCGCGTGGGCTCGCGCTGCACGGGCTCGCCGTCCAGCGTTGACACCTCCACGCCGCCGGCCGTCACCACCGCGAAGTCGTTGTCTTCGAGGATCACGACGTCGCGCGTATGCGAGAGGATGGCCGGGATGTCGGAGGCGATGAACATCTCGCCGCGCCCGAGGCCGACCACCACGCTGCCCGCGCCCTGCTTGGCGGTGATGAGCCGGTCGGGGGCGGCGGCGGAGACCACGCCCACCGCGTAGGAGCCGGTCACTTCGGCCAGCGCCGCCTTCACCGCCGTCTCCAGCCGCGGCGTGCTGCGCAGATGGTGCTCGATGAGGTGCGCGATGACCTCCGTGTCCGTCTCGGACTTGAAGACGTGCCCCTCCGCGCGCAGGCGCTCCTTGATGTCGAGATAGTTCTCGAGAATGCCGTTGTGCACGACGACGAGGGAGCCGCTGCAGTCGGTGTGGGGGTGCGCGTTGTCTTCCGACGGCCGCCCGTGCGTGGCCCAGCGCGTGTGGCCGATGCCGACGGTGCCGTGGATCGGACGCTCGCGCAGCGCCCCTTCGAGGGCCTTGATCCGGCCCACGGCGCGGCGCACGTGCAGGGCGTCCCCGTCGAGCACGGCGATGCCCGCCGAGTCGTAGCCACGGTATTCCAGACGCTTGAGCCCGTCGACGATGATGCCGACGGCGCTCTTGTCTCCCACATAGCCGACGATCCCGCACATGGACTTCTCCTCCTTCTATGGAGTCTGGGGGGGAGCGGGCGGCGCTCCTCCCCCAGGCCCCCCCACGCCAGGCAAATGGGTGGCCCGTCGCTCGCGGCGGCGGGTCGCCCAGGATTCCTTGATGACTTGAGGCGCGCGCTCGACGGCGAGGGCGCCCGGCGGGACGTCCTTGGTGATCACGGAGCCGGCACCGATGTGAGCGCCGTCGCCGATCGTCAACGGAGCCACGAGGCTCGAGTTGGTGCCCACGAAGGTGCCGTCGCCGATGGTCGTGTGGTGCTTGTTGACGCCGTCGTAGTTGCAGAAGACGGCTCCCGCGCCGATGTTGACCCCGTCGCCGATCGTGGCGTCGCCGATGTAGGCGAGGTGGTTGGCCTTGGAGCCGCGGCCGATGCGGGATTTCTTCACTTCCACGAAGTTGCCGATCTTCGCCTTCACGCCGATGTGCGCCTTCGGCCGCAGGTGGCAGAAGGGCCCGAGCTCCGCGTCGTCCTCGACGACGGATTCCGTGAGCACGCAGTAGGGGTGCAGCCGCACGCGGTCGGCGATGCGCGCGGCGCGCAGCTGGCAGCCGCTGCCGATGACACAGTCGCTGCCGATCTCCGTCGCCACGTCGATGAAGACGTGCGGATAAATGACGGTATCCGGCCCGATGGTGACGGTGTCGTCGATGTACGTGGTGGCGGGATCCAGGATGGTGACGCCGGCCAGCATGTGCCGGTCGAGAATGCGCGAGCGCTGGATGGTGGCCACCGCGGCCAGCTGCTTGCGGTCGTTGATGCCCAGCCCTTCGATGGAGTCACCCACCGTCAGCGCTTCGATCCTGCCCCCCGCGCGGGCGAGCATGGCGATGACGTCGGTGAGGTAGTACTCGCCCTGGTCGTTGTTCGGCTTCACGTCCGCCAGCGCGGGCCACAGCCGGCGGGGATCGAAGCAGTACACGCTGGTGTTGATCTCCGCCACCTTCTTCTCGTCGTCGGTGGCGTCGCGGTCCTCCACGATGCGCACGACGCGGCCGCCCTGCCGCAGCACCCGGCCGTAGCCGTCGGGGCGATCGATCACCGCGGTGAGCAGCGTGGCCGCCGCCCTGCTCGTGGCGTGATGGGACACGAGCCGCTCGATGGTCTCGACGGACAGCAGCGGCATATCGCCGGGCAGCACGAGGATCGTGCCCGCGTCGCACGCCGCGCGCGTCTGGAGCACGGCATGCCCGGTGCCGAGCCTTTCCCGCTGCTCCACCACGCTCACGTCGGCGCCCGCGATGGCGCGCACGCCGTCGGCGTCGGGGCCGACCACGAGCACGATGCGGTCGGCGAGGGTGCGGGCCAGCTTCAGCGGGTAGCCGATGAGGGGCCGCCCGCACAGCTCGTGGAGGACCTTGGGCTGCCGGGAGCGCATCCGCTTGCCCTCCCCGGCGGCGAGAATGACGATGGTCAAGCCGTTCATTCGACCCCCTTCATTCCAGCAACCTGTCCGCAAACCTCGTGCCATACCCGGATACGCTGGATTCTACCGGCTTTCGCCGCCCCCTGTGCGCGCCGAGCGTCAGCACCTCTCATGCCGTGTTGCGCAAGTGAGACAGCAATCGCTCGATCCTTGGTGGGATATCTGACCCGAATTCCAGCCTCTTTTGAGTAGCCGGGTGCACGAACACCAGGGCCACCGCGTGCAGCGCATAGCCGTCGAGCGCCACCGGCACCGTCGCTTTCCGGTCGCCGTACACGTCATCGCCCGCCACCGGATGGCCCAGCGAGGCGAGATGCACGCGTATCTGGTGAGTCCGGCCGGTGTCGAGCCTCACGTCGACGTACGTGAAATGCGAGAATCGTTCCAGAACCCGGTAGTGCGTCACCGCGCGCTTGCCCTTGCCCTTCGCGGCCACCGCCATGCGCGTGCGGTGATACGGGTGACGCCCGATGGGCTTGTCGATGACGCCCTCCCCCGGCCCGACGCGCCCATGCACGACGGCGAGGTACCGGCGGCTCACGGTGCGTTCGGCCAGCTGGGCCGTGAGGGCGTCGTAGGCGAGCTGGCTCTTGGCGAGCACGAGCAGGCCGGAGGTGTCCCTGTCGAGCCGGTGCACGATGCCGGGCCGACGCGCCCCGCCCACGCTGGCCATGGACGGCGCGTGCGACAGCGCGGCGGCAGCGAGCGTGCCGGTGGCATGGCCGGCGCCGGGATGCACGACCATGCCGGCGGGCTTGTCCACGACCAGGACGTGCTCGTCCTCGTGGACCACGGCGAGGGGCGCCGCTTCCGGCGCGAGCTCCTGGGCCGGCGGCGGCGGCACCTCGACGTCGATCTGCTCGCCGCCCCCGAGGCGATGGGCCGCCTTGCGGACGGCGCCATCGACGCGCACGTGCCCGGCGTCGATCAGCGTCTGCAGCCGCACGCGCGACAGGCCCGGGAGACGGGTGACGAGCCAGCGGTCGAGCCGGAGTCCGTCCACGCCCGCTTCGACCGTCAGCCGCCTCACCTCCATGGCCGGGGGCCGGCTATGCGGGCGGGGAGGCCGCGGGCGGACGGTCGCGCAGCAGCCGCAAGGCGAGCAGGACCACCCCCACCGAGATCGCCGAATCGGCGACGTTGAAGGCGGGCCAGTGATAGCCGCGCCAGTGCACGTCGACGAAGTCGACGACGGCGCCGAAGCGCCCGCGATCGATGAGGTTGCCCACGGCGCCGCCGAAGATGAAGGCCACCGCCACCTGCCCGGGCCACCCGCCCTCGGGCAGCACGCGCAGGGCGACACGCGCGAGCACGAGCAGCGCCACGACGGACAGCGCCGCCACCATCCATCGCCACGCGGGCGGAATGCCGCCGAGCAGCCCGAAGGCGAGGCCGGGATTCATCACGAGCGTGAGATTCAGCCAGTCCGTCACGACGACGGAGACCCCTGGAGGGAGCCGATCGAGGGCGATGGCCTTCGTGACCTGGTCGAGGGCGATCACCGCGCCCGCGAGGGCGAGGACGACGTACATCAGAGGCGGGCGAGCACCGACACGCAGCGCGCGCAGAGCCCCGGATGCTCGGGGCTGCGCCCGACGTCCTCGGTGCGCATCCAGCACCGCTCGCACTTGTCGCCGCGCGCGCGGTCGACGTCGATGACGAGGCCGGGGATGTCCTGGCTCTCGTACCGCACGGCGCCCGGCGCCGGCGCGCCCTGCAGGTCGACGGCCGACACGATGAAGAGCGTGGGGAGCAGCGCGCGCTTGGCGGCGAGCAGCGCCGGCACGTCCTCGGGGGCGGCCACGATGCGCACGTGCGCCTCGAGGCCGCTGCCGATGAGCTTGCGGGCGCGGGCGGTCTCGAGCGCCTTGGCCACTTCACGCCGCACTTCGAGCAGCCGGTCCCACTCGCGCTTGAGGATGTCGTCGAGCCAGTCGCGCGGCGCCTCGGGAAAGCGCTCGATGTGCACGCTGCCGCCGCGCGCGCCCGGCAGCGAGCGCCACGCCTCTTCGGCGGTGAAGCTGAGGATGGGCGCCATCAGCCGCACGAGCGCGCCGAAGACGTCGTAGCAGACGGTCTGCGCGGCACGGCGGGCGGTGTCGCCGGGCGCGCTCGTGTACAGGCGGTCCTTGATGACGTCCAGGTAGAGGGCGGACAGGTCCACCGCGCAGAAGTTGTGGACGCCGTGGAAGACGCCGTGAAACTGGTATTCCTCGTACGCGCGCGTGGCGCGCGTGATGAGCCGCGCGAGGCGGTCGAGGATGAAGCGGTCCACCTCCTCCAGGCGTGCGTACGACTGCCGGTGGCGCGCGGGATCGAAGTCGCTCAGGTTGCCGAGGAGAAACCGGTACGTGTTGCGGATGCGGCGGTACGCATCGGCGAGACGGTCCATGATCTCGGACGACACGCGGATGTCTTCCGTGTAGTCCTCGGCGGCGGCCCACAGCCGCAGGACCTCCGCGCCGTATTTCGGGATGAGGGCTTCGGGGGCCACGGTGTTGCCGACGGACTTGGACATCTTCCGCCCCTCGCCGTCCATGACGAAGCCGTGCGTGAGCACGCTCTTGTAGGGCGGGGTGCCGCGCGTGCCCATCGCCTCCAGCAGCGAGGAGTGGAACCATCCACGGTGCTGGTCGGAGCCCTCGATGTACATTTCCGCGGGCCAGCGAAGCTCCGGGCGGGTCTCGAGGACGGCGGCGTGGCTGCAGCCGGAGTCGAACCACACGTCGAGAATGTCGGTTTCCTTGCGGAAGCGGCCGCCCCCGCAGCTGCCGCAGCGGGTCCCCTCGGGCAGCAGCGCGGCCGCCTCGCGCGCGTACCATTCATCGGCCCCCTGTCCGTCGCGGAAGATGTCCGCCACGTGCGCGACGAGCGGTTCGTCGAGGAGGAGCGCCTCGCACTGCTCGCAGTAGAAGGCCACGATGGGCACGCCCCACACGCGCTGGCGCGAGATGGTCCAGTCCGGGCGGTGCGCGATCATGTTGAAGATGCGCTCTTCGCCCCAGGCGGGGATCCACGTGACGTCGCGCCGGATGGCGTCGAGCGTGCGCGCGCGCAGACCATCCTTGTCGAGCGCGATGAACCACTGCGGGGTGGCACGGAACAGCGTCGGGTTCTTGCACCGCCAGCAGTACGGGTACGTGTGGCTCAGCGGCACCTCGGCCACGAGCGCGCCGCGCGCGCGCAGGAGGTCGACGATCCGGGGATTGGCCTCCCACACCGTGAGCCCCGCGAAGCCCTCGATCTCGCGCACGAAGCGCCCGTCGTCGTCGACGGGGTTATAGATCTTCAGGCCGAGCGCGCGGCCCAGGTCGTAGTCTTCCTCGCCGTGGCCGGGCGCGATGTGCACGAGCCCGCTGCCGGTATCCATCGCGACGAAGGACGCCGTCGCCACCTTGCCCGTGCGGTCGATCCACGGGTGGCCGTACTCGAGACCCTCCAGACGCCTGCCGGGCAGCGTGGCGAGGCGGCGGGGGGTGGGAAGGCCCGCGACCGCGGCGAACGCATCGGCGAGCTTGGCGGCCACGATCAGTGTCTCGCCGTCGCCCTGCAGCGCGACGTACTCCTCGTCCGGATGCACCGCAATGGCAAGGTTGGCCGGCAGCGTCCACGGCGTGGTGGTCCAGATCACGAGCGACACGCGCGGCGCGCCGGGCGCCTCCGGCAGCGGGCCCACGAGCGGAAACCGCACATACACGGACGGCGTCCGCTGCTCTTCGTACTCGACCTCCGCCTGCGCGAGCGCGGTCTTGCAGTGCATGCACCAGTGCACCGGCTTGAGGCCCTTGTACACGAGGCCGCGGCCGACGAAGCGGCCGAACTCGCGCGCGATCACCGCCTGGTACCCGGGTGCCATCGTCAGGTACGGGTTGTCCCAGTCGCCGAAGATGCCGAGGCGGCGGAACTCCGCGCGCTGGATGTCGACGAACTTCGCCGCGTATTCACGGCAACGGCGGCGCTTCTCCACGGGATCCATCGCGCGGCGCACGTCGATGGAGGCGGTGTCGAGACCGAGCTCCTTGTCGACCTGGTGCTCGATGGGCAGGCCGTGACAGTCCCAGCCGGGCACGTACACCGCATTGAAGCCGAGCATCGACCGCGCCTTGACGATCACGTCCTTCAGGACCTTGTTCAGCACGTGACCGATGTGGATGTTGCCGTTGGCATACGGCGGTCCATCGTGCAGGATCCACAACGGCCGGTCCGCCGCGGCCTCGCGCAGCCGGTGGTAGATGCCGACCTCGTCCCACCACGCGAGCATCGTCGGCTCCGCCACCGGCAGGTTGGCCTTCATCGGAAACTCGGTTTTCGGCAGGTTTAGCGTGCTCTTATAGTCCATGGGCCGGGTGTCAATCG
This sequence comes from Candidatus Rokuibacteriota bacterium, assembly GCA_040902295.1. Taxonomy (GTDB): domain Bacteria; phylum Methylomirabilota; class Methylomirabilia; order Rokubacteriales; family CSP1-6; genus JBBDXO01. Next base: position 206 of record JBBDXO010000025.1, on the reverse strand, counting down.
TATCACTGTCCACGAGCCCCGGCCCCCGCATGAAGCAAGTACGGCCTGACTGGATCGAAGAGCGCCACGGCTTCGCCGCGACACGACCGACCGCAATGGGGCATGGGCACCCCTCCAAGGCTCCCATTGTCAATCGAGCGAGCGCGCGTTACCGAGCGTCGGGGGGATCGAGGAGCGCCACGGCTTGGCCGGGGCGCTGCCGAGCG
>JBBDXO010000024.1:0-1264 GCA_040902295.1 Candidatus Rokuibacteriota bacterium | reverse complement strand
GGTCCTCGCACCCCGACACCCGCCCGCCCGCGCCTCGTGAATTATCCGAACTAGGGGCCGCGCATTGCCCGCGGCGCCGACATCTGGTACCGTCTGCACGTTGTTCGCGCCCGGGATGCCCATGAGGGCCCAGGGAAGGCGGTGCGAAACCGCCGCGACCCCGTCACTGTAATCGGGGACGAAACCCGCGAATGCCACTGGCCGCGAGGCCGGGAAGGCGCGGGGAGTAGGACGATCCGAGAGCCAGGAGACCTGCCCGCGCGCGCATCGTCGATCACCGGTCTTCGCGGGAGGACCCGGGAGCGTGGCCACGTCATTGTTGATCCTCGGCGGCGCCCGTAGCGGCAAGAGCCGCTTCGCGATCGCCGGCGTGCGCGCGGAGGCGCGCGTCGCCTTCGTCGCCACCGCCGAGCCCGCCGACGCGGACATGGCCGCCCGCATCGCGCGGCATCAGGCCGAGCGCCCCGGCGGCTGGCGCACCGTCGAAGAGCCCGTCGACCTCGTCGCCCGCCTGCAGGAGATCCGCGCCGTCGATCGCGTCATCGTCGATTGCGTCACGGTGTGGGTGGCCAATCTCATGCTGCGCGGCGACGGCGAGGAGGCCATCGTGAAGGCGGGGGAGGGCCTCGCCGCCTTCGTGGCGCGCAGCGGCGTGGACATCACGATCGTGTCCAACGAGGTAGGCGAAGGGGTGCACCCGTCCACGGAAGACGGGCGCCGCTTTCGCGACGCGCTCGGCGCCGTGAACCAGCGGCTGGCGGCGGCGTGTGACCGTGTCGTGCTCATGGTGGCGGGCCTGCCGCTGGCGATCAAGCCATGATGTCCCTCGACGGGCTGCTCGCCGCCATCTCCGCCGCGGATCCCCGTGCCCGCGAGCTCGCCCAGCGCCATCTCGACGGCCTCACGAAGCCGGTGGGCAGCCTCGGACGCCTGGAGGAGATCGCGGCACGGCTCGTGATGCTCACGGGGCTGGCGCCCCGGGTGAGCACGCCGGTCGTCTTCACGTTCGCCGCCGACCACGGCGTGGTCGCGGAAGGGGTGAGCGCCTACCCCCAGTCCGTGACCGCGCAGATGGTGGAGAACTTCCTGCGGGGCGGCGCGGCCATCAACGTGTTCGCGCGCCAGGCGGGCGGCCGCGTGGTCGTGGCCGACTTCGGCGTGGCCAACCCCATCGGGGCCGTCGCCGGCCTCGCGCGCGTCAGCCTCGGTGCCGGCACGCAGAACATCGCCCGCGGCCCCGCCATGACGCGCGCGCAGGCGATCG
>JBBDXO010000023.1:0-1269 GCA_040902295.1 Candidatus Rokuibacteriota bacterium | reverse complement strand
CCTTCGGCGGCCCCACCCAGGTCCTCGACTACCTCGGGCGCTACACGCACCGCGTCGCGCTCTCCAACGAGCGCCTCCTCACTCATGCCGACGGCGTCGTGCACTTCCGCTGGAAGGACTACGCCGACGGCGACCGCGTGAAGGTCATGACGCTTGCGGCCGACGAGTTTATCCGCCGCTTCCTCCTCCACGTCCTTCCCGACGGCTTCGTCCGCATCCGGCACTTCGGCTTCCTGGCCAATCGAACCCGGCACGCCAAGCTCGCCCGCTGTCGCGCCCTGCTCGGTTCGGCGCCCGCACCGGCGCCACCGCCGGTCGAGTCGGTGGCGACTCTCATGCTCCGGCTGACCGGCCTCGACATCGAGCGCTGTCCCGTGTGCCCGCAAGGCCGGCTGCGCCTCACCGAGATCCTCGCCCCGGCGCCCGCGCCTCCGCGGCGCGTCCCGCGCCTGGACACCTCGTGAGCGCGCCGCGCCCTCGCCCCCCGCGCCCGTCCGCTCCCGCCCCGGGACGCTGGGCTCGCCGTCTGCCCCCCATGCCACCGCAGGCCGCGCCTCTCGCTCGCCGGCCGCGCCGGCGCCGCCGCTGTCGTTCGATCGCGTGCCGCCACCTTCCGGTGGTGGCTGCCCTCGGCGGTCGAAAGCCGCTTCCCCTCGACGCGCGGCCCCTCTAGAATCCCCATAGTGGTGAGGGGACCCCGGTTTAGTCCAACGGGCTTTATCCGTCATGCGCGGACGCACGACGGATAAAGACCTATTCGTTAGGCGGACCCGCTGAGCGGCGCGTAGACGTTGCCGCCACAGATCCGAGAACTGATAGCCGATCTTCAGGCTGCTGGCTTTGTAGCTCGAGGGGGCAAAGGTAGCCATCGACACTTCGTTCACCCGAAAGTTTCCAAGCCGGTAACAATATCGGGAGCGGCGGGGGATGATGCGAAGCACTACCAAGTACGCGCCGTTCAACTGGCAATCGAGGAGTCGAAGAAATGAAAGATAGCGCGCGATACGTAAAGATCGTCGAGTGGTCCGACGAGGACCACTGCTATGTCGGCAGCTCTCCGGGACTCATCTACGGAGGCTGTCATGGTGAAGACGAGAAGGCCGTATTCGATGAGCTGTGTCGAATCGTCGAAGACGCCATCGAGCTCTACCGCCGCGAGGGCCGGCCATTGCCGCCTCCGACATCGGGCCGCGATTTCGCCAACAAGATGCAGGACGTCGCATAACTTCCGAGTGGAGCGGACGCGCTGACGCGCGCCGCTCACCCGCG
>JBBDXO010000022.1:0-8309 GCA_040902295.1 Candidatus Rokuibacteriota bacterium | reverse complement strand
CGCGACCCGCCCGCCCGGCCCCCGCCGTCACCGCATTCCACGAGAGTCATTAGCGCTTAGTGCTCGGGCGGGCGCGCGGCGCCGGGCTATCATGGCCCGTGGCGCTCACCTGGCCTGATTACGCGGTGCTCGCCGGCTGCCTCGCCCTCCTGCTCGGCATCGGCATCTACTTCACGCGAGCCCAGCGCGACACCGTCGACTTCTTCCTCGCGCGCCGGCGCGTGCCGTGGTGGGCGGTGGGCCTGTCCTTTCTCGCCACCGAGATCAGCGCGGTCACGATCATCTCCGTGCCCGCCACCGCCTACGGGGAGAACTGGGAGTACGCGCAGTTCTTCGTCGGCAGCAGCCTCGCGAAGTTCGCCGTCGCCTTCCTCTTCATCCCGGCCTTCTACCGGCACAACGTCGTCACCATCTACGAGTTCCTCGAGCACCGCTTCGGGCGCCGGAGCCAGGTCACCGCGTCCATCTTCTTCTTCATCACGCGCCTGGCGGGCTCGGGCGTGCGGCTGATGGCGGCCTCGCTGGCGGTGTCGATCCTCATGGGATGGCCCATGCTGCCCACCATCGCCGTGTTCACCGTCATCTCCATCGTCTACATCGCGTTGGGCGGAGTGACGGCGGTGGTGTGGACGAACGTGTTCCAGGCGCTGCTGTTCCTCACCGCGGGCGCGGTCACCCTGGGCTTCCTGCTGTGGAGCATCGAGGGCGGCGTGGGCGCCGTCGTCTCCACGGCGGGCGCGGCGGGCCGGCTCAACATCATCAACTGGGGGCCGTCGCCCGGCGCGCCCGATTTCCTGCGGCGGCTGCTCACGGAGCCGAACATCTTCTGGGTGGCCCTGCTCAACGGCTTCGTGGGGTCGATGGCCGCCTTCGGCACCGACCACGACCTCATGCAGCGCCTGCTCACGGTGGAGACGCGCCGGCAGAGCCAGCGCACGCTGTCCCTCACGCCGCTGGGCACCCTCGTGACGCTCGCCATCTACCTGAGCCTCGGCGCCGCCCTCTTCACGTTCTACGCCCAGCATCCGGATCTGCCCGTGTCACGGCCGGACGCAATCCTGCCCCACTTCGTGCTGCAGGTGATGCCGGCCGCGCTGCGCGGCCTCATGCTGAGCGCCATCGTGCTGGCCTCCATCGATTCGCCGCTCGGCTCGCTCTCGGCCTCCTTCGTGACGGACATCTACCGGCCGCTGCTCGTGCGCGGCCGCGGCGAGCGTCACTACCTGCTCGTGTCGCGCCTGGCGGTGGTGGTGTTCGGCGCCCTCCTCGGCGTCCTCGCGTGGGCGTTCACCTTCTTCGACGACATCCTCTGGCTGGCCTTCAAGATCTCCGGTGTGACCTTCGGCTCCCTCCTCGGGGTCTTCCTGCTCGGCCTCCTCACGCGCCGCCGCGTGGCGGACCGCGCCAACGTGGTCGCCATGATCGTGATGGCGCTGATCAACGTCGTCCTCCTCGCCCTCTCCGAGTGGGGGATCATGCCCTTCGCGTGGTCGTGGCTGGTGATCCTCGGCACCGCCGGCACCATGCTCCTCGCCGTCGTCCTCTCCGCCTTCTCGACCAGCGGCAAGCTTCCGGGCGCGCAGGGAGGCCCCGCGCGCTCGCCGGCCGCTCAGGGATAGGCGAGGCGCGCGATGACCGCATCCATCTGGCATGTGCGCCAGCCGTAGGCGGTGAGGCCGAGCGTGGAGTCGGCGAGGAGCGCGGCATCGTAGGGGTCGCGCAGCAGCACGACGGCGAGCGCGCGGGCACGCGCCTGCACGGCGTCCAGCAGCGCGCGGTTGGACGGGTAGAGATGGGCGTCGTACAGAAAGAGGACGGTGGCGTCGGCCGCCGCCGCGCGCTCGGCCGCGCCCGTGATCTCCTCCACGGTGGGCTCGATGCCGACCACGATCGTCTCCGGCGTCACGCCGGCGGGGGCAAACGCGCCCGCCACGTAGGCTCGCTCGTCGCAGACCTCGGGCTCGATGGTGATGCGCGCGGCGAGCTCGGAAAAGCGGGGGAAGATCACCGCCACGCGGCCGTTGAGCGCGCGCTTGACGTCCGCGCGACCGCGCCCGACGATCGTCACCGCCCGTGCCGCGACCGCCCTCGCCAGCGTCACGCCCTCGCGCTCGGCCGCCGGCGGGCCGCCCTCCGTGCGCGCGCCGCGGCGCTCGCGCAGCGTGCGCACGCGGTCGGCGGCGGGATCGAGGGACCGGCGCGGCAGGCGTCCGCTGCGGTAGGCCTCCACGAGGGCGGCGGCGGCCGCGCGCTGCGCGGGCTCGGTGTGACACACGAGCAGCAGGTCGTGGCCGGCGGCCGCCGCGCGTACCGTGGCCTCGCCGATGGCGCACGTCTCCGACACGGCACCCATCTCCAGATCGTCGGAGACGATGACGCCGCGATAGCCCACTTCGCCACGCAGATACTCCTCGACGATGCGCGTGGAAAAGGTCGCGGGCACGCCGGTGGGATCGAGCCTGGGATAGACGGGATGCGACGTCATCACGCACTCCACGCCGGCGTCCATGGCGGCGAAGAACGGCACCAGGTGCGTGGCGTGCATCTCCGCCCAGTCCGAATCGATCGTCGGCAGCCGCAGGTGCGCATCGAGCGGCGAGTGTCCCTTGCCGGGGAAGTGCTTGACGCAGGCCGAGAGGCCGCCTTTGGCATTGCCGGTGATGCGCGCGCGGCCGTAGCGGCTGACGACCTCGGGGTCCTTGCCGTAGGAGCGGATGCCGATGTTGGGGCTGTAGCGCTCGGTGAGGACGTCCAGGCAGGGACCCAGGTTGAGGTCCACACCGAGCCGCCGGAGCTCGCGGGCCTCGATGAGGCCCTGCTTGTACGCCAACGTCTCCTCGCCCGCGGTGCCCATGGCGAGGTTGTCGGGGAAGATCGTGACGCCGCCACCGAGCATCACGATGCGTCCGCCTTCATGATCCGTCGCCACCAGCAGCCGGCGGCCGAGCGCGGCTTCGAGCCCGTTCAGCAGGGCGAGCAGCCCCTCGGGCGACTCGAAGTTGCGGCGATAGAGGATGAGCCCGGCCGCACGCGTATCGCGAAACAGCCTCACGTCCTCGTCGCGCAGGGTGTGGCCGGGCAGGCCGATCATGAGCCGCTCGCCGACGAGGTCTTCGAGGTCGGGCACGAGCCGATTCTACGCTGCGACTTTCAGCGCGCCGCCATCTCCATGATGTGAGCCGAGGGAGATCATATTGTAGGGCGCGGTTGTGCCACGATGCGCGCCAAGAAGGGAACGGACGTCATCAGGTAGACGCTTTTCTTGACACCCATTCGGGCAAAACGCCGGAAACATGCAGTAAACCAGAGCCCCCCAACTTTGGCATACCTGGTGCTATGCATTCCCTTGCACACGCACCGTCGCGCCCCAGCGCGTTGGTCGGTGCCAGGAGGACTTTATGGGTCATGCATCGAATTTCGCAGCGCTTTTGCTGCTTTTCAGCGCCGTCGGGACATCCCCCGCCATGGCGCAGGCGCCGGTCGAAGGCGCATACGAGCGGATGGAAACTGGCCACCAGAAGATCGCCCGCGCGCTCTTCGAAGCCCAGCTGACGAACACCATACCGGGCGGCACCTCGCGCCTGAGGCGGGCGAGCCGGATGAACCCGCTGACGCTGGACGAGATCTCCGCCCTCAAGGAGAACGGTCGCGCCTGGGGCTTCGTCTTCCAGACGATGCGAGCGCGCGGACTGGTGATCGAAGACAACCTGGGCCAGGTGATGGCCAAGTACGAGCAGCGAAGGGTCCCCACGGCGGTGGTGGCGACGATCACCGCAGTCCCCCCGAAGACGCAGCCCGAAGAGGGAAGCCCGAAGTAACCGGGAAGGAGACATATGAAAGTCTTTGCAGCGGTGATGATCGTGAGCGTGGTGTGGCTGCTGCTGGCGTTCGCACTTGCCGGCTGTGGCGGTCGCAAGACGGCCACCGCCGCTCATGCGATGCCGCCGTCGCCTGCCGGCGCCGGCGCCGCGCCGTGGATGTGGGAGCAGCACGGCGCCGTCGTGAGCCTCGGCCAGAAAGCCGTCGTGCCGCCGAGCCATCCCATCTCGAAGGTCGTCTCCGCCCGGAGTCATTAGGCCGCTCATTTCAGGATGGGGGGCCTCGACGGCCCCCCATCCCGCCATTCAGCCTCGCTCCGATGTCGCGTCTGCCGCAGAGCTGCCCGATCGATGTGCATGGGCGTACCATCGATGTCACCGGCATTGCCGGTGCATAGATGCAGGAGGCCTCCATGAAAACGGTGACGATCGTGCTCGCGGGACTGCTCGTCGCAGCGCCCCTCACCCCCTCGTACGCGGCCGATGACTCCAAGGTGAAGTCGGCCACGGAGCGGGTGGAGAGCGGGGCCAAGAAGATCGGGGACGGCCAGATCGGGGAGGGCGTCAAGGAGACGGCCAAGGGCGTCGGCGCCACGGTGGTCGAGGGCGCCAGGTACACCGGCGAGAAGCTGAAGGAATCGGGCCAGGCCGCGGAGCCGCAGGCCAAGAGCGCCTGGGGTCACGTCAGGGATGGGGCCTCCGCCTTCGGCCACAGCGTGAAGACCTTCTTCACGCGGTTGTTCGAGTAGACCCTCCGCCGTCCCCGCTCACTCCGTGGGCTTCTCCCGGCCCACGAGCTGGCCGATGACGGCCAGGCCGACGCCGCAGGTCGCCATGGCGAGCGTGATGAGGCCGTGGTCCACGAGACGGCCGAAGACCGCGGTGCCCGCGGAGCCGCCCACGAAGAAGGCGAGGGCGAAGAGCGAGAACGACTTGCCGCGCGCGGCGGGGACGAGCTCCGTGCCCCTCGTTTGCAAGGTCGAGTGCAGCGTGGCGAGGCCGAGACCGACGGCGACGAGGCCGAGCGCGAACAGCGGCCACGGCAGGGGCAGCGCGAGCACTGCGAAGCCGAAGAGCTGAGCGAGGCCCCCCCATGAGGCCAGGCGCCGCTCGCCAAGGGCGGCGTTCAGGCGCCCCAGCGCCAGGCCCCCCATCACCGTCCCCACCCCGTAGCAGGCAATGAGCGCGCCCACCTGCAGGTCGTTCCAGCCGAAGCGCTGGCTCGCGAGCACGCCCATGTACGTGCTGCCGCCCCACAGGAGAAAGCCTTCGCCGAAGGCGGCCGCGTACACCCGCACCGCGCGGCCGATTCTCACGATGTCGGCGTAGCGCACGCGGGCGCCGGGCGCCGCGAGCGGGGCCTCCGGCGTGCCGCGCATGGCGGCCACCGTGACGAGCGTCAGCACCGCGTACGCGTAGAAGAGCACGCGCCACGACACGAAGTGCGTCACCGTGCCCGCGATCGTGGCCGACAGCGCCTGCGCCGCCGAGAAGACGGACGCGAAGCGTCCCACGACCTTCTGCCGCTGGGCGTAGTGCACGGTGTCGCCGATGTAGACGAAGGTGGTGGGGATGACGGCGGCGGCGAACATCCCGGTCACCAGGCGCGCTCCGACGAATCCCCACAGGTCGGCGGCGAGGCCGCTCGACAGCGTGCCGAACGCGAAGACAGCGGCGGTGGCGCGAATGACGCGGATCCTGCCGTACCGGTCCGAGAGCGGCCCGTACACGATCTGCATGAGGCCGTACGTGACGGCGTACGCCGTCATGCTGAGCCCGGCCTCGCCCGCGGTCGCCCCCAGCGACGCGGCGATGGCGGGCAGGATGGCCGGCATCATCCGTACGTCGAGGGAGACCAGCCCGGCGAGGACGAACAGCCAGGCGAGCGGCGTCACCGGTAGGCGAGCGCGGGCGCGCGGCGCCGTGTCCACCGCGCGAGATCGCGTTGCCAGCCGCGCTCGATCTCCCGCAGCGGGTGCCCGCGCTCCACCGCGCGGCGGATGGCGTCGGTCCCCAGGAGAATGTCGATGGGCAGCCGGTGCCGCTCGAACTCGTAGGGCGGGCGCCGCCACGCGAAGGCGCGCGGCGCGAGCGCGCGGGCGGCCGCGATGAGGCCGAGGCCCGTGAGGAACGGCTTGAAGCGCGCGCGGTCGGTGACGTGCAGCTGCACGCCGCCGCACGGCCGCCCCGCCCATTTGTGGAAGGTGGGCAGGAAGCGCACGGGCCGGAAGCGGACGCCGGGCAGCCGGGCGGCCTCCAGCCGCTCCGCGTAGGCGTGCGCGTCGAGATAGGGCGCGCCCACCCACTCGAAGGGGCGCGTGGTGCCGCGTCCCTCGGAGAGGTTTGTGCCTTCGATGAGGCAGCCGCCGGGGTAGACGCGCGCGGTATCCGGGGTGGGCATGTTCGGCGACGGCGCCACCCACGGGACCTCCGTGTCCTCCCACAGCATGGCGCGGCGCCAGCCGCGCATCGTGACCACCGTGAGGCGGCAGGCGAGCGCGGGCTCGCGCGCGAGATGGCGCGCGACCTCGCCGATGGTGAGCCCGTGCCGCGCGGGCAGGGGATAGAGCCCGACGAAGGACGCAAAGGCCGGATCCGGCACGTTCCCCTCGATGACGGCCCCGCCGAGCGGGTTGGGACGATCGAGGACGATCACCTCGACGCCCGCGCGGGCGCAGGCGCGCATGACGAGCGCCATCGTCCACACGAACGTGTAATAACGCGCGCCGATATCTTGCAGATCGACCACCACCGCGTCGAGGCCGCGCAGCATGGCGGGGGTGGGCTCGCGCCGGGCGCCGTAGAGGCTGGCGACGCGCATCCCGGTGGACGGATCCCGCGCGGCGTCGACGAAGGCGTGATCCTGTGCCGCGCCCCACAGGCCGTGCTCGGGCGCCCACAGTGCGGCCAGGCGCGCGCCGCGCAGGTCGCCCAGCAGCGCGGCGGCGTGACGCAGGCGCGCGTCCACCGAGGCCTGGTGCGCGACGAGGGCGAAGCGCCGGCCGCGCAGGAGCGCCGGGCGGCGGGAGACGAGCACGTCGAGACCGGTGAGAACGCGGGCCACCCGGCCGATACTAGCGCAGCGGGTGATACCATGCGCGCACATGGCGCGCCGATTTCGCTATGACCGCCTCGCCACCGAGCGCGCCAATCGAGCCAGTCGCCATCTCGATCGCCTGAGCCCCGGCGGGATCGCCGCGCTGATGAACCGCGAGGACCGTCGCGCCGTCGCCGCCGTCGGCCGCGCCACGCAGCAGATCGCGGCCGCCGTCGAGCTCATCGTCGCCGCCCTCCGCGCGGGGGGCCGCCTCTTCTTCGTCGGCGCGGGCACGAGCGGCCGGCTCGGTGTGCTCGAAGCCGCCGAGTGTCCTCCTACCTTCGGCACGCCGCCCCGCCTCGTGCAGGCGATCATGGCGGGCGGCCGCTCCGCCGTCTTCCGCTCGCGGGAGGGCGCGGAGGACGACGAGCGCGCGGCCGCCCGCGCGGTGCGCGCGCGCGTGCGGGAGGGCGATGCGGTGGTGGGCGTGTCCGCGAGCGGCGTGACGCCGTTCGTGCGTGCGGCCCTGCGGGCGGCGCGCGCCCGCGGCGCCGCCACCACCCTCGTCGCGTGCACGCCCGACGCCGGCCGCGGCCTGGCGCGCGTCGTCATCGCGCTCGCGCCCGGCCCCGAGGTGCTGGCCGGCTCGACGCGACTGAAGGCCGGCACGGCGACGAAGCTCGTCCTCAACACGCTCACCACGGCGAGCATGGCGCGGCTGGGCAAGATCTACGGCAACCGGATGGTGGACATGCAGCCGCGCTCGCGAAAGCTGCGCGAGCGCGCGGTACGCCTCGTGGCCGACATCGGCGGCGTGGGGGCGCCGCGCGCCCGCCGTCTGCTCGCCGCCGCGGGCGGGCGCGTGCCGGTGGCGATCGTGATGACGCGCAGGGACCTCCGCGCCGATGCCGCTGCCCGCGCCTTGCGGGCGGCCGGTGGGTCCCTGCGGTCGGTGATTGAACCCCGCGGCGTGCGTAAAAAGTTCCGCACGTGAGGCGGCACGACGAGGGCACGCACCTTGCTCCATCACGACGGCATGCTGATCCGGCGCTGCGCCTGGCACCGGCTGTACAACGGCTACCCGATGCTCTACGGCATCACGGCGTGGCGGCAGCGCGGCGTTGGGTACACGGACGGCATGTGCCGCCGCTGCGCGGCCACCGCCCTGCAGGCGTGGGGCAAGGGCCCTGGGGAGGCACACCCGCGCCCGGTGCTCGCCCGTCTCCGTAGTCCCGCCGGCCGCGCCGGGGTCGCCGTCGCCGCCGCGTGCATTCTGACGGCGCTCGCGGTCACGGCGGCGGCGCGCCGCGACGGCGGCGACCGGAATCTTCCGGCGTCCGCGCTGCCGCGGGCGGCGACCGGCGCGCCGACGGCTCCGTCCCCACCCGCCGGTCCCCCGCCCTAGCCGGGACTATTCATGAACCACACCCGCCGGTGAGTCCTGTCGCCGGCCG
>JBBDXO010000021.1:0-1283 GCA_040902295.1 Candidatus Rokuibacteriota bacterium | reverse complement strand
GGTCAACCGTCGCGCGGTCAAACCGTCTCAGGCCTTGACTTCCATACATTCCGGCTCTGGATGCGCGCTGGGTCAGCGGGGGGCGCGAGATGGATCGGCCCGTCGCATGATCGCGAAGAGCAGGAGGCCGAGGGTGATCCACGTGATCTCGCGGATGCGGCGGACGAGGCTGAAGGTGACGCCGGCGGTGGCGCCGAGGCCGAGGGCGGCGAAGGTCGCCGCGTAGCCGCCTTCGAGGGCGCCGATGTTGCCGGGGATCAGGAAGGTGGCGACGCGGATGGCCATGCCGAACGCCTCGATGACCGTCGCCGTCAGCAGCGAGACCGGTACCCCGAGGAAGTCGAGGATCAGCCACGTCTCGACGGCGCCGAGCAGCCAGCCCGCGAAGTGGAACCCGATGGACAGGGCCAGGCGCCGCGGGTGCTCGCGATAGAAGCGGCCGAGGGCGTCGTCGACCTGGCCCAGGACCTCGCCGGTGGCGGCGGGCGGGTGCACGCCGAGCCGCTGCAGGAGCCGGCCGCTGCGACGGAGCAGGCCGCGCGTCTGCGCGACGGCGAACATCCCCAGCGCGAGCGCTTCGATCACGACCAGCCACTGCATGGCCGTCAGCAGGGGCGTGCCGGCGGCCACCGTCGTGCGCGCGAGCATCACCCCGAGCAGGAGCAGGAGGGCCTGGGCCATCGTGATGGTGGTCTTGGCCACGATCAGCGAAGGTAACGTCTCCGACATCGGCAGGCGGCCGCGCAGGAGCCACGACTTCATGGCCTCGCCGCCGAGCGTGCCCGTCGGCGTGATCATGTTGAACGCCTCGCCCACCACGCGCACCGGGAAGAGCGTCGTGAGCGGCAGGTCGCTGCGCGGGAAGGCGTACCGCCAGCCGAGCGCGTCCACCGCATTCACGAGGAGGGCGGGCACGACGACGATGATGGCCAGCCGCCACGACAGCTCCGCGATGGAGGCGGCGATCGCGCTCGGGTCGTTGTCGATGACGATCAGGGCCAGCAGCGCCACCCCGAGCACGAGCAGGCCGAGCCTCAGCAGGCGCAGGCGTCAGCTCCCGGCCACGGCGGCCTGGCGGGGACCGGAAAAACGCGCAGGCTGATCCCCCCTGCGGGGATCACGAGGCGTGACAAAAATGCCCAGATCCTAGGCGGCGAGGAGCTCGCGACTGAGACGTAGGCCGCCTACGTCGCAGGGAGCGAGCGACGAGCCAACGACGGAGATGGGTATTTTTCATCAGCCTGCTAGCGGGGACGGCGCGCGGCGCCGCCGAGGAGGAGCAG
>JBBDXO010000020.1:0-8348 GCA_040902295.1 Candidatus Rokuibacteriota bacterium | reverse complement strand
AATGACCACGGGCATCATCGAGGAGCGCCACGGCTTTGCCGGGGCGCGACGAGCGTCGGGGGGCTTGGGGGGCCCGTCGAGGCCCCCCATCCAATCAATCGAGCGCCCCGGCCTCGCCAGGGCGCGACGCGCGCCGGGGGGCTTGGGGGGCCCCCCCATGGAGAGAATCCGATGAGCACACGCGCGCCCTACGAGACGATCGTGTATGCGGCGGAAGGCGGCATCGCCACCATCACCCTCAATCGCCCCGACGTGCTCAACGCGATGAACGACGGCATGCGGCGCGAGCTGACGCGGTGCTTCGACGCGCTGTCCGTGGATGACGACGTGAGCGTGATCGTGGTCACGGGCACGGGCGAGCGCGCCTTCTCGGCGGGCGCCGACATCCGCGAGTTCGTGGCGCCGCTCGTGCCCGTGCACTTCCGCGAGGCGCGCCGCCGGCTCGACTTCCGCCAGGTCATGGACCGGTGCCGGCAGCCCATCGTGGCCGCCATCAACGGCTTCGCGCTCGGCGGCGGGCTCGAGCTGGCGCTGGCGTGCGACATCCGCATCGCGGCCGCGAACGCGACGCTGGGGCTCACCGAGATCAACCTCGCCATCATCCCGGGCGGCGGCGGCACGCAGCGGCTGCCGCGCCTGCTCGGGCGGGGCCGAGCGCTGGAAATGATCCTCACCGGCGCGCGCATCGACGCCGCGGAAGCGCTGCGCATCGGCCTCGTGGAGCGCGTGGTCGAGCCCGGGCAGGCGCTGGCGGCCGCGCGGGAGCTGGCGCGCACGATGGCGGCCAAGGCGCCGGTGGCGCTGCGCTATGCGAAGGAAGCGGTGGTGAAAGGCCTCGAGCTGCCGCTGGCGGACGGCCTTCGCCTCGAGGGCGACCTCTCCACGCTGCTGCGCACGACGGACGACCGCGTGGAGGGGGCGAAGGCGTTTCTCGAGAAGCGTACGCCGCGCTGGACGGGGCGGTGACCTTCTCGTATTACGCGCGACTGTCCCGCGCGCAGCAGGCCGTCTACCGACAGAGCGACGCCGTCACCACGATCCGCCTGGAGCGGGCGGCGGAGCTGCAGCCGCTGGTGAGCGCGGTGGCCGCGGCCCTCGCCGCCGAGGACCGCGCGGCCACCCAGCAGGCCTCCGAGCGGCTCGTGCGCGGCCTCACGCGCGCGCTCGGCATGCCCGCCGTGCGCGTGGAGGTGCTGGCGGCGCGGCCCCACGCGCGCTGGGGCGAGCTCCACGGCCTCTACACGGCCGAGCGCGGGCGCACGCCGACGATCCAGCTCTGGATGCGCACCGCCAAGCAGAAGCGCGTGGTCGCCTTCCGCACCTACCTGCGCACGCTCCTGCACGAGGTCGGTCATCACATCGACTTCACCGCGCTGCGGCTGCCGGACTCCTTTCACACGGAGGGTTTCTACAAGCGCGAGTCGAGCCTCTTCGCGCAGCTCGTGCCGGAGGCGAGGGCGCGCGTGCTCACCTTCGAGGCGTGGGCGGCGCAGCCCGCGGACGAGCGCATGCGGCGGCTGGCGCGGACGCCCGACCAGCTCGCGGCCGCCATCACGGGCGCGCGCGCGCCCGTGCTGGGCCGCCGGCCGAGCGCCACGAGCTGGGCGCCGGTGGAGGTGCTCGCCCACCTGCTCGACTCCGAGGAGCTGTTCGCCGCCCGCTTCGAGGCCATCCTGACCATGACGGAGCCCGCGCTGTACAAGGCGGGGCCGGCGGACCGCTGGGCCGAGGAGCGGCAGTACCTCCGGTACGATGCGCACGCCGCGCTGGCCGCCTTCCGCGCGCGGCGCGGCGAGTCACTGGCGCTGCTCGTGGGTCTGGCCGCGGGCGACTGGGAGCGCGGCGCCGTCCATCCCGCGCGCGGCCGCATGACGATCGACACGCTGGTGAGCGTCATGGCGTGGCACGACGACAACCACCACGAGCAGCTCACCCGAGCCCTGGAGGGCAAGCCCTGATGCCGACGATGGAAGACTACGCCACACAGACACCGGACACACGTCTCGAGCGGGCGGCGCGCACCGCCGACGAGCTCGCCGCCGCCATCCGCGGCAAGGACGATGCTGCGCTGTCGAAGCGTCCCGACGGGAAGAACTGGGCGGCCAAGGAGATCATCTGCCACCTGCGCGACACCGAGGAGTCGTTCATGGCGCGCTTCGACGTCATGATGGCCATGGACGATCCCAAGTTCGCCGGCGTCAACCCCGACCGGTGGGCGGTGGAGCGTCAATACCTGCGGAACGACGTCACCGACGCGCTCGCCGCCTTCCGCAAGCGGCGCGAGGAGACGATCGCGTTCTTGCGCGGCCTCAAGGGCGACCAGTGGCAGCGCGCCGGCATCCACGCCGTGCGCGGGCGCATGACCATCGACGACTTCCTCGCCCTCATCGCCTGGCACGACGACAACCACCTGGATCAGCTCACGCGCGCCCTCGACGGCCGCGCGTAGGATGCCGCCGCCGCCGCGCTTCCGATTCAACGAGGGAGGCACGCGGTTTCGCATCTACCCGCAACCGGCACGCCTGGGCTTCGCGCCGCTCACCGTGCACGTCGACGCGCCGCCGGGGTCGATCGGCCCGGGCCCCCGCGACGCCACCATCGAGACCATCGACGCCGTCGCCAAGCTCGGCTACCGCGCCGACGGGACGGAAGCGATCCGCCGCCGCCCGCCGTACGCCGGGCGCCGCCGGCCCGGCGTCGAGCCCGCCGGCGGTCATTTCGACCACGTGCAGCCGGGCACGCGGGAATTCGGGGTCACGGCGCCCTTCGCGGCGGTGAGGCTCGTCATCGAGATCTGGCGGCACTACCTCGAGCGCCCCGTGCGCTGGCACTTCGCCGATACCGTGAGCCCGCGCCTGGAGCTGTTCCCGCTCATCCGCTCCTGGAACGCGTGGTCGGGCGAGGGCTACATCGAGCTCGGCTCGCCCTACTACCCGGACGACCGCGACGACCCCTACCGCGAGAACTTCGAGGTGGTGGCGCACGAGACGGGCCATTTGATCCTCAAGTCCGTCATCGGCACCATGCCCGACGACGAGAAGTCGATGCAGCACCGCGCGCACGAGGAGGCCGCCGCCGACTTCATCGCGATGCTCAGCACGCTGCACTTTCCACCCGTCGTGGCGCGCGCGCTGGCGCAGAGCCACGGCCAGCTCTACGGCAACAACGTGCTGTCGCGGATGGGCGAGTGGGACGTGACGAAGGCCACGTCGATCCGCCACCTGTTCAACGAGGCCACCCTGGACGCCGCACGCCGCGACCCCAAGCTCAACAAGCACCGGCTGTCGCTGGTGTTCTCCGGCGCCCTCTTCGACCTCTTCGCGGAAATCCTCAAGGACCGCCTCGTGGAGCGGCAGGCGCTCTCGCGCGCGCTCGCCCGCCGCGCGCGCCACCGGCCCGGCGTGCCCGTCGCCGACGTGAAGGCCGCCTTCGCCCTCGCCCACCGCCGCGTGCCCGGCGCATTCCACGAGGCGCTCCTCGACACGCGCGACGAGCTCGCGCGCCTGCTCGCGCGCGCGTGGCGGTCGATGCCGCGGCCGTCCGTCACCTTCGCCGCCGCCGCCACCCAGTTGCTCGCCGCCGACGCGGAGCGGGCGGGGACCGCGCGGGGACCGCGCGCGACGCTCATCCGCGACGTCTTCGGCGCGCGCGGGATCGCGACGGCGCCGTGAGCGCGCGCGCGCCGCGCGTGCTCGTCACGGGGGCGGGCACCGGCCTCGGCAACAACGTCATGCGCAGCCTGCGCGCCGCCCATCCGCGCGTGGTCGTCGTCGGCTGTCATCACGACCGCTTCGAGCTGCGAAAGTCACCCGCCGACCGCAACTACCTGGTCGCGCGCGCGGGCAGCCCCGGCTTCGTGGCGAGCGTGCGGCGCGTCGTGGCCGCCGAGCGTGTGGACGTCGCGGTGCCGGCCACCGACACGGACGTGCGCGCGGTGTCCCGGGCGCGCGGGCGTCTGGGCTGCCGCGTCTTCCTGCCGCGGCACCGCGTGATCGAGCGGTGCCAGGACAAGTACGCGGTGACGCGCTTCCTGCGCGCGCGCGGCGTGCCCGCGCCCCTCACCTATCCCGTACGGGACCTGCGTACGGTGGCGCAGGTGTTCCACCGGCTGCCGCGCGCGCGCCGGGCCTGGTGCCGGGCACGCTCCGGCAGCGGCTCCTTCGCCGCCACCTCCGTGCAGACGGCGGCGCAGGCCCGGGCCTGGATCGCGTACTGGCGCGATCTGCGCGACGTGCCGGTGTCGGACTTCACGCTCTGCGAGTACCTGCCCGGGCGCGACTTCGGCTGTCAGAGTCTCTGGCACGAGGGCCGCCTCGTGCTCGCGAAGACCTTCGAGCGCCTGGCGTACTTCGCGGGCGGCAACCAGCCGAGCGGTGTGTCCTCCGTGGCCTCCCTCGCCAAGGCCGTGGTGGAGCCGCGGGTGGTGGAGGTGTGCGCGGCCGCCGTGCGCGCGCTGGATGCGCGCACCTCCGGCCTGTACTGCATCGACCTCAAGGAGAACGCGGCCTCCGTGCCGTGCGTCACCGACGTCAACGTGGGCCGCTTCAGCCTCACCACGGGCCTCTACGACCTCGTGGGCCGGCACAACATGGCGGGCGCCTACGTGCGCCTGGCGCTCGGCGCCGCCGTGGACTTCGGCGACGCGTACGATCGGGTGGAGGACCAGTACCTGGTCCGCGACATCGACACGCTGCCAGAAATATTTCACGCCGACGACCTGTTCAATGGTATCGAGGACGCGCGGGGATAGTGGTCAGCCCACGCTCAACGAGGAGGACGAGATGCCAGCGACAGATGCCAGGCCCAAGAAGCGAGGCCAGAAGTACCGCGCGGTCATCGAAGTGCTGGGGCCCAAGCCGGAGAAGGACTTCAAGAAGTTCTACCGGGCGCTGAAGGCGGCCACCAAGCCCCGCTGGGTCAAGATCACGGAGAGGAATCCGCCCAAGTCGAAGTGAGCCGCACGCGGACGCTCGAGCTCACGGGCACCCTCGACGCCCGCGCCGCCGAGGCGCTCACGCTGGAGATCCGTCGTCTCGCGCGCGAGCACGGCGTCGAGGTGACGATCACGCCGGTGCGGACGGAGCGCGCGGCTCCGTCATCCCGAGGGCGGCGAAGGCCGCCGCCGCCGCCGCGGCGCGCCGCGCCGCCGGCGCTCCCCCCCCCCCGCCGGGGGGGGGGGCCCCCCCCCCCTCGGCGGCGTCCCCGCGCCAGCGGCTGACTGCCGCCAGCCCGCGCTCGCAGTGGGCCATGAGCGGGCGCATGCCGAGCGCGGTGGCGAGCGTCATGGCCGCGGTCCACCACCGCTCGCTGCCGGCACCATCGCCCTCCGCCAGCGCCAGCTCGCCCAGCAGGCGCAGCGTCCACGCCTCGTAGCCGCGCTCGGCGTGCGCGCGGGCGAGGTCGAGGGCCCGGCGCGCGAGCACGGCGGCCTCGCCGGCGTCCCCCGCCCGCAGGCGGCCTTCCGCGAGCGAGAGCACGAGCAGGGCGTGGCCGCCCATGAACCGCATCGCCGCCGCGCGGCTGACCGCTTCCACCAGCAGCGGCAATGCCTCCTCCGTTCGTCCGGAGTGCGCGTAGGCGGAGCCGAGGGCGGAGGCGACGCGGGCGAACCAGAGCGGCAGGTTCCACACACGGCAGAGATCGAGCGCCCGCTCCAGCAGCGCGATGGCGGCCCCGAGCTCGCCGCGCCGCACGTGCAGCACGCCGAGCCCGGCGTAGCCCACGGTCAGGCTCAGGGGCTGCCCTGCGGCTTCCGCGATGGCGATGGCCTCCTCGCCGATGGCCCGCGCCTCGTCGAACTCGCCCAGCTCGGCGAGGGACCACACCAGACACGTGCGCGAGTGCACGGAGGGCAGCTGCGGCAGCCCGAGCCGCTCGCGGACGAGGCCGCCCACGAGCGTGCCCACGTTGTCGCGGAAGAACGCGGAGGCCTGGCGGTAATTGCCGAGGGTGTGGTTCACCTGACCGAGATAGGCGTTGGTCGCCACGCGCAGCGTGAGGTCCTCGAGCGTGCGCGCCAGCGTGAGCGCGCGCCGCCCCGCCTCCAGCGCGCGGTCGTGCTGGCCCGTCAGGTACAGCGTGCCGATGAGGGAACCGAAGACGCGGCCCAGCCGCCGCTGGTCGTCGAGGGCGGCGGCGAGGCTCTCCGCCTCCGCGAGGTAGGCGAGGCTGCGGTCGAGCTCACCGAGCGACACGAGGGAGGCGCGCAGGTCCAGCCGCAGGTCCACCGCCAGCTCCGCGCGCGGCCGGCTCTCGGGCGTGCGCGCGAGCGCGGTGAGCGCCTGCTCGAACCAGACCACGGCCTCGCGGTGGGCGGCGCGCGTGATCGCCTTCAGGCCGGCGCGGCGCAGGTATCCGAGCGCTTCGGGAAAGATCTCGCCCTGCCGCGCATGGTGGGCGAGACGCTCGACGTGATCGTCGAGCCGGTCCGTGTGCAGGCGCTCGATGGCGTCCACGATGCGCACGTGCAGGTCGCGGCGCCACTCCGGCAGCAGGCTGCCGTAGGCGACGTCGTGGGTGAGCGCGTGCCGGAAGGTGTACTCGGTCTCAGCCGCCGTGCCCGTCTCGTCGAGGAACTCCGCCCTCGTGAGACGGCTGAGCCCTTCCCGCACCGCCTCCACGGGCACGTCGGCGGCCAGCGCCATGATGGACGGCGCCACGTCCTTGCCGACGACGGCGGCGATCTGCAGCAGCCGCTTGTCCTCGGCGGGCAGGCGATCGATGCGGCCGAGCACCACGCCCTGGATGGTGCCGGGCACGGTGGGCGCGGCCTCGTCCCCCTGCTCGCGCACGGCGCGGGCGAGCTCCTCGAGGAAGAGCGGGTTGCCCTCCGCGCGCGCCAGGATCAGCTGCAGCACCGCCTCGCTCACACGGTCGCGGTCCAGGACGGCCCGAAGGATGCGCAGGCTGTCGTCGGAGGCCAGCGGCGGCAGGGGCACCTGGGTGGCGTACGACTTGTCGCTCCACGGCGGCCGGTAGCCGGGCCGGTACGTGGCGACGAGCAGGATGCGCGCGCCGGCGAGCACGTCGGCGAGGGTGGCGAAGAACTCCTCCGACGTGCGGTCGATCCAGTGCAGGTCTTCGAGGACGAGCACCAGCGGGCTCTGCCGGCTCAGCCGCACGGCGAGCTGGCGGACGGTGTCGAAGACGCGCGAGCGGATGGCGGCGGGCTCGAGGTCGCGCAGGCGCTCGTCGTCCTCCTTGAGCCCGAGCACGCTCAGGACATAGGGCAGTCCCTCGTCGAGCTCCAGACCGGCGAGCATCGCGCGCACCCTGTCCGCCGCCGCCGCCGGGGTATCGAGCTCGGCGATCCCGCAGATGCTGCGCACGATGTCGAGCACGGGCAGGTACGGGCTCGTGGTGCCGTACGACTGGCCGTGGCCCTCGACGTACGTGACCGGCTTGCCGGTGATGCTGTGACGGAACTCGAACAGCAGGCGCGACTTGCCGATCCCCGCCTCACCGCTGATGCCGACGATCTGACCGCGCCCGCGCAGCGCCGATTCGAGCCGGCCCCACAGCAGCTCGATCTCGCGCCGGCGGCCGACGAAGGCGGCGGCGCGCCGCACGGGACCGAAGCCGGACCGCTCGCGGCCCACGAGGGCAAAGGCACGCGGCGGCGCGGGCTCGCCCGCACCGATCTCCACCAGCTCGAATCGGCGCTCGAGGAGCGGGGCCGCCGCCTCGCTCGCGAGAATGGTGTCCGGCAGCGGGCGCGCCGTGAGCGCCTCGAGCGTCGTGAGCGCGGCCCGCTTGTCGTCCTCCTCGATCCGCGGCGGCCCCGCGCCCACGCCCACCAGGAGGGCGCCCACGTGCAGCGCGATGTGCAGGGCAGGACGGCGCGCGCGCTCGTCGTCGCCACGGCCCATGGCGCGCTGCATGGCCATGGCGGCGTGGCCGGCCCGCGCGGGCGCGTCCTCGACCGCGTCGGCGCCGAAGGCGACGAGGATGGCGGCGGGGCTGATGCCCTCCACGCGGCCGCCGAGCATCGTCGCCTTGTCCATCAGCGCCTCCAGCCCCCGGCTGACGTCGACGGGAGCCTCGGCATCCTCCGGCGCCACGAGCACCGCGCGCAGCAGCGCGATCGGCCGCCGTTCCCATCGGAGCACGGCCGGCACCGGCGGCGCGGGGGGGGGCGCCGGGGCCGCCGCCGCGCTCTCGGCGGGCGGGATGGCGCGCGCCGGACGCCGCGGGGACGGCCGTGGCGCCGCGCCCGGCCGCAATCCGTACTTGTCGATGCGCGCCCGCAGCGTGTTGCGCGACACGCCGAGGACGGCCGCCGAGCGGGAGATGTTCCACTTCGTCTGGTCGAGCACCTGCACCACCCGCTCGCGCACGGCGTCGTCGAG
>JBBDXO010000019.1:0-8360 GCA_040902295.1 Candidatus Rokuibacteriota bacterium | reverse complement strand
CCTTGCGGATCGGGTTGCGCGAGGGCGACAGCCACAGGTTCTTGGCGAGCTGCTGGGTGATGGTGGAGGCTCCGCGCGGCGCCTGCTGCTCCTCGATGGCCGTCACCACCGCGTTCTTCACCTCCTGCAGCTCGAAGCCGCGGTGGGTGAAGAAGTTGATGTCCTCGGCGACGAGCACCGCGCGCTTGAGGCTCGGCGCGATGGCGGCGTAGGGCACCCACGTCTGCGCCACCCTGGCGTCGCGGCCGGCGGCGCGCTGCTGCTCGGCGTAGCGCGTCATGAAGGCCGTCGTCGCCGGCGCCCGCCGCGCGAGGGCGGAGACGCGGGGCCACGTCCACACCTCGTACGATAGCCAGGCGGCGGCGGCGAAGATGAGCAGGCCGACGATCTTCGGCACCCAGCGCCGCCGGCGGCGTCCCTTGCGACCCCTCATCGCACCGCTCCGGACTTCACCCGCCCTCCCGCGATCAGCCGCCCGCCGCCGGCGGGTGCCACGATGCTCAGCGGGCACTCCAGCTCACTGCGGGCCGCCCGGCCCCGGCTCCTCCGGGATCTGAGCGCCATGCCACACCGCGACAACCCACACGGTCTTGCCGGCGATGCGGTAGAAAAAGCGGTACGGGCCCACGATGACCTCACGATACGGAAGGTCCGGGAATTCCGGAAGGACGCGGCCGGATTGGGGGGAGCGCTCGAGCCGCTTCAACACGGTGTGAGCCCGCCGCGTGAACCGCCGGGCGGCGATCGGATTCTCGCGAAGAATGTGGCCGACGATGTCGAGGAACCGTTTTCGCCCGGAAGGCGTGAAGCGGACCCTCACCCTCAGGCGTCAGCCAGAAGACGGTCGGCCTCCGCGAGAACGTCACCGAGGTCATGCCCTTTCGCCGCCGTGATCTCGCGCTCGCCCCGTGCGAGCAGTCGAAGGATCTGCCGCTCATGCTCGGACCGTTCGTACGCTTCGACGCTCAGCATGATGGCGGCTGCCCTTCCGCGTTGCGTGATGACAACGGGCTGCTGTGACGTCTGAACGCGTTTGAGCGCGGCGGCCGCATCCTGTCGCAAGTCGGTGATCGGAATGATGTCCGGCATTTTCGGCATCGACGGTTCCTCCCTACGTACGCCCAACAGTACCGGCAAGCGTCCTCCATGGCAATCGCGCTTTCTCTCGCACGTGCTCGGTTACGGCAACGTGCTGGGTACTCGAGTCGAGGTGGCGCTCACGCCGGCGGGGGCGTCCAGGAGGGCGGGCTGAGACGGCGCCGGCGGTCGGAGGCGAGCGGGATGGCGGCATCCGTGCGGTCGAAGTCGCGGTCCCACAGCTTGCAGGTCACCTGCTTGTGGTGCTGGTCCAGCCCCTCGCAGTAGTTCGTGAACTCGCAGCGGCGCACGAGGTGGCCGTAGCCGAGGTGGACCTTCCGGAACCAGTCGGGGTCGGCCAGACTCTGGCGGGCGGCGGCGACAATGTCGGCGTCGCCGCGCTCCAGGATGGTCTCGGCCTGCTCGAAGTCCATGATGCCGCCGCTGGTGACCACGGGCGTGTCGAGGCCCGCGGCGCGCACGGCGGCGCGGATGGCCGCGGCCAGCGGCACGTTGCGCCCGAAGGGGCCGCGGGCGTCCGAGATGACCGTCGGCATGCACTCGTACCCCGACTTGCCCGTGTACGGATACACGGCCTCGCCCACGCGGGGCTGCTTGGCGTCCTCGAAGCGCCCGCCCTTGGAGACGGAGAGGTAATCGGCGCCGCCCGCGGCGAGGCGCTCGCCGAACCACACGGCGTCGTCGAGGTCGCTCCCCCCGCGCACGACCTCGTCGCCGAGGAAGCGCACGCCCACCACGTAGCCGTCGCCCACGCGCGCGCGCACGGCCGCGAGCACGTCGAGGGGCAGGCGCACGCGGTGCTCGCGGGCGCCGCCGTAGCCGTCGTCGCGCACGTTGAGGCGCGACAGGAAGGAGGCCATCGTGTACGCGTGCGCGTAGTGCAGCTCGACGCCGTCGAAGCCGGCCGCCTGCGCGCGGCGCGCGGCATCGGCGAAGAGGCCGGGCAGCACCCGCGGCAGCGCGCGCACGTGGGGCAGGTGCATGTCCCCCACGCGCTCGCGGTAGCCGAAGTCGAGCGCTTCGAGCTGGCGCTCCGTCAGCACCAGCTCCACGAAGGGGCGGTCGTCGGTGATGGAGGCGAGCAGGTGCTCGCGGATCTCCGTGTCGGTGGCATCCTCCCACATCGCGTCGCCGGCGGCTTCCACGAGGCGCGCGCGCAGGGCGGCGTCGATCTCGAGGTGACGCCGGAAGAACTTCTCGGGCTCCGGCCGGCGCCGCACGGCGAGGAAGTCGATGAGCTGGATGAACAGGCGCGTGTGGCCGTCGCTGCGGCGGCGGACCTCGTCCACCAGGCGGCCCAGTCCGGCCGTGAAGCGGTCGTCGCCGATGCGGAGGAGGGGGCCGCTGGGAATGTCACGGATGCCCGTGGCCTCGACGACGAGCACGCCGGGCCGTCCGTCCGCGAAGCGCCCGTACCACTCCACGACCTCGGGCGTCACCACGCCCTCGTCGGTGGCGCGCCACGGCACCATGGCGGGCACCCACGTGCGCTGCTCGGCCCACAGACGGCCGATGCGGACCGGAGAGAACCAGCGCGCCCGCGCCGCTTCCTCGCGCGTGGGCCAGCGCGCGGGCGGCACCGCGTGCTTGACGCGCTCGGTGTCGGTGACGGCGCTCAGGCGGCGCCCCGGTGCTCGCGCAGGACGTAGCGCTGGATCTTGCCGGTCTCCGTGCGCGGCAGCCGTTCGACGAACTCCACGGCGCGCGGGTACTTGTAGGGGGCCAGCTCGCGCTTGACGTGCTCCTGCAGCTCGCCCGCCAGCTCCGGGGACGCCGCGCGCTCCGGCCTGAGCACCACGAAGGCCTTCACGATGAAGCCCCGCGTGGCATCGGCGGCGGCGACGACGGCCGACTCCGCCACCGCCGGGTGCTCGTCGAGCACGTGCTCGACCTCGGGGCCGGGGATCTTGTAGCCGCCGGAGACGATCATGTCGTCCGAGCGGCACTGGTACGTGAAGGAGCCGTCGGCGTCCTGGACGAAGACGTCGCCGGGGACGTTCCAGCCGTGGAAGCGCACGTAGTCCGCCTGCCGCTCGGGCTTGCGCCAGTACTTGCAGCCGGTGGGGCCCTTGATCGCGATGAGGCCGGCCTGCCCGCGCGGGACCTCGTGTCCGGCGTCGTCGACCACGCGGCAGTCGTAGCCGGTCACGGGAAGGCCGGTGGCGCCGGCCCGCACGCGGCCGTGCACCGACGACACGAAGATGTGGAACATCTCCGTGGAGCCGATGCCGTCCAGCAGCTCCACGCCCGTCGCCGCGCGCCACTCGTGCCAGGTGGCGGCGGGCAGCGGCTCCGCCGCCGACACGCCGGTGCGCAGGGCGCCGAGATCGAAGCGCCGGCCCATGTCCTCGACCCCGAGCATGAGGCGGTACGACGTGGGCGCGCAGAAGCCGATGGTCACGCGGTGGCGCACGAACGTCTCCAGCATCGCCTCCGGCGCGAAGGGGCCGCTGAGCACGGTGGAGGCGCCGAAGCGGAAGGGGAAGACGAGCAGTCCGCCCGTGCCGAACGTGAAGGCGAGCGTGGGATGGCCGCCGAAGCGGTCGTCCTCGCCCGGCCGCAGCACGTGGCGGGCGTAGGAGTCCGCCGAGGCGAGGATGTCGCGATGGAAGTGCACGCAGCCCTTCGGCGTGCCCGTCGAGCCCGAGGTGTAGGCGATCATCGCCACGTCGTCGCGCGCCGTGTCGGCGGCGGTGAAGCGCTCGGGCCGGCCGTCCATGAGCGCGGACAGGCTCGTGTCGCCCCCGCGCGTCTCCCCGGCCACGATGAGCCGCTCGAGGACGGGCGCCTGCGCCTGCGCGCGCTCCAGCTCTTCCCGCAGGCCGCCCCACACGATGGCCGCGGTCGTGCCCGCGTCCTCGGCCACGTAGGCGAGCGCGCGCGCGCGCAGCATCGGCATGGTGGCCACGGTGACGGCGCCGAGCTTCTGGCAGGCCAGCCAGGCCACGATGAACTCGGGGACGTTGGGCAGCCGCAGCAGCACCCGGTCGCCGCGGTCGATGCCCGCCGCGCGCAGCCCGTGACAGAGGCGGTTCACCCGCCGCGCCAGCCCGGCGTAGGTGAGGACCTGCTCGCCCGCGTGAATGGCGGGCCGGCCGCCGCGGTCGCCGTCCGCATTGGCGTCGAGGAGCTCGGCGCCGACGTTGAGCCGCAGCGGGTAGCGCAGCTCCGGCAGCGTGTACACGCGCTCGGGCATCGCCTCCGCGGCCGGCAGCGAGTCGGCGACGGGCGGGATCATGGGATGACCGCCACGCCTTCGATCTCGATCAGGCAGCCGTCCGCCCGGTCGTAGAGGTCGCGCGCGCCCACCAGCGTCATGGCGGGGAAGTGCCTGCCGAAGTACTCGCGGTACACGCCGCCGATGGCGCGCGCCTGCTTCTTGTACTCGTCCACGTCCACCACGTAGATGGTCAGCTTCACCACGTCCGTGAAGGCGGCCCCGGCGGCGGTGAGCACGGTCTTCCAGTTCTCGCACACCTGGCGGAACTGCGCGGGCAGGTCGCCGGCGCCGACCACGCGGTTGTCCGCGTCCCGCGCCACCGTCCCCGCGATGAAGAGCAGGCGGCCGCTCCGGACCTCGTAGCCGTACGAGTAGCCTACCGGCCGGGGCAGCGCGGGGGGATTGACGGGCTCGATGTGCCGGCTCATGGCGTGCTCCCGTCGAGGACGATCGTGTCCCCGTTCGTGGTGTCGTCCCCGAGCAGCCGCACCGCCGCCGCCGCCACCTCGGCGGGCTCGATGAGCCGGCCCCCCGGGTTGACGGCGGCCATGGCGGCCACCGCTTCGTCGAAGGAGCGGCCGGTCTTGGCCGCGATGTTGCGGGCGCCGTTCCAGACCATGTCCGTGGCCACGTAGCCGGGACAGATGGCGTTCACGGTGACGCCCTTGCCCGCCATTTCCATCGCGAGCGCGCGCGTGAGGCCGACGAGGGCGTGCTTGGAGGCGGTGTACGCGGTGACGTAGGGCGAGCCGAAGAGGCCGGCGAGGGAGGCGATGTTGATGACGCGCCCCCAGCGCCGCTCCAGCATCGCGGGCAGGATCTCGCGCGTGAGCAGGTAGGGCCCCGTCACGTTGACGCGCAGGTGGCGGTCCCAGAACTCCGGATCCGTCTTCGCGAACGGCGCCGACTCCGCGATGCCCGCGTTGTTGACGAGCACGTCCACGGGGCCGAGCGTGGCCGTCACGTGGCGCACCGCCTGCGTGACGGAATCGGGCCGCGTGACGTCGAGGGCGACGCCGAGCGTCTTGACGCCGAGGGCCCGCGCCGCGTCCGCCGTGGCCGTCACCTGGGCCGTCGTGCGGGCGGCCACGGCGACCGCCAGGCCCTCGGCGGCGAGCGCCAGCGCGATGGCGCGGCCGATCCCGCGCCCACCCCCGGTGACGAGGGCCGTGCGCACGCTCAGGAGGCCTCCTGCATGCGCGCCGGCTCCTGCCAGCGGCCGGCATCGGATTCGCGCACGCCGTCGAGCGACCAGTCGAGGTCGTCCGGCATGACGAGGTCCAGCTCGCGCGGCGTCGGGAAGCCGAGGCCGCACGCCTTGACGGCGGGCTTGATGTCGTCGAGGTAGTCCTGCATGACGGCGCCCGAGTCGCGCCGCTTGATGCCGGCCTCGATCGCATAGCGATTGCCTTCCGTGCCGGGCCGGCCGAACGACAGCAGGCCGTGACGCAGCCACTTCACGAAGTCGCGCTGCTTGCGGTCCTCGTAGCGGCCCGTGCGCACCAGCTCCACCACCATGCGCTCGCCGAGCCCCTGGTGCCCCGCCTCCTCGTCGATGACCTTGAGGATGACGTCGCGGTAGGGAAGGAAGGAGCACGCGTCATATTCCTTGAGCTGCCAGAAGCCGCCGCGGTCGAAGAGGAATTGCGCCATGGCCAACTCGAACCAGGAATCCACGGTGTCGTGCGGCCTGGCCGTGAGGCGTTCCATCGCCACCGGCGTCACCTCGCGGCCGGTGAACGACTTGTACATGCGCCCCACCGCCTCGAAGTGCTCGACCTCTTCCCGGATGTGCCAGGTCATGAACTTGATCCACTTCATCTCCGGCGCGAAGCGGAGCCCGAAGCCGAACAGGTGCGCCGCCGCCAGCTCGCGATAGGCCTGGCTCTCCATCAACTGCACGATCGTGCGCTCGTAACGCTCGTCCATCTCGCTGCGGTCGGTGTACGTGCGCATGGCGGCAGCCTCCGGCGGGCGCAGCAGAATCTATCGATTCAACGACGTGCTTTCAGCGTACTACGGACTCTGGATGCAGAAGAGGAAGATGAGGGGACGGGTGCCTCGCTCGTTGGGGTCGGCCAGGCACCGCACGGACGGCGGCGGCGAGGGCGCCGACGACCGCGGGTACGAGGAGGCGCAGCCGGCGACGGGGAGGGCGAGCAGGGCGAGGGCGAGCCAGGTCGCGCGTTTCATGGCGGTATTCTAGCGCCCGGGGGTGTATATACCGGACGATTCGATGAGCCGCGCCTGTACCCGGCTGTCCCTCGCCGCCGCCGTGGAGCGTCTTCGCCCCGGCATGAAGGTGCTGCTCCCGCCGGGCGCCGGTGAGCCCGCCGCCCTCGTGCAGGAGATCTGCCGCCAGTCGGCGCGGCTGCGCGACCTCACCCTGATGGGCGGTATCCACCTCGGCGACTATCCATTTGCCCGTCCCGAGCACGCCGCCCTGCGTGTGGCCACCTGGCACATGGCGCCCCGCCTCGCGGAGGCCCGCGCCCGGGGCCGCGTGGAGTTCGTGCCCATCCGGTACTTCGACCTCGTGAGCGAGTTCGCCCGCGGCGGCCGCTGGGCGCCCGACGCCGTGCTCGTCCACACCTCGCCGCCCGATGCGCGCGGCTACCTGAGCCTCGGCGTCTCCGTCGGTCTCGGCCTGCCCGCCGCGCGCACGGCGCCGCTGGTGATCGCGCAGGTCAATCCGCGGATGCCGCGCACGCGCGGCAATTCGGTGCTGCACGTGAGCGAGGTGGACGCGTGGGTGGACGCGGAGGGGCCGCTCGCCGAGCTGCCCGCCGTCGCGCTCGGCCCCGTCGAGCGCGCCATCGGCCGCCACGTGGCCGCCCTCGTCCCCGACGGCGCCACCGTGCAGGTGGGGGTGGGCGGGATTCCGCAGGCGGTGCTGGAGGCGCTCGCCGGCCATCGCGACCTGGCCCTGCACTCGCTGCTCGTGGACTCCGCCGTCCCCCTCATCGAGCGCGGCGTGGTGACGGGCGCGCGCAAGCGCGTGCACCGCGGCCGCCTCGACATCGCGGAGGCCATGGGCACCCGGCGCCTCTTCGACTTCGTGCGCGAGCAGCCCATCGTCAACATGGAGTCGTCCGCCTTCGTGCACAACCCCGACGTGGTGGCGCTGCTCGACCGCTTCGTGTCGATCAACTCGGCGCTGGAGGTGGACCTCACCGGCCAGATCACCGCGGAGAGCCTGGGGCCGCGACAGGTGGCCGGCATCGGCGGGCAGTTCGACTTCGTGCTGGGCGCCTCACGCTCGCGCGGCGGCGCGTCCATCATCGCGCTGCCCTCGACGGGGCGCGACGGCGCCGTGTCGCGCATCGTGGGACGGCTCACGGCGGGCGCTGCGGTGACCACGCCGCGCTTTCTCGCCGACTGGGTGGTGACGGAGCACGGGGCGGCGCGGCTGCGCGGGCTGGGGGAGCGGCAGCGGGCCACGGCGCTGACCGCCGTGGCCGATCCGCGGTTCCGGGAGGATCTCGAGCGTGCGGCTACGTCTTAGCGGCGTCGATCTTCTCGAAGATCTCCTCGTTCTCGGGGAACCGGTACGTCGTCTGGTTCGAATAGACGGTGGTGCCGTCGATGGAGACCTCGAAGATGCCGCCCACGCCCTCTTTCAGGCGCGCGTCGATGCCGTACTTGTCGCGGATGGCCGCCTCCAGACTGGAGGCTTGCGGCAGGTAGTTTCACTCGCTGCAGTACAGGATCTCGATGTCCATTGGGCCCTCCTCCAGCCGTGAGTCTGTGCGTACTCTCATAATACGATGCGCCACCCGCCCCCGCCGATTCGCGCGCTCATCGACACCGACCCCGGCATCGACGACGCGCTTGCCCTGCTCCTGGCCTGGGGCACGCCCGCCCTGTCGGTGGAGTGGGTCACGACGGTGGCCGGCAACGTGCCGCTGGCCATGGCGACCCGCAACCTCGCGCGGCTGCTGGACTTGCGCCGCCCCGCGCCCGCCCCACGGGTGGCGGCGGGAGCGGCCCGGCCGCTGGCCCGGCCCCTGGTGACGGCCACCGCCCACCACGGCGACGACGG
>JBBDXO010000018.1:0-8436 GCA_040902295.1 Candidatus Rokuibacteriota bacterium | reverse complement strand
GAACTCGAGCGCGGTGACGACGGTGAGGATGGCCGCCACCTTGACGTAGGTGCCGATGGAGGCATGCTCCGGCCCCGGCGGGTGCTCGGGCGGCGGGCTTCCGTCGTGGGCGCTCATGGGATCAGGTAGAGCAGGGTGAAGATGGCGATCCACACGATGTCCACGAAGTGCCAGTACAGGCCGGCGATCTCGACCTTCGGCGCGTCGGCCACGGTGAGCTGCCCGCGCAGGTCGAGGACGAGCAGCGCCGCCAGCCAGGCCACGCCGAGGGTGACGTGCGCGCCGTGGAAGCCGGTGAGCACGAAGAAGGTGGAGCCGAAGAGGTTCGTCTGCAGGGTGAGCCCTTCATGCACGAAGTGGATGAACTCGTACGCCTGGAAGCCGAGGAAGATGAGGCCGAAGAAGACCGTGCCCGCCAGCCACAGCCGGGATTGCCGCCGGTCGCCCCGCTGCACGGCGGCCAGGGCCAGCACCATGAGCAGGCTCGACATCAGCAGATCGAACGTGCTCAGCGTGGTGAGGGGGATGTTGAGGATCTCCTCCGGATACGGCCCGATCACGCTGCGGCCGCGGTAGGCCATGTAGGTCGCGATCATGGTGCCGAAGAAGAAGCACTCCGAGCCCAGGAACACCCACATCGCCAGCTTGCGGTGGTCGGTGTCGAGGTTGCCGTCCTGCCGCGCATGGGCCGGGTTGCGGTGGTGCTCGAGCGCGAAGGCGAAGGCGCCCACGAAGGTGACGGCCACGCCGAGCACGACGATCGCCACGTGCGTGAGCGCGCCCGCGGCCGCCACGCCGATGCCGAGGGCGACCACGACGGGCCACAGCGACGGCGACGGCAGGTGGATGCCGTGCGCGCCGGCATGGGGAGGATCGGGCCGCGGCGGCGGCGTCCTGCCGTGGCGGTCGCCGTATTTCTCCCGCCAGAAGGTGTCGCGCGAGTACACGGGCGGGATGACGTCGAAGTTGTGCTCGGGCGGCGGCGACGACGTTCGCCACTCCAGCGTGCGGCCGTCCCACGGATCGGCGGGCGCGGCGGCGGGCGCCCGCATCGCGCGCGCGACGATGACGAGGAAGAGCAGCACGCTGAGCCCGATGCCGAAGGCGCCCATCGTGGACACGAAGTTCCACAGCCCCCACCCCGCGCCCTCGTTGTAGGTGTAGATCCGCCGCGGCATGCCCATGGCGCCCAGGAAGTGCTGCGGGAAGAAGGCCACGTTGAACCCGGCGAAGAGCAGCCAGAACTGCGCCTTGCCCAGGCGCTCGTCGAGCAGCCGGCCCGTCATCTTCGGCCACCAGTAATAGAGACCGGCGAAGAGGCCGAAGAGGCTGCCGCCGATCATCACGTAGTGCATGTGCGCCACCACGAAGTAGGTGTCGTGCTGCTGCAGATCCACGGGCGGCGAGGCGTGCATGACGCCGGACAGCCCACCGATGGTGAAGAGGGCGATGAGCCCCGCCGCGTAGTGGAAGGCCACCGTGGGCTGCAGGTGGCCGCCCCACATCGTGGCCAGCCAGTTGAAGATCTTCACGCCGGTGGGGATCGCGATGAGCATGGTGGCGATGGCGAAGGCGGCGTCGGCCACGGGGCCCATGCCCGCCGCGAACATGTGGTGGCTCCACACGCCGAAGCCGAAGAAGCCGATGAGCACGCCGGAGTAGATGACGACGGGCGCGCCGAAGAGCGGCTTGCGGGAAAACGTGGGCAGCACCTCGGACACGATGCCGAAGGCGGGCAGGATGAGGATGTAGACCTCGGGATGGCCGAAGATCCAGAAGAGGTGCTGCCAGAGGTGCAGGTCCCCGCCCGCGGCCACGTTGTAGAAGTGGGTGCCGAAGAAGCGGTCGAACATCAGGAAGATGAGGCCGACGGTGATGGGCGGGAAGGCGAGGGCGACGAGGAACTGCACGACGAGGGTCATCCACACGAAGACGGGCATGCGCATGAGCGTCATGCCCGGCGCCCGCATGTTGAGGATGGTGACGATGAAGTTCACGGCCGCGATCACCGAGGAGACGCCGAGCACCTGGAGGCTGAGCATCCAGAAGTCCACGTTGGGCCCGGCGGAGAACTGTCGCGTGGTGAGGTTGGCGTAGCCGAACCAGCCCGCGTCGGGCGGTGTGCCCACGAGCCAGCTCGCGTTCAGCAGCAGCGCGCCCGCGAGGAAGATCCAGTACGACAGCGCGTTGAGGCGCGGGAAGGCGACGTCGCGCGCGCCGATCATGAGGGGGACCATGTAGTTGAAGAAGGCATTGCCGAGCGGCATCACGGCGAGAAAGATCATGGTGGTGCCGTGCATCGTGAAGAGCGCGTTGTACGTGTCGGGGCTCACCAGCGCCAGGTTCGGCTGCAGCAGCTGCGCCCGGATCAGCAGCGCCTCCAGGCCTCCCACGAGCAGGAAGAAGATGGCCGAGCCCAGGTAGAGCAGGCCGATGCGCTTGTGATCGACCGTGGTGAGCCAGCCCCGGAGGTACGCGGCCCGGGTCATTTCAGCGCCGAGAGGTAGGCGGCCACGTCCCGGGCCTGCTCGGGGGTGAGGCCGAGGTTCGGCATCTTCACGCCCGGCTTGAGCCCTTGCGGGTCCCTCACCCACGCCGCGACGTTGTCGGGCGTGTTGGGCCACATGCCGGCCGCGATCGTGCCGCGGCTGCCGAAGTGCGTGAGGGTGGGGCCGAGCACGCCCGCGGAGACGCCGGTGATCGTGTGACAGCCCACGCAGGCGCTCCTGGCGTAGATCTCCTTGCCGCGCGCGGCGTCGCCGGCCGGCTCCACCGCCGGCGCGCGCTGCGCGGCCACCCAGCGCTCGAAGTCCTCCGGGGTGTCCACGATGACGCGCAACGCCATGTTGGCGTGCGACAGGCCGCAGAACTCCGCGCACTGTCCCCAGTACTCGCCGGGCTGGTCCGCGGTGAAGGTGATGAAATTCACCCGGCCGGGCACCACGTCACGCTTGGCGGCGAGCTGCGGCACGAAGAAGCTGTGGATGACGTCCGGCCCTTCGAGCCTGAACTCGATGGTCCGGCCCACGGGGATGTGCACCTCGTTGGCGGTGAGGACGTCGAGCGTCGGGTAGTGGAACTCCCACCACCATTGATAGCCGCGCACCGTGACCTGCAGGGCGCCGGAGGGCGTCACCGCCTGTTGCGTGCGGAAGATCACCTGGAGGGTGGGGATCGCGATCACCAGCAGCACGAGCGCGGGCGCGATCGTCCAGGCGATCTCGAGCAGCGTGTGACCACGCGTCTGCGGCGGCAGCGCGCCCCCTGCCGGCCGCGACCGGTAGCGCAGCAGGATCCACCCGAGCGCGGCGAAGACGATGACCCCGATGACGACGGTGGCCCACGTGATGATCGTGTAGACGTGCAGGATGGAGCGGTTGAGGTCGGAGCGCGCGACGAGGGTGGACATGGGGCCGTCCCACCCGCATCCACCCGCCGCCGCGGCCGCCGCCGCGAGCGCCGTGCGAACGCACAGCCGTCCGCCCCATGGTGCGTTCACCACCGTGACGTTACGCTGCGGGCGCGCCCTCCGCAAGACGGGACGGGTGCTGCGCGCTCACCGGGCGAGCGCCAGGAGCGCGTCGAGGAGGACGTTGGCGCCGCGCTCGATGGCCTCGCCGTCGCTCGACTCGTCCACGCGATGACTGCGGCCGCCCTGCGAGGGGATGAACAGCATCCCGGACTCGGTCACCGCGGCCAGATTCTGCGCATCGTGCCCGGCCGCCGAGTACAAACGCTGCCACCGAAGCCCGCGGCCCTCCGCCGCCTGCGCCACCGCCTGCTGCACGCGCTCGGCGCAGGGCGCGGGCATGGTGGCCGACATCGGCCGCACCTCCACGCCGACGCCCCGCGCGGCGGCCACCTCGCGGGCCAGCGCCGCGCAGGCGCTGTCGAGCGACTCGAGGAGGTCGGTGTCGGGGCCGCGCATCTCGTGCACCAGCTCGGCCCGGCCGGGGACGATGTTGCTCACGCCCGGGTGCACGCTCACGACGCCGAAGTTCGTCACGCTGCGCTCGCCGCCGCGCTCCACCACGAGATCGCGCGCGCGCAGCGCGTAATCCGCGGCGGCGAGGAAGGCATCGCGGCGGCGGGCCATCGGCGTCGTGCCCGCGTGATCCGCCTGGCCGATGAAGACGATGCGGGAGCGGCGCACGCCCACGATGGAGTCGACGACGCCGATGGGGACGGCGGCTTCTTCCAGGCGTGCGCCCTGCTCGATGTGCAGCTCGACGTAGGCGTGGACGGCGCCCGCCGGTGCCGCCGCCGCCGGCGCCTTGAGGGCATCGAAGCCGGCGCGCGCCATGGCGTCCACGAGGCGCTCGCCGTCGGCGGCGGCCATGGTGGGGATGGCCGCCGCCTCCAGCTTTCCGCAGAAGGCGCGCGAGCCGAAGAGACTGCCGTAGCGGCCCTCCTCGTCACTCCACGCCACCACCACCAGCGGCCGCGCCAGCGTGGCGCCGCCCTCGCGCGCCGCCTGCGCCGCTTCCAGCCCGGCGAGGACACCGAGGGCGCCGTCGAGGATGCCGCCCTCGGGCACGGTGTCGATGTGCGAGCCGGTGAGCACGACGGGACGGTCCGCGGACAGGCGCTCGGCGCCGAGCCCGCCGAAGACGTTGCCGGCGGCATCGACCCACGTGTGCAGGCCCGCCCCGCGCATCTCGGCGATCAGCCACGCCCGCGCGGCTTCGTGGGGCGCGCTCCAGCACGAGCGCGTGACGCCCCCGCCGGGGAGGGCGCCGAAGCGGGCGAGGGCGGCGATGCGCGATTCCAGGCGCGCGCGCGAGGTGTTCAGCACGACGCCGGAGTATAACTTGACTTCATATTCGAGCCGTTCCTAGAATGAACCACCGTTCAGTCGCCCCCGTTGTTTGCGTCACCCCACCTCCAGGAGGGGATATGGATTTCACGCTGACTGCCGACCAGCAGGCGTTTCGCGAGCGCGTGCGCACATGGCTGTCCACGAACGTCCCGCGCGAGTGGAAGACGCTCGGCTCCTCCGAGGTGCCGCGGCCGGAAGCGTACGAGTTCCTGCGCAGGTGGCAGCGCAAGCTGTTCGACGCCGGCTTCGTCGGCCTCACGTGGCCCCGGGAGTACGGCGGCGGCGGCCTGACCTTCCTGGAAGAGATGATCCTCCACGAGGAGATGGCCCTCGCCAAGGCGCCCCCCATCCTCAACATCCTCGGCATCGGCATGGCGGGCCCCACCATCATCGCCTACGGCACCGAGGCGCAGAAGCAGCGCTACCCGGCCAAGATCCTGTCGTGCGAGGAGATCTGGTGCCAGGGCTACTCCGAGCCGAACTCGGGCTCCGACCTCGCCTCGCTGCAGACGCGGGCGGTCAAGGACGGCGAGCACTGGGTGATCAACGGCCAGAAGGTGTGGACGTCGCTCGCCCACGTGGCGGACTACATGATGCTGCTCGCGCGCACCGATCCCGCCGCCCCCAAGCACAAGGGCATCACGTACTTCCTGCTCGACATGACGCTGCCCGGCATCACCGTGAAGCCCCTCGTGCAGATCACGGGCGATCCCGAGTTCAACGAGGTCTTCTTCGACAACGTGCGCGTGCACGAATCGCAGGTGCTGGGCGAGGTCAACAACGGGTGGGCCGTCGGTCTCACCACCCTGATGTACGAGCGCCTCGCGCTCGGCTTCGGCCTGCAGGCGCGCCTGCGCATCTCGGTGGGCGCCGTCATCGACCTCGCGCAGCGGATGGAAAAGGACGGCCGCACGATCACCACCGATCCCGTCATGCGCCAGAAGCTGGCGCAGCTCTGGATCGACACCGAATGCCTCAAGTACACGGGCGCGCGCGCCATCACCAAGCTGCTCAAGGGCGAGCTGCCGGGGCCGGAGGCGTCCGCGGGCAAGATGGGCTGGGTGGAGACCCACCAGAAGCTGCAGGAGCTGGCGATGGAGATCCAGGGCCCGTACTCGCAGGTGTCGGGCGGCGACCTCGCCGTCGACGGCGGCATGTGGCAGTACTCCTTCCTGCGCTCGCGCGCCAACTCGATCGAGGGCGGCACCACGGAAGTGCAGAAGAACATCATCGGCGAGCGGATTCTCGGGCTGCCGAAAGGTTAGGGGCAAGGGTATGGACTTCGGATTCAACGAAGAGCAGGAGATGCTGCGGGCCACCGCCCGCAAGTTCCTCGAAAACGAGTGCACCTCCGAGTTCGTGCGCAAGCGCATGGCGGAGGACACCGGCGTCACCGAGGAGTTCTGGGCCAAGCTGGCGGAGCAGGGCTGGCTCGGCCTCATCTACGGCGAGGAGTACGGCGGCAGCGGGCTCGGCATCGTCGACCTCACCGTGCTGATGGAAGAGATGGGCCGCGCCGTCATGCCCGGTCCCTTCTTCTCGACCGTGCTGCTGGGCGGCCTCGCCATCAAGGAAGCGGGCTCGGCCGCCCAGAAGAAGGAATGGCTGAGCCGGATCGCCGCGGGCAAGGCCAAGGCCACGCTGGCGTGGACGGAGCCGAACGCGCGCTGGGACGCCGCCGGCGTCACCACCACCGCCAAGGCCTCGGGCCAGGGCTTCGTGCTCAGCGGCGTGAAGCTGTTCGTCCCCGACGCCCATCTCGCCGACGTCCTCGTCGTGGTGGCGCGCACGCGCGAAGGCAAGGCGCCCGAGGACGGCGTCGGCCTCTTCCTCGTCCCCAAGGATGCCAGGGGGCTTCAGGTGAAGCTCCTGCCCTCGATGGACCAGACGCGCAAGATCTGCGAGGTGCGGCTCAACGACGTGAGCGTCGGCGCCGACGCGTTGCTGGGTGACGCGCACGGGGGCTGGGCGCCGCTGGCGCGCGTGCTGGAGCGGGCCACGGTGGCGCTCTGCGCCGAGATGTGCGGCGGCGCGCAGCGGGTGCTCGACATGACGACCGACTACGCCAAGATCCGCATCGCCTTCGGCAAGCCCATCGGCTCCTACCAGGGCGTCAAGCACAAGGCGGCGGACATGCTCGTGGACGTGGAGAACTCCAAATCGCTCACGTACTACGCGGCGTGGGCGGTGGACGAGAACGTGCCCGAGGCCGCCCTCGCCGCCTCCATGGCCAAGGCGTATACTTCCGATGCCTACCGCAAGGTCTCCGGCGCCGGCATCCAGCTCCACGGCGGCATCGGCTTCACCTGGGAGCACGACCTGCATCTGTACTTCAAGCGGGCCAAGTCCTCGGAGTTCACCTTCGGTGATGCGACGTACCACCGGGAGAAGGTCGCGCAGCTGATCAATCTGTAGTTCGGGGGGCTGGACGGCCCCCCGAGCCCCCGGCGCGACCCAGGCTACGTCAGCGGGCGACAACCGGCGGCGCACGACAACCGGCCGCGACAACGGGGCGCGACGAGCCCCGGCGCCGCGAGGCGCTGGTATAGTCCTCAGAATGACTCCTGATCCTGCCGTGGTCGTCGATCCCAAGCCGGCTGCGTCCGTCATCCTCGTTCGTGATTCCCGTCCGGGGGCCCCCGAGCCGATCGAGGTGTACATGATCCGGCGCAACAAGGGGATGAAGTTCCTCGGCGGCTTCTATGCGTTTCCGGGCGGCAAGGTGGATCCCGAGGACGGGGCCGCGGAGGCGCTCGTTCGCTGCCGGGGCGTGGCGCCTGCGGAAGCGATGGAGATGTTTCCGGCGCACAACGATCTCGCGCCGCTCGCCTTCTGGGTGACCGCCGTACGCGAGCTGCTGGAAGAGAGCGGCGTGCTACTGGCGTGCGACGATGCGGGCAGGCCCGTCGACGTGCGCACACAGGCAGGGCTGATCGAATCCAGCCGCAAGGCGCTCATGGCGGGCGAGGCCTCGTTCACGACCGTGATGGCGCGCGCGGGCTGGCATTGCGATCTGCGCCCCATGCGCTACCTGTCGCACTTCGTCACGCCGCGCTCGAGCCCCATCCGCTTCACCGCGCGCTTCTTCCTGTGCCGCATGCCGGCGGACCAGGAGCCGAAGCTCTTCACCGAGGAGACGTCCGAAGGGTTCTGGATCCACCCCGGTGACGGCTATCGCAAATACCTGTCGGGCGAGATGGCGATGGCGGAGCCCGCCGAGTTCGGCCTCGCCTATATCGCGCAGTTCGCGTCGGTCGACGAGCTGTGGGCCGCCCAGGCGGACGGCCGCGAGAAGTTCTGCGGCATCATCGACCGCATCGAGTTCTGGCAGGACTTCGACTGGAAGCAGAACCGATGGCCACAGTCAAAGTAACGGAAACATAAGCCGAACCCGCATCTTCTATCTCGTAACTATCTAGTTTTCGCTCGCTCGCACACCGAAACGTCTTCAGCCTCGTGATATAGGGGGCGTGAAGAGTCACGACAGCGCCCTTCGACCCGGCTTAGACGACCTCGCCCGCAACCCTG
The DNA here is from genome assembly GCA_040902295.1 of Candidatus Rokuibacteriota bacterium. Lineage (GTDB taxonomy): Bacteria > Methylomirabilota > Methylomirabilia > Rokubacteriales > CSP1-6 > JBBDXO01. The sequence continues at coordinate 89 of JBBDXO010000018.1, read as the reverse complement.
CGCGCGTGGCGCTGCTCCCACCGGAGGAGCGAGCAGCCCTCCTGACCGACGTGGTCGCGCTCCTCTTTGCGTTGGGTGCCGCATCCAGC
>JBBDXO010000017.1:2218-8502 GCA_040902295.1 Candidatus Rokuibacteriota bacterium | reverse complement strand
GCTCGGCGATCGTGCCCACGTCCATGCGAGCCTCCTATGACGTCGTGTCGTCGCGCCGGTACTCGGCGAGCGCGCGCTCCAGCGCGGCCGCGTCCGGCACCGCCGACCATCCTTCACCCTCGATCGACAGCGCGGCCGCGCACGCCGCCGCCTCCGCCGCCGTCCACGGGTTGCCGTCCTCCTGGTAGCGCACGAGGAAGGTGGCCGCGAACACGTCGCCGGCGCCGGTGGCGTCCACCTCGCGCGCGGCCCGCGGCCGTACCTCGTAGCGCTCGCCGTTGACGTAGAGGAGCGCGCCGTGCCGGCCCGCCGTCACCACGCCCACCGGCACGCGCTGCAGCCACTCCAGCATGGCGGCCTCCTGCCCGAGCACGTCGCGATCGCTCAGGAAGAGCGTCTGCAGCCGCGCGAGCAGGTAGCCGGGCTCCCACGCCACCGAGCCGACGGCGCCGTCGGGCTCCACCACGCGCAGCCACCCCTGCGCCTGCGCGCTCACGGTCGCATCCGCGAACGCCATGGAGAGCAGCGGGTCCACCTCGGCAAGGACGGGCGCCAGCATGACGAGAGGCGTGTCCTCCCAGTCCTCGGGCAGATCATCGGCGCTCAGCGCCGCCGCCGCCGCCCGCACGCGCATCACGCGCTCGCCCCCGTGCTCGCCGTGCTCGAAGACCGTGGTCTCCCCCGCGGGCACGGTGACCACCTCGATGCGGGGCGGCACGAGGTCGAGCGGAAAGTCGCCGGCGTGGCTCGTGAGGATGGCCGCCGACAGCCCCAGGCGATCGGCGGTGACGGCGGCATAGAGGGCCGCCCCGCCCGGGCGCACCGTGTCGCCGAAATGATCGAGCGTCACGTGGCCGATGGCGATGAAGTCGGGCGCGGACATCGGTCAGTCCGCCGCCAGCGGATGCCTCCACCGCAGACCGGGGAAACGGCTGTAATCGCGGTCGGTCGTGATCCACTCACTGCCCGACTCGATCGCCAGCGCGGCGAGGTACGCGTCAGGCACCAGATTGCCCCGTACGCTCGCCTCCCGGCAGAGCCGGATGAAGATGGACCAATGACGCGGGCCGGGAGCGACCCTCACGCAGTCGGGGCGGTCTCGCAACACATTTGCGAACTGCAGCGCATGCTCGATCGGGCTCGGGGATGCAAAGACGCGAGGATGCGTGACGATGCGCAGGAAGCTGCTGAGGACGAGATCGGAGAGTCCGTAGGCTTCGTCGCCGTTGACCGCTCCCTCGAGCCACTCGCGATACGCCTGGTGCTGCGGCGCATCGGCGCGGTAGGCGTACACCAGGACGTTGACATCGGTGAGGATCACCGCCGGTCGTCCATGAGGTCCTGGAGCGAGGCGCCGTCATCCAGGTCAACCCCTGGGCGCAAGCCGTTGCCGCGGAACGTAGGCAGCTTGATCTTCGCCGGCCGAGGCGCCACCTGCTGTCGCCTCAGCAGCTCGCGCAAGGCCTCTTCGAGCACAGCGGTCAACGTCTTGCCGGTGCGAGCGGCCAGCTGCTTGGCGTCCTTCAGCAGGTTCTCGTCAAGTCTCACCGTCGTCCTCATGCATCAAAGCATATTATCGATGCATCAGTATGTCCACTACCGGCTCACACCATCGTCAGCCCACCGGAGACGGACAGCGTCTGGCCGGTGATGAAGCCGGCGTCGTCGGAGGCGAGGAAGACGACGGCGGGGGCGACGTCCTCCGGCACGCCGAGGCGGCCCCACGGGATGACGCGCTTGAGGCTCTCGGCGAGCTTGGGGCTGGCCTGCGCGAACTCGTTGCGGAAGAGGGGCGTGTCGGAGGGGCCCGGGCACACGCAGTTGACGTTGATGCGATGGCGCGCCATCTCGCGCGCGAGCGTCTTCGTGAGCGCGATGAGCCCGCCCTTGGCGGCGGAGTACACGGCCTCCCCGGTGGAGCCCACGCGCCCGGCGTCGGAGGCGATGAAGATCACCTTGCCGGACTCCTGCGTCATCATCTGGCACAGCGCCGCGTGCGTGCACGCGATGGGGCCCTTCAGGTTGATGGACAGGATCCTGTCCCAGAACTCCGGCGTGGTGTCGACGAAGGGCATCGGCGTGTCCCAGCCCGCGCAGTTCACGAGGACGTCGAGGGCGCCCCACCGCGCCACCACCGCCGCCGTCATCGCGTTCACCGCCGCCACGTCGGTGATGTCGAGCGGGTGGGCGGCGGCCACGCCGCCCGCCTTCTCGATGGCGCGCACGGTGTCCGCGGAGCCGGCGGCGTTGAGATCGACCACGGCCACCCGCGCGCCCTCGCGCGCGAGCGCCTCGGCGATGGCGCGGCCGATGCCGCTCGCGCCGCCCGTGACGACGGCGGTCTTGTTCGCGAGCCTCATGCGAGCACCGCCTTGGCGATGATGTCGCGCATGATCTCGCTGGTGCCGCCGCCGATGGTCATGAGCCGCGCGTCGCGCGCGAAGCGTTCCACCGGGTACTCGCGCATGTAGCCGTAGCCGCCGTGGAGCTGCACGCAATCGTAGGCGACGCGGTTGACCATCTCCGCCGTGAAGAGCTTCACCATGGAGATCTCGCGCACGGCCTCCTCGCCCGCCTGGAACTTCTGGCAGGCGGCGTAGGTGAGCCAGCGGCCCGCTTCGATCATGGTGGCGAGATCCGCGAGCTTGTGGCGCACCACCTGCTTGTCGGACAGCGGCCCGCCGAAGGCCTGGCGCTCCTTCACGTAGGCGATCGTGTCCTCGAGGGCGCGCTCGGACATCGCCACCGCGTGCAGCCCCGCCACGAGCCGCTCGCGCTGGAAGACGCGCATGACCTCGTAGAAGCCGACGCCCTCGCGCCCGAGCAGGTTCTCGGCGGGCACGCGCATGTCGGAGAAGGACAGCTCGGCGGTGTCGGAGGCGCGCATGCCCATCTTGTCGAGCGTGCGGCTCACCGTGAACCCGTCCGTGGGCCGCTCCACGAGGAACATCGAGATGCCCTTGTGCCGCTTGCCCGCCTCGCCCGACTCCACGCGGGCGGCGAGGAAGTAGACGTCGGCGAGAGCGCCGTTGGTGATGAACATCTTCGAGCCGTTGATGACGTAGTGGTCCCCCTGCCGGACCGCGCGCGTGCGGATGGCCGCCACGTCGCTGCCGCCGCCGGGCTCGGTGACGGCGATGGCCGTCAGCGTCTCGCCGCGGCAGATGGCGGGCAGGTACTTCTCCTTGAGCGCCTCGCTGCCGGTCCAGTACAGGTGCGGCGACGCCATGTCGCAGTGCACGCCCACCGCCATCGCGAACGAGCCCGACCGCGCGCGCGCGCACTCCTCGTGCAGGACGGCGGACATCAGCACGTCGGCGCCGGCGCCGCCGTACTTCTCGTCGTACTCCACGCCGAGGAATCCGAGCTCGCCCATGCGCGGCCAGATCGCCTTCGGGATGCGGCCGGCGCTCTCCCACTCCTCGACGTGCGGCGCCACTTCCTTGTCCACGAAGCTGCGCACGGCGGCGCGGAACATCTCGTGCTGCTCGCTGAAGACCTTCACGGGCGGCCCCTCCGCCGCGCCGTGCGGGCGTGCCGCGGCGGGGCTTCCAGAGTGTGCGACGATCGCGCGGCAATTACAATGTCGGGCGGATGCCATCCGCCGCCTCCGCCGCCACCGTTCGCGTGGGCATCCTGCTCACCGCCGTCGTCGGGATGGGTGCGCTGTCCATCGACATGCTGCTGCCCTCGCTGCCCGCCCTCGCGGGCGCTTTCGGCTCGGATGCGGGCACCGCCCAGCTCACGGTCACGCTGTTCCTCATCGGCATGGCGGCCGCCCAGCTCCTGTTCGGCCCCCTCTCCGACCGCTTCGGGCGGCGGCGCGTCCTCATCGGCGGCCTCGCCCTCTACACGCTCGCCGGCGCGGCGTGCGCGGTGGCGCCGGACATGGGCACGCTGCTCGCCGCGCGCGTCGTGCAGGCGGTGGGCGCGGGCTCCGGGCCCGTGGTGGCGCGCGCGATCGTGCGTGATCTCTACGAGCGGGAGCGCGCGGCCCGCATGCTGGCGGCCATGGGCGTCGCACAGGCACTCACGCCCATCCTGGCGCCCGTGCTGGGGGGCTGGGTGCACGTCGCCGCCGGCTGGCGCGCGGTGTTCGTCGTGCTCGCGGGCTTCGGAACGCTCTTCCTGCTGGGCGCCGTGGCCATCGTGCGCGAGACCAACGTCCACGCGGGGCCGCGCGCCCCTCGCCGGAGCGACGAGCCGTCGCGCCTGGCCCGCCTCCTCACCGACCGCGCGTTCGTCGGCTACGTGGCGGTGATGGCGCTCATGTTCAGCGGCCAGTTCGCGTTCATCGCCGGCTCGTCGTTCGCCCTCATCGCCGTGCTCGGCGTGTCCCCCCAGATCTACGGGCTCTGCTTCGGCGCGGTGGCGGTGGGGCTGATGACCGGCAATGTCGTCTCCATCCGGCTCACGGCGCGGCTGGGCATCGACCGCATGATCCTCGCCGGCACTCTCTTCGGCGCCACGGCCGGCGTGGTCCTGGCCGTCCTGCCCTGGCTGGGCATCGCCACGGTGCCCACGGTCATCGTGCCGATGTTCGGCTACGCGCTCGGCCTCGGCCTCGTCTTCCCGAACGCGATGGCGGGCGCCATCGCCCCCTACCCGCTCATGGCCGGCACCGCCTCCGCCGTGGTCGGCTTCGTCCAGATGACCGGCTCCGCCCTCTACACGATCGCCGTCGGCCATTTCGACGACGGCACCCTGCGCCCCATGACGACGGCCGTCGCCACGGCGGGAATCGCGGCCCTGGCAGGGTTCTGGCTACTTACGTGGCGCCGGGATCGATCACCGGCAGCGTGAAGTCAGCCCCCGTGCGCCGGCTCTGAGTGTGCGCCGGGGCGTTCGCCGAAGCTCGCACGGCGCCCAGAACGTCCAGCGGCACGGGCCAGTCCACGGCGGCTCTCACCGCGCGGGCGTCCGTCGTGTCGCGCACGGGCGGCCTTCGCCGGCGCGCGCGCGCCCCGCATCGTATCGATGAGGTCGTTGACCGGGGCCGGCAGTCTCAATCGGCCGAAGACACGATCGACGGGATGCGCGCGCTTGATTACAACCGGAACTCGAGGGGGTCTTGGCATTCCGCGGACATGGGGCGTCTGGAGCCGAGATGTATAGAAGTCAAAGTCTGACCCCGGTTAGTCCCACTTTCGCTCGTCGATGATCTTCTTTGCGTTGTCGGCGATGGTGCCCGTGGCCACCACGTCCACGCCGCCCCGCAGCTTCATGACGTCGCGTGTCGCCGCCTCGAGCCCCTGGCGGACGGCGCCGGCGTCGGCGCCCGATGCCAGCTCCACGCGAAACGTCAGCGTGTCGTTGTGGCCGTCGCGGCCGACGACAACCTGGTAGCGCGCCACGCCGGGCACGCGCGCCGCCACCTCGTCCGCCTGGCGCGGGTGAATGAACATGCCGCGCACCTTCGTCACCTCGTCCGCCCGCCCCCGCCAGCCGAGCATGCGCGCGGAGGTGCGCCCGCAGCGGCACGGCTCGTCCGTGATCACGGTGAGATCGCCGGTGCCGAAGCGGATCATCGGGTACGTGGCGTTGTTCACGGTGGCCACCAGCTCGCCGATCTGGCCGTGGGGCAGCGGCTGCCCCGACTGCGGGTCGCATACCTGGGTGATGGCGTCGTCCACGAGGTGCATGCCCGCGCCCTCGGCGCACTCGTAGGCGACGAGGCCGAGGTCCGCGGTGCCGAAGCCCTGGCGCGCCATGATGCCGTGCTCCTCCTGGAACTGCTTGCGCATCGACTCCGGGAAGGGCTCGGCACCCACCTGGGCCACCTCGAACGGCAACCGGCGCACGCCCATCTCGCGCGCACGGGTGAGGATCGTCATCAGAAAGGACGGCGTGCCCACGTAGCCCGTCGCCTTGAGCGCGACGGCGGTCGTCACCTGCGTGTCGGTATTGCCGACGCCCGTGGGCACCACCGCGCAGCCGATCATGTTCAGCGCCTCGTCCAGCTCGTGGGCGGCGGGCACCAGGTGGTAGAAGAAGGTGTTGAGGACGACGTCCCCCGCGCGGAAGCCGCCCGCGTACAGGCACGTCTCGCCGTGCCAGGCGCTGAGCTCCGGCCCCATCGGCTCGAAGATGGGGCCCGGCGACACGAAGATCTTGCGGATCCTCGACAGCGGCTCCGTGCAGAAGCCGCCGAAGGGCGGGTCGGCCTTCTGCAGATCGGGCATCTCGCTCTTCTTGATGACGGGCAGGCGGGCGAGATCGTCGAGCGAGCGGAAGTGGCCCGGGGGGGGCCCCCCGCCCGCCCCCCCCCCCCCCCCCCCCGGCGC
>JBBDXO010000017.1:0-2208 GCA_040902295.1 Candidatus Rokuibacteriota bacterium | reverse complement strand
AAGTCGCGGGGGGTGAGCCCCGCGCGCTCCAGCCGCCGGCGCACGCCGGGCGCCCGCTGCCAGGAGCGGTCGAGCAGGCGCAGCAGCCAGCGCGACTGGTACTGATCGCGCGCGCCGGCCGACATGGTCTCGCGCTCGCGATTCCAGTAGCCGGCGCGCCGGTCCGCGGGGGACATCACTGGTTGACGATGTCGTTCTTCATGGGCGTGAGGAGCCCGAGCAGCTCCTTCTTGTCCTTCTCCGGCACCTTGCGCTTGTCGAGCGCCTTCACCAGGTCCTCCACTCCCGCGTTCCATTCCGCTTCCGTGATGCGCATGCCTTTGTGCGCCGTCTTCATGTCCTTGCCCAGGTACGAGCAGGGGCCGCCCGTGACCTCGCATACCTGGTCCGAGATGTTGGTCTTCACGCGCTCGACGTCCGCCGGCTTCAGAGTATTGAAGCGGGCGTTCACGCGCGGATCGGCCACGAGGGCCGCGACGAAATCGTCCACCACGCCGCGGATGCCTTCGCGCCCGCCCAGCCGCTTGTACAGCGACGGCTCCGCCGGGGCGCGCATCGAGGCACAGGCGCCCAGCGCCAACGTCATCACGAACAGCAGCAGCCCGCTCCACGCAGTTGTCCGTCTCATCGAGGGTGATCCTCCCTTAGCTCAGCCAGCGTTTACGGCGCTTGTAGTGCTTCACGTCGCGGTACGACTTGCGGGCGCCCACCTCGGTGAGGCCCAGGTAAAACTCCTTGATGTCGGCGTTGTCCCGCAGGGCGGCCGCCGACCCCTCGAGCACGATGCGGCCGTTCTCCATCACGTAGCCGTGCTCGGCGATGCCGAGCGCGAGCGTGGCGTTCTGCTCCACGAGCAGGACCGTCAGCTTCTGCTCGCGGTTCAGCCGCTGCACGATGGCGAAGATCTCCTCCACCAGCATGGGGGCGAGCCCCAGCGACGGCTCGTCGAGCAGCATGACGCGCGGCGCCGACATGAGCGCGCGGCCGATGACGAGCATCTGCTGCTCGCCCCCCGAGAGATAGCCGGCCTGCGTGCCGCGGCGCTCCTTGAGGCGCGGGAAATACTGGTACACGCGGGCGATCCCGTCGTACACGCGCGCCCGGTCGCCCTGGATGTGCGCGCCCGCGATCAAATTCTCCTCGGTGGTGAGATGCTCGAACACCCGCCGCCCCTCGAACACCTGCACCACGCCGCGCTTGACGACCTCGTGCGGCGGCAGCCCGTCGATCCGTTGCCCTCTCAGCTCCACCGACCCCTTGGTGACATCCCCGCGCTCCGAGCGCAGCAGCCCCGAGATCGCCTTCAACGTCGTCGTCTTCCCCGCCCCATTCGCCCCCAGCAACGTCGTGATCCCCCCCTCCCCCACGTTCAGGGAGACACCCTTCAACACAAGAATCACCCCGTCATAAATCACCTCAATATTATTCAGCGCCAGCATGCCGCCCCCCAGAGATAGAAGTACGCCGTACCGCCCACCCCGCCGCCGGAGCAGGCCGCCGCCGCCGTTACTTCTTCGCGCCAGATTCCTTGATGTGCTTGCCCACGATGTCGCTGTACGCGCTGAACCACTCGGTAGCCTTCACGAACTTCCCACCCTTGACCTGGAAGATCTGCACGAGCCCGCCGCCCTCGTGATCGGCGGCCGTGATCTTCAGCGGCGGTACGAGGCCGCCGAGCGTGAAGTTGGAGATCTTCTCGAACCCCTTCTTCACGTCGTCCCCCGTGATCTTGCCGTCCGGCTTGGCCTTGACCGCGTTGCGGACGGCCTCCACGTGGATGGCGGCGATGAGCACGCCACGGTTGTAGAAGACCGTGGACGCCATCTCCTTCGGGGCCGGCTTGCCGTCCTTCTTGTACATCTCGCGGATCTCGTTCAGCACCGGGTAATCGGAGCCCACGCCGGCGAACTGCATGGCGTAGTAGCCCTCGGCGGCGGCCATGCCGCCCGCCGCCTCGATGTCCGCCTCGGAGGCGCCCCACACCATCCCCACCACCTTGCGGAGCGGATAGCCCACGCGCTTGAGCTCCTTGATCGACACCGACGGCGAGCGGCCGAAGAGGTGGGTGATCACGAAGTCGGCGCGGAAGCGCTGGGAGATGTCGAGCACCTGGGCGCCCATCTCCACGCCGGGAGGCGGCACCGCGAAGGTGCGGAGCTGGAAGCCCTCGCGCTCGGCGATGTCCTCCAGCACCTGGATGGGCTCGCG
>JBBDXO010000016.1:0-8525 GCA_040902295.1 Candidatus Rokuibacteriota bacterium | reverse complement strand
GGGTGGCGTAGATGCGGGTGTACTCGCGCCAGGAGAGCATGACGCGTTTGACGTACTGGCGGGTCTCGTCGTACGGGATCTGCTCGACGAAGGCCTCGATGTCGCTGGTGCGGCGGGCCTTCCACCATTGCCGCATGCGGCCGGGGCCGGCGTTGTAGGCGGCGAGGGCCAGCCGCACGTCGCCGAAATCCTTGATCAGCCCTGCAAGGAAGGCCGTCCCCATCTCGAGGTTGGCGCCCGGGTCGTCGAGGAGGTCGCCGGCCCGGAAGGGCAGGCCCCGCACCTCGGCCAGCGGCCGCGCCGTGGCCGGCATCAGCTGCATCAGGCCGCGCGCGCCCGCCCGCGAGAGCGCGCGCGGGTGAAAGCTCGACTCTTCCCTCACCACCGCCGCCACGAGGAAGGGGTCGAGGCCCGCGCGGCGCGCCGCCTCTCCGATGTCCTCTCCCCAGCCGAGCGGATACAGCATCTCCCAGAACGCGCGGGGCAGCGCGGGATCATCGGCGGCGGCGAGGCCGGCGAAGTGGCGGCGGAAGATCCGCAGGGCCATGTGAAACCGCTCGTCCCTGACGTAGGCGCTCGAAAACCCATACAGGCGGACGGTGTCGCCGGTGGCGCGGTGCACGACGTCTTCGAGCTCCTGCCAGGCGTGCTCGATGAGCCCGATCCGCCGCAGCAGCTCCACGCGGACGAACCCGGGATCCTCCGCCAGCGCCGCCGCGGGATCCTCGGGCAACACGAGGCGTGCGCTCGTGGCCGCCTTCGGACGCGCGGCGGCCGGCGCGTCCGTGTCGTCCACGCCGGCTCGGCCGTCGGTCTCGCCCTTGATCCTGTCCGCCGCCAGCATCCCGTAATACCCGCGCGGCGCCTCGGCCACCGCCTGCGCGTAGAGCCGGCGCGCCGGGGCCGCCCCCGCGTGCTGCTCGGTGGCACGCGCGCGCCAGTAGATGGCCGCCGTACGATACACGCGGCCGCCCGGAGCCTCCACGAGACGCGCCCACTGCTGCGCCGCTCCCTTGAGGTCTCCGCGCAAGTAGGCGAGCCATCCCAGGCGCCACATGGCGGCGCCCGCCACCTCCCGCCTTGGATAGCGCACCGCGAGCGAGCGGTACACGGCCGCCGCCTCGACGTCCCGCTGCAGATCGTCCAGCGTGCGCGCCTGCTGATAGAGCGCCTCCGAGGCCTCGGCCTCCGAGGCGGTGGCGCCGACCGCCCTGAAGAGGGCGAGAGCCTTGTCTCGCTGTCCCGCGCGCACGAGCAACCGGGCCTGGTCGAGCTGCAGGCGCGGCTTCTGCGCCGCGGGCGCGCGCGCAACCGCGAGCCCCTTGGCGCGGGCCGCGGCCTCCCACTGGCCGAGCCGCCGCGCGCCCTCCGCCACCACGTCGAGCGCGCGCAGCACGATGCCGGGGTCGCGCGCCTCGCTCACGATGCGCTCCGCTTCCTCGGCGGCGATCTTCGGCACGCCGCCGCGCAACAGCCGCTCCGCACGGTCGATCCGCTGCGTGATCGACAGCGGTGGTGTGGGCGTGCCCGTCGCCGCCAGCGCCGCGAGACGGTCGGCGGCGCCGTCGGCATATGCGCCGGCGGGAGCGAGGATCATGAGCTGCCGGTAGGCGAGCGCGGCCGTGTCCGGCTGGCCGCGGGCGGCGGTGACAGCGCCGAGCATGTAGAGGGCCTGCTGACCCTCCGGCGCATCGGGATACGACTGCAGCACCCGCTTGAGGGCGTCCTGTGCCGCGGCGTCGTCCCCCGCGTGGGAGGCGAGCACGGCGGCCTCGATGAGCGCGGCGGGGGCGAGGCGGCTGGCGGGATGCTTGTCGGCGACGGCGAGGGCGGCGGCGCGCGCACCCGCAAGGTCGCCGAGACGGGCGAGGGCGTCGGAGAGCAACAGCCGCGCGTAGTCCCCGATGGGGCTGTCGAGCACCGACGGCGACGCCAGCTCGCGCGCGAGCGGCGCGGGATCGCCATGCTGGTACGCCTCCACCGCCGGGGCCACCGTCGCCGGCAGCGCGAGGGCGCGCCCGGGGGGAGCGGCGGCGGCGGGCGCCGCCACCACGCACGCCAGCGCGAGGGCGCCGAGAATGGTCGGCTCCAGCGCACGCGGGCGCCGAAGCGCGCGCCGCGTGTGCAGGATCCGCTGCAGCGCGGTGATGTTGGCGAGGATGGCGAGCACCCAGAGGGCGGGCTCCATGAGGCCGAAGAGGGCTCCCGCGATGAGACAGATCATGCGCTCCGGGCGTTCCATGACTCCCACGTTACACTCGATGCCGATCGACTCCGCGCGCGCCTTCGTGTAGCTGACCATCACCGATCCCACGAGCCCGGCCATCGCCACCAGTGCGCCACGCGCGTTCGGCGTGCGCGCGAAGAAGACGACGATGCCGAGGAGCACCACGAGGTCGGAATAGCGGTCGATGACGGAGTCGAGAAAGGCGCCGAAGGCGGTGACCTGGCCCGAGGCGCGGGCGAGCGAGCCGTCGAAGAGGTCGAAGAGCCCCGCCGCGATCAACAGCGCGCCCGCGCTCTGCGTGTGGCCGGCGATGAACGCGGCGGCGGCGAGCAGGCTCACGGCGAGGCCCATCACGGTGAGGTGATTGGGACGCAGGTGCAGGCGGAAGAGGGCGCGCCCCACGGGGTCGCTCCACGCGCGCATATCGTCGCGGTACCGGCCGAGCACCGCTACACCGCCTGCACGAGCGCGTGCTCGAGGGCCGCGCGCACGCGCCCGGCGCCTTCACCATCGTCGAGCTTGTCACCCTTGCGGTCCTGCACGTAGAACGTATCCAGCGCCTGGTCGATCTCGGTGGCGATGCGCGCGCTCACGATGTCGAGGCCGAGCGCCGCCAGCGTCCGTGTGATGAGGTAGAGCAGCCCCGGCCGGTCGGGACACTTGATCTCCAGCACGGTGGCCGCGTCGGAGAGCCGGTTGTCGACGGCGACCTTGGGGCGCGAGTACGCCTGCGGCGCCGACGTCCGCCCCGAGCGCTCGCGCCGGCGCTCGAGCAGCGCCGCCACCATCTCCTCCCCGGCGACCACCGCGCGCAGGGCGTCGAGCGTCCGGCTCCACTGCGCGGGGGAGGTCACCGCCTCCCCGGTGGGATCGTTCACCTGGAAGGTGTCGATGGCGATGCCGTCGGCGCGCGTACTGATCTGCGCGGAGATGATATTGACGCCGTGCGCGGCGAGGGTGCCCGCGATGAGCGAGAACAGCCCCGGCTGATCCTGCGTGACGACCACGAGATCGGACGAGCCCAGATCCCGATGGTGGAACAGCTCGGTGGCGAGCGGGGCCGCCTCCAGCCGCGCCACGAGGCGCAGGTGCTCGGCCATGCGCTGCACGCTCGTGCTGGTCACGTAGCGATCCGGCACCATGGCCAGGTGCGCCTTCACGGCCCGCAGGCTCACCTCGTCCTTCACCGCCTCGTGCAGGCGCGTGGCGAGCTGGGTGCGGCTCGGCTTGTCCACGCGCCCGCCCGTCAGCCGGGCGAGCGTGCGCGCATACAGCTCGTGGAGGATGCGCGCCTGCCACCCCGTGAGCACGCCGGGGCCCACCGCGCGCATGTCCGCATAGGTGAGCAGGTACAGCATCCGCAGCCGCTGCGCATCGCCCACCGTGGCCGCGAAGTCCGCCACCGTCCGGGGGTCGTCGATGTCGCGGCGCTGCGCGATGTGCGACATGGTGAGGTGGTGCGCGACCAGGAACTCCGCGAGGGCGGCGTCGCCGGCGGGCAGGCCGATGCGCGCCGTCAGCTCCTGGATGAGCGGGATGCCCTTGGCGACGTGGCCGTGCCCCCTCGCCTTGCCGATGTCGTGCAGGAGCATGCCGAGCATCAGGAGCTCCGGCTTGTCGACCTCGTTGAAGACGTGGGCGGCGCCCTCGGACTCCGCCGACTGGCCGGGGGCGAGGGCTTCCAGGTGCTCGACGGCGAGCAGCGAGTGCTGGTCCGCGGAGAACTTGTGGTACACGTCGTACTGCACCAGGCAGGTGAGGCCGCCGAACTCCGGCAGGTAGCGGCCGAGCACTCCCAGCTCGTGCATCTCCGAAAACGTCAGGGCCGCCCGCCCCCAGCTCCGGCAGATGTCCAGGAAGAGGTCGCGCACGACGGGCGAGCGCCGGAAGCCGTCGTCCACGACGTCGAGCGACTCCTCCACCGCGCGCTCGAGATCGAGCGACAGCTCGCAGCCGAGCCGGTGAAGATGCCAGAAGACCTTCATGATCCGCACCGGCTCCGCGCGCAGCGCGCCCGGATCGCGGTCGGCCAGGTGCAGGCGGCCGTCGAAGAAGACGAGGCCGTCGGCCAGCGCCTGCTGCCGCTGCCGGCGCTCGGCGGAGCCGCGGCGGGAGAGCGTCTCCTGGCAGCGCGCAATGAGCCGCCGCGAGAGCCGGTGGATGACGCGCGCGTGCAGGTAGTAGTCGTGCATGAAGCGCTCGACCCCCAGCACGTCGCCGTCGTTTTCGTACCCGAGGTTCTCGGCCAGACGCGGCTGCAGGTCCCGGCCCAGCACGTCGTTCTTGTGGCCGGAGAAGAAGTGCAGCTCGTTGCGGACCCGCCACAGAAAGGTCAGCGCCGCGTCGGCGGAGGCCTGCTCGCGCGACGTGATGAGGCCCTTGCTCTCCAGCTCGCGCAGGGTGCGCGCCCCGAACTTGGCGGCGCCCAGCCACATCGCCGTGTGCATGTCGCGCAGGCCGCCCGCGGACTCCTTGATGTTGGGCTCGCCGATGTAGGGCGAGGCGCCGAACTTGCGGTAACGCTGGTCACGCTCGGCGAGCGTCCGCGCGAGGAACTGCTCGAAGTCGTGGCGGTAGACGTTGTCGCGCAGGACGCGGCCAAACTTGCCGAAGAGCCGGCGGTCGCCGTCGATGAGCCGCGCCTGCTGCATGGACGTGCGGCTCGGAAAATCGGTGCGCGCCATGGCCACGCAATCTTCGAGGGAGCGCAGGCTGTGACCCACCTGCCGCCCCAGATCCCACAGCGTGTACAGAAGCTCCTGGGTCACACGCTGCACGAAGGGCGACAGCTCGTCGTCGTACACGACCATGAGGTCGATGTCGGAGGAGGGGTGCAGCTCGCTCCGCCCGTAGCCGCCGAGCGCGACCACCACGAGCGCGGTGGGCGGCATGCCGGCGCGCTCGGCATCGCCCGCGCTCAGGCGGACGAGCGCGCGCACGAGGTCGTCGACGAATCCCGCGTGCGCGCGGACGGAGTCCTGGCCCGAGGCTCCTTCCGTGTGCATCAGCTTGAGGGAGCCGAGCCCCTCGGCGAGCGCGGCACGGAAGAAGTCGAGGCGAAGGCGTCGCCGGTCTTCGGCGCGGTCGGCCTGCGCCTCCGCGCGCCGGGCCCGGCGATAAAGGTCCGGCGCCATGACGCTGACGAGCGTATCAGCCTGCGCCGATTAGTGTCAACGCGACGCAGACTTAGCGGTGTCCCGCCGCTGCGCGCAAAGCCCGCTACAATACGCCGGTGCGAAAGCTCTGGCGCGCCGTCGTGGAAGCCACCACGCCCTACGAGGCGGGCAAGCCGCTGGAAGCTCTCGCGGTGGAGCTGGGCAAGGACGATCTCGTCCGGCTCTCCGCCAACGAAAACCCGCTGGGTCCGTCCGCACGAGTCGTCGAGGCGGTGCGGCGCGAGGCCACCCAGGTGCACCTCTACCCGGATGGGGGCAGCAGCGCGCTCCGCGGCGCGCTCGGCCGCGCGCTCGGCGTGGCGCCGGAACAGATCGTCGTCGGCAACGGCGCCGACGAGCTGATCCTGCTCGAGGCGCTGGCCGCCTTCGAGCCCGGTGACGAGGTCGTGCTGCCCCATCCGTCCTTCGAGCCGTATGCCACCTCGGTCGACATCGCGGGGGGGCTCACCCGCCGGAGTCCCCTCGCGGGCTACGACACCGACCTCGACGACATGCGCGCGCGCGTCACCGAGCGTACGAAGGCGGTCTTCATCTGCTCGCCGCACAACCCGGCCACCACCATCGTGCGCCGGGCGCCGCTCACCGCGTTCCTCGACTCGCTCGGCCCCGATCCTCCGCTCGTCGTCCTCGACGAGGCGTACTGCGACTTCTGTGACGACCCCGAGTATCCCGACGGCGTGGCGATGCTCGCGCGCTACCCGCGGCTGGTCGTGCTCCGCACCTTTTCGAAGATCGCCGGCCTCGCGGGGCTGCGCGTCGGCTTCGCCGTCGGCTCGGTGGAGACGATCGACCGGCTCAACCGCGTCCGCGCACCGTACAACGTCAACCGCCTCGGGCAGGCCGCGGCCCTGGCCGCCCTCGACGACGGCGCGCACGCCCGGCGCACGCGCGAGCTGGTCCTGGCCGAGCGTGCCTTCGTGAGCGCCGAGCTCGGCACGCGCGGCTTCACGTTCCCGCCCTCGCAGGCCAACTTCCTGCTCGTGCGCGTGCCCGATGCCGCCGCGCTGAGAGCGCGGCTGCTCGCCGCCGGCCTCCTCGTGCGCGACGGCGCCGCCGTCGGCTTTCCGGGCCACCTGCGCATCGCGCTCGGCACGCGACCGGTGAACGAGCGGCTGCTGCGGGCGCTGGATCGCCCGGCGTGAAGCGCCCGCGGACGCTCGCCGTCGTCCATCACCCCGACCGTCGTATGGACGTCGTCATGCCGTATGCGCCCGGCATCCTCGTCCTCGGTGGCCGCCTCGTCTTCCTCTCCGGCGTCACCGCCGCCGCCGTGTACCACAGCCATCCGCACCGCGACGAGGAGTTCGATCTGCCCACCGGCATGCGCGAGCAGGCGGTCCTCACCATGGAGAACCTCGGCAAGACCCTCGCCGCCGCCGGCTGCACCTTCGCCGATCTCGTGTCGGCCACGCGCTTTCTCACCGACGTCGCCGAGCAGGACGACCTCAACCGCGTGTGGGCGCACTACCTCGACGGCCATCTGCCCACCACCACCACCGTCGAGGTCTCCCGCCTCGCCACTCACCCGCGCTGCAAGCTCGAGATCTCGGCCGTGGCCGTGCGAGGTGAGCCGCGCCGCGCGGCGAGCCGAGCGAAAGATGAAAAGAAGATTCAGCCCACCCGCCCGTCGAGACGGTCGACGCCGCGCGGCACACCCGCCGTCCGCCGCCGTAAAGCGTGATGCCGATCCTGGGCTTCGTCGGCCTCGGCGCCATGGGCAGCCGCATGGCCGCCCGCCTGCTGGCGGCCCGCTATCCCGTCGTCGGCTACAACCGCACCGCGCAGAAGGCGGCCGCGCTCGTCGAGGCGGGCATGACGCTGGCGCCGTCCCCGCGCGCCGTCGCGGAGGCGAGCGACACGGTCTTCAGCATGGTCACGGACGATGCCGCGCTGCGCGCCGTCGCCCTCGGCCCCGAGGGAATCGTGGCGGGGCTGGCGCGGGGCGCCACCTTCGTGGAGATGAGCACGGTGAGCCCCACCCTCGTGCGCGAGCTGGCGGCGGCGGTGGCCGGGCGCGGGGCGGCGATCCTCGATGCGCCGGTGTCGGGCAGCACCGTCACCGTCGAGCAGGGGCAGGCGTCGATCGTCGTCGGCGGTGAGCCGGACATCCTGGAGCGCGTGCGACCCTACCTGCTGGCCATCGGGCCCACGATCACGCACGTCGGCCCCCTCGGTCTCGCCAAGACGATGAAGATCGCCATCAATCTCGGGCTCGCCGTGCAGATGCTCGCCTTCAGCGAGGCCGTCCTCCTCGCGGAGAAGTCCGGGATCACGCGCGAGCGCGCGGTGGAGGCGATGCTCAAGTCGGTGGTGGCGTCGCCGATGGTGACGTACCGTGGCCCCCTCGTGCTCGGGATGCCGGAGGAGGCGATGTTCGACGTGGCCATGATGCAGAAGGATGTACAGCTCGCGCTCGACCACGGGCACGCGGTGGGTGTCACGCTGCCTTCCACGGCGCTCACGCAGGAATACCTCACGATGGCGCGCGGGCTCGGCCTCGGCGGCTACGACTTCTCCGTCGTCTTCGACGTCCTCGCGTCGATGAGCGGCCTGCCCCCGAGCGCCAAGCGCTGACGGTCGTTCGCGGCCCCTCACGTGCATTCACCCGTTGGCGACGGAGCGGGTTCGGGGTGCGAGGACCACGTGGACGGTGACCGATTCGACCGAGGGCGGCTGGGCGATTCGTTACATGGGGGGTCTCGAAGGGCCCCCCAAGCCCCCCGCGCTCGGCAGCGTCGCGGCAAAGCCCCGACGCTCCTCGATCCGCCGACGTGGGTCCGCACTCGGGCTCAGCGGCGGGCGCGGGCGGAGGCGAGCTCTTTTTCGAGGTCTTCGAGGCGGCGGGCGAGGGCGTCGCGCTCGGCGGCGACGGCGCTGAGCTGTTGCTCGCGCAGGGCGTGGCGGCGCTCGTTCTGGGCGGCGAGCGTTTGCAGGTCGGCCTCGCGCGCGTAGAGGTCTTTGAGCTCGCGCTCGAGGCGGTCGGCGCGCGTCTTCGCGGGCAGGTAGGCGGCGAAGATCGTGTAGGCGAGGAGCAGCGCGAGCAGCACGCTCGCCCCCACCACCGTCCAGGGCAGCCGCGCGCGGATGGCATCGGTCATGGGCTCGAAGTTTAACAAATTTGT
>JBBDXO010000015.1:0-1319 GCA_040902295.1 Candidatus Rokuibacteriota bacterium | reverse complement strand
CTGGGGCGTCCAGCGCCCCGGCCCCGACGGCCGCAGCGCCTCCCTATAGATTACGGCCTGAGATTACGTCCTGAAATTACGTCCTGATCGCCGCCGCCCGTTCCCGCGGATTCTTCACGAGCGGGGAGTGGCTTCGGGGTGCAGGGACCCGTTTCCCACTCACTGAAACCGGACAAGGCGTGTCGATGGAGCCCAGCCGTCCTCGGCGCGGGCGGCCACCATCCACGTGGTCCTCGCACCCCGAAGCCACTCCCCGCTCGTGAAGAATCCGCGCTGCCAGCGCCTAGCGGCGTAGCGCGGCGTACTTGCCGGTGAGCTGGGGGGTGGTGGGCCCCTCCGACCCTTGCTGCTGGTGTTCGAGGCGCGTGGTGCGCGCCCACGTGCGCTTGAGGTCGTCGCGCACGTGCAGGCGCAGGCGGCCCAGCCCCTGCGTCTCCAGCTCCACGCGGTCGCCGTCCATGAACGCGCTGAGGCCGCGGTGGTTGGTGCCGGTGGCGAGCACGTCGCCCGGCTCGAGGGCGTGGATGGAGGTGACCCACTCGAGGCAGCGCGGGATCCGGTGCGCCATGTCGCTCGTGCTGAAATCCTGCTTCAGCGTGCCGTTCACCCACAGCCGGATGGGCAGCGCGTGGGCATCGGCCACCTCGTCGGCGGTCACGAGCCACGGGCCCATGGGCGCGAAGGTGTCGCGCGACTTCATCTGGTAGAAGGTGTTGCCGGCCGGCAGCAGGCCGCGCGCGGAGCCGTCGATGAAGTTCGTGTAGCCGAACACGTGGGCCATGGCGTCGGCGGCGCGCACGTGGGAGGCGCGCGTGCCGATGACGACCGCCACCTCGGCCTCGCCCTCGAAGATGGTGGCGGGCACGTCGGGCAGCACCATGGTGTCGTCGTGGCCGATGATCGCGCCCGGCGATTTCAGGAAGGCGTTGATGGGGGCGGGCTCGGTGCGGGTGCCGTCCTCCATGTAGTTCACCGCCATGCAGACGACGGTGGCCGGCTTCGGCAGCGGCGGCCGGATGCGCACGCTGCCGAGAGGCACGCCGCGCTCGCGGCGGGCGGCCTCCTCCAGGCGGGGGCGGTAGGCGCCGAAGCGCGCGATGAGCCCGTTCATGAGCTCGTGGGGACCCGTGTGGGGGATGTCCTGCACCACCGACGACACGTCGACGACCGTGTCGTTGCGGACGACGCCCAGCGAGAAGTCGTCGAAGTAGAGCAGCTTCATGGGCGGTGGCGGGGAGCGGGGCGCGCGCCGGAGGAGCGCCGTCTACTTACGGTTGACGCACTTCACGAGGCGCCAGCCGTTGAACATGTTCAGCTTG
>JBBDXO010000014.1:0-8615 GCA_040902295.1 Candidatus Rokuibacteriota bacterium | reverse complement strand
TCGTGCTGCTCATCCTGCTCGTGGCCATCTTCGCGGATGCCCTCGCCCCCCTGCCCTACACGAAGACGAACTTCGGGCGGATCACGGAAGCGCCCTCCCGCGACCATCCCTTCGGCACCGACCAGATCGGCCGCGACATGCTCTCGCGCATGATCTACGGGGCCCGGGTGTCGATGATCGTGGGGCTGGGGGCGCAGGTCATCATCGTGCTCATCGGCGTGCCCATCGGCGCCCTCGCCGGCTTCGTGGGCGGGCGCCTCGACACCGTGCTCACGCGCGTCATCGACGTCATGTACGCCTTCCCGCGTCTGCTCTTCGTCATCCTCGTGATGTCGATGCTGGGCGCCGGCCTCATGAACATCTTCATCGCCATCGGGCTCACGGGCTGGGTGGGCATCGCGCGGCAGACGCGCGCGCAGGTGCTGGCTCTCAAGGACAAGGAGTTCGTGGAAGGCGCGCGCGCCCTCGGCGCCGGCGGCGGCCGCGTGCTGGTCCGCCACGTGCTGCCCAACGCCCTCACCCCCATCGTCGTCTCCGTCACCTTCGGCATCCCGGAGGCGATCTTCACGGAGGCGGCGCTGTCCTTCATCGGCGTCGGCATCAACCCACCCACGCCGTCGTGGGGCCAGATGGTGGGCGAAGGCCAGCAATACCTGCGCTCGTCGTGGCACCTCGCCGTGGTTCCTTCCATCGCCATCGCCGTCACGATGCTATCGTTCACCTTCTTCGGGGACGGCGTGCGGGACGCGCTGGACCCCAGACAGCAGTAACAGGAGGGCTCCCCCATGGACCAGATGGACCTGCTCGCCCAGCGCCTCGCCGCCGTCGGCGTGGGCCGCCGTGACTTCCTGAAGATCGCCGCCGGCGTGGCCGCCCTCGGCAGCGCCGGCTTCAACGCGCGCGCGGCCTCCGCCGCGCCCAGGCTCGCCCCCGGCGAGACGCTGGCGCGCGAGCAGGTCTTCCGCTACGGCGGGGGCGGCTGGTTCCAGGCGGACCCGAGCAGCCACGATTTCAACAAGGACCTCTACTGCCAGGGAGTGCCGGCCCTGTGGGCGGGCCTCATGAAGTTCAATGCGGACTTCCAGGCCGTGCCCTACGTGGCCACGAAGGTAACGCCGAACGGCGACGGCTCCGTGTGGACGTTCGCGCTGCGCCGGGACGCCAGGTGGTCGGACGGCAGCGCCTTCACCGCGCGCGACTTCGAGTACTCCTTCAAGCGCCAGCTCGATCCCGCCACCGCCGCGCCGTACGCCTCGTTCCTCTACGACATCAAGAACGGCGAGGCCTTCAACAAGAAGCAGGTCACCGACGCCTCCCAGGTGGGCGTGCGCGCCAGGGACGACTGGACGCTCGAGGTCACCCTCGAAGGCCCGCGCGGCTACTTCCCCGTCCTCAGCGCCTACCTCGCCGCGCTGCCCGGCCACCGCGGCAGCATCGAGAAGCACGGCGACAAGTGGACGGAGGCGGGCAACCTCGTCTGCAACGGGCCCTTCATGCTCGAGTCGTGGGAGCACAACAAGCAGATGGTGCTGCGCCGGAACCCGCACTACTTCGACGCCAGGAACGTCACCCTCGACAAGGTCATCATCCCCATCGTGCCCGTGGCCTCCGGCGCCCTGCCCTACGACAACAACGAGCTGGACCTCACCTCGCTGCAGACGGGCGATCTGAAGCGGATGCAGAATGACCCCAAGACGTCCAGAGAGGTGTTCCGCTACCCGTTCCCCGGCACCTGGTACCTGCTGCCGCAGGTCACGAAGGCGCCCTTCGACAACGCCCGGGTCCGCCGCGCCGTCGGTCACGCCCTCGACCGCGACAACGTGGTGAAGGTGGCGCAGGGCTTCGCCATCCCCGCCCATTCCATGATCCCGCCCGGCTTCCCCGGCGCCCTCGACGACAAGAAGATCCGCGACCTGCAGCGCTTCGACCCCACGCAGGCGATGGCCATGCTCCGGGGCACGCCCTACGAGGGCGGCCGGAACTGGCCGAGGATCACGCTGTCGATGCGCGACGAGGCCCTGGGCGCCAAGCCGCTCGCGGAGGCGGTGCAGGCGGTCCTGCTGGAGCACCTGAACATGAAGACGGACCTCGAGCTGCTGGAGCCGCGCGTGTTCCGTGAGCGGCTGTGGAAGCAGGAGCTGCAGTTCGTGTGGATCCGGTGGTTCATGGACTACCCCGACCCGCACAACGAGTACTTCGACACCTTTTACGGCAAGAAGACGACGGGCCGCCGCCAGGCATGGGTCAACCCCGACTTCGACCGGGAGCTGGAAGCGGGGCGCGACACCCGGGACACGAAACGGCGCCTTGCGCACTATGCGAAGGCGGAGGAGATCATGCAGACGGACGCCGGGTACGTGCCGGTGGCGTGGGTCCTCCGCTATGGCGCCGCCAAGCCGTGGGTGCGCGGCCTGCAGAAGAACAAGGCGGGCGAGTTCGTGGTCGACGGCAACATCTACGTCGACATGCTGCCGGGCCTCTACGTGATCGAGCGGGCGTAGCGATGGCGGACGCGGCGGAGGAGAGGCTGCGGGCGCAGCTCTACGGCGCCTTCACGCACCGCGCGCTGCTGTATTACCGCATCTTCGACGAGATGCGGCGCGCGCTGGGCGAAGCGCAGGCGAGCGAGATCCTGTCGCGCGCCATCTACGCGCGCGGCACGGAGATCGGCGCCGCCTTCGCGCGCCACGGCCCCGCCGACCTCGCGGGGCTGTGCGAGGCGTTCGTCGCGATGATTCCCGACGAGGGACGGATGTTCTCGGCCGACGTCGAGCGCTGCGACACCGGCGCGCTCGACATCACGCTGCGCCGCTGCCCGCTCAAGGATGCCTGGCTGGAGGCGGGCGTGCCGGAGACGGACGTGGCGACGCTGTGCCGGATCGCGGGCCGGGTCGACAACGGCACCTTCGAGGCGGCCGGCTTCGAGTTCTGGGCGGACACCTGGCAGCCGGGCCGCGACGGCTGCTGTCATCTGCACATCCGCCCGGGCACGGGAGGCTGATCCGCCGGCGTGAAGACGCTGATCGTGCGGTTGATTCCGGGCGGCCTGCTCGTGCTCGCGGCCTTCGCGGTCACGACGGTGCCGGCCTTCGAGGCCTCCGCGGCGCCCTTCGTGCCCGCGCTGCCCTACGCCGTCTTCATCGGCGGCATCCTGCTCGCGTGGCGCTTCGAGCGCATGCGCGTGGCGTTCATGCTCGTCCTCCTCGCACTCGCGGAGCGGATCGTGTACGCCGTCGCCGCCACCGCGCCGCCCCGGGGCACCGGACGCATCGTCTACACGGCGGTGGCGGTGCTGCTACCGCTCAATCTCGCCGCGCTGTCGTGGCTCGGCGAGCGCGGCCGGCTCGGCAGCCGTCTCGCGTGGCTCGCGGGCGCCCTCGCGGCCCAGGTGATCGCGGTGGTGCTCGTGTGCCAGCCGGAAGTGGCCACGGTCGCCGCCGCCTTCAGCCGACCCGGCCTCGGCCCCGTCACGCCGCTGCCCCTGGTGGCGCTCGCCGCCTTCGGCATCGCGGGCACGCTCGCGGTCGCGCGCACGCTGCGCCACCGCAACGCCATCGAGGCCGGCGCGCTGTGGGCGCTGGCGGCGGCGGGGCTCGCCCTGCACGCCGGATGGGGGCTGACGCCCTCCGTCGTCTTCGCGGTGGCGGGGCTCGTGCTGTTCGTGTCGATCATCGAGACCTCCCACGCCATCGCCTATGGCGACGAGCTCACGGGGCTGCCGGGCCGCCGCGCGCTCAACGACGCGCTCGCGCGGCTGGAGGGCCGCTACGTCATCGCCATGGTCGACATCGACCACTTCAAGACGTTCAACGACACCTACGGCCACGAGGTGGGCGATCAGCTCCTGCGCATGGTGGGCGCGCGACTGGCGGAGGTGGGCGGGGGCGGCCGCGCCTTCCGTTACGGCGGCGAGGAGTTCGCGCTGATCTTCACGCAGTGCGCGCTCGACGATGCGCTGCCGCATCTCGAAGCGCTGCGCAAGACGGTGGGCGCCTCCGGCTTCGTCCTGCGCGGCCGCGACCGCCCGCTGACGAAAGCCCCCGCGCCGCGGCCGTCCAAGGGCGCGCGCCGGGTCTCGGTGGCCGTGAGCATCGGCGTCGCGGCCGCCTCGCGCCGGCTCGCGGAGAGCGACCAGGTGCTCGAGGCGGCCGACCACGCGCTCTACCGCGCCAAGCGCGAAGGCCGCAATCGCATCTGCACCGCGTGAGATGATGCGCGCGTGAGCGAGCGGGCGCCCGCCATCGTCACGCCGCTCACCACGTGGTGGTCGGGCGATGCCGCCATCACCCGCTTTCGCCGCGAGCGGCTCGGCCGCGGGCCGGTGGTGCTGACGCCCCGCGACGCCGCCTGGCGCTCCATCGTTCCCCCCTTCGACACGGCCCTCGCCATGGCGGCCGCGGGGCTGCCGTTCCAGATCGCCGCCGACCGCCGCTACGACCGCTCGGGCGACCGGCGGCGCCTGCGCCGGGCGGTGGCCGCCGGCAAGACGGTGTTCGTGCCCCAGGCACACCAGGTGCTTCCGCGGCTGTCGCGGCTCATGGTCGCCCTGCGTGCCGCCTTCTTCGGGCCCTTTCGCGAGGAGTGCTCATTCCTCTTCGCCGTGCAGGGCCGGGGCCGTGAGGGCATGGGGCTGCATCACGACGGCGAGGTCGATTCGATCTGGCTGCAGCTCGAGGGGCGGCGCACGGTCACGCTCGGCCCCCGCGTGCCGCGCGGCACGCCGGAGGAAATGTCGGACGACCGCGCGCGGGAGCACTGGCCCACGCTGGCGCTGGCGCCGGGCACGCTGCTGTCGATGCCGCCGCGAACGCCGCACCGGGTCGTGTGCCACGGCCGCTCGCTGGCGGTGTCGCTCACGTGGGCACGCGCGCGCACGCGGCGTCCCCGCGTGTCCGCCGCCGAAGCGCTCGCCGCCTGGGACGTGGTGTCGGGCCGCGTCGACCGCCTCCCACCCGCCGCCCGCGGCCGCGTGTGGACGCAGGTGCCCGCGGTGATGGCAGGCCGAGGACCGGCGGTGCGCGTGCGCACGGCCGAGGGTGCTGCGATCACGCTGCCGCGCAGCGCGCGCGGCCTCGCCCGCCACCTGGCGATGATGCCGGCGCTGGCGCGGGGTGGGCGCGACGCGGCCGCCAAGGCGTTGCTCATGCGCCACGGCGTGCTGGCGCCGCACGACCTGCCGCTTGCCATCCTGCCCGACGAGCCCGCCTCCCTCGACGGCTGGCGCTTTGCGTGAGGGCGGGACGCGCGACACTGACAGCCTGACGTGACAGACTGTCTGCCGGCCGACGCGAACCGTCGGCCGGCGGGCCGAAGCGGCGGCGCGTGATGCGAACCCGCGTGGCACCGAGTTTGTTATGGTGAGCGCGCATTGGACGCACCATGGACGACTCTGACCTGCGGCGATCCATCCGGGAGAAGATCCGCGACGGCATCCTGCCCGCGAAGCCGCCCCGCAAGCTCTGGGCGGGCCGCGGCACGGGCCGCAAGTGCGCGGGATGCGAACAGCCTATCCGCACGCACGAGGTCGAGATCGAGGTGGAGGACCGCGAAGCGCGCCTGCTCTTCTTCTTCCATCGCGCCTGCCAGGCGGTATGGGACGAAGAGGTGCGGGCGATATAGCGGCCCTACAGGCGCGCGGCGCTCTCCACCAGCTTCCAGTACGTGTCCTTGTTGAGGATCTTGTCGCCGCGGAACTCGTAGATGTCGCACCCCTGGTAGTTCAGCTTCTCGCCGTCCTTGCCGGCGCCCGTCACCATCCACACCGACACCGCGCGCGTGCCGCAGATGAAGTCGTCGATGTGGTCCCACCGCATGTCGGGGATGACCTTGAAGCGGTCGGCGAGCACCGTGCGCACGGCGGCCTTGCCGTGCACGCGGCGGCCCACCGGCTCCGGGCCACGGGCCATCAGGAACGTACAGTCCTCGGCGAAGAACTCCATGATGCGATCGACGTCGCGGCTGTTGAACGCCTCGTTGATGGATTTCATGATGGCCGGGGTGGGGCCGGCGCCGGTCGCCTGCACGGTCATTGGCGGATACCTCCTCACGCCAAGGTAGAACACGCGCGCTCGACAAGGCAAGCGCGGGGGAGGTAATCTGCGCGGGATGTCCGATCGGACCCGTGACCTGCGCGTGGAGAGCTTCCGTCCGCTGCTGCCGCCGGCCATCCTGCTCGAGGAGCTGCCGCTGGGCGAGCAGGGCGCCACCACGGTGACCCGCGGGCGCCGCGAGGTGGGCCGTGTCCTCAACGGCCACGACGACCGCCTCCTCGTCGTCGTGGGCCCGTGCTCGATCCACGATCCCGCCGCCGCCCTGGACTACGGACGGCGGCTGGCCGCCCTCGCCGCCGAGGTGGCCGCGGATCTGTGCGTCGTCATGCGCGTGTACTTCGAGAAGCCGCGCACGACCGTCGGCTGGAAGGGTCTCATCAACGATCCGCGCCTGGACGGCAGCTTCGCGATCAACGAGGGTCTGCGGCTGGCGCGCCGCCTCCTCCTCGATCTCGCCGAGCTCGGGCTGCCCACCGGGGGCGAGTTCCTCGACCCCATCTCGCCGCAGTTCACGTCCGACCTCGTATCGTGGGGCGCCATCGGCGCGCGCACCACGGAGAGCCAGGTGCACCGCGAGCTCGCCTCCGGTCTGTCGATGCCGGTGGGATTCAAGAACGGCACCGACGGCGACGTGCAGATCGCCATCGACGCCGTGCGGGCGGGCGCCCACCCGCACCGCTTCCTCGGCGTCACCGAGCAGGGGCTGTGCGCCATCGTCTCCACGCGCGGGAATCCGGACTGTCACGTCATCCTGCGCGGCGGGCAGCGCGGACCCAATTACGACAGCGCGAGCGTCCAGAAGACGGCCGCCGCCCTGCGCGCGGCGGGGGCACTCCCGCGCCTGATGATCGACACCAGCCACGGCAACAGCGGCAAGGACTACCGCCGGCAGCCGGCGGTGGTGCGCGACATCGCCGCCCAGATCGGCGAGGGCGAGCAGGCGATCTTCGGCGTCATGATGGAGAGCTTCCTGGAAGAAGGACGCCAGGATATCGGCGCCGATCGCGCCGCGCTCCGCTACGGCCAGTCCGTGACCGACGCCTGCATGGGCTGGGACATGACCGTCCCCGTCGTCCACGACCTCGCCCACGCCGTCCGCCAACGCCGGGCGCGCTGATCCGCCGGTTCTACGTGGCGGCGGGGGCACCGCCGTGATGTGATCGGTGACGGCGGCCGCCGCGGCGGGAGCGGCGGCGGCGCTGGGCGGCCGGGTCGGGCGGCGCGGCGCCGTCCGTCGGCTGCGCTTCGTTCCCGGGGCCCGGCGCGTCGTCATCGTCATCGTCGTCGGCGGCGCGCCGCTCGCCCGTGTCTCGAGGGGCGGGGGCGATGTCGTGGGGAACCGGCGCCGGCTCCTGGGGAACGTCAGGGCGTGGCGGTGGCGGCGGCGCCTCCACGGCATCGCCGATCCCGGTGGAGCCCACGGTGAGCGTGATGAGGCCGGCGCGGCTGATCGCGATCTCCTTGATGCGGCGCAGGCGCGTGATGAGCCGCGGCGAGCCGGGGGGCCGGCTGAAGCCGCGCGCCTTGAGCGTGTTGGCGAGCGTGTCGATGGACACCGCGCGCGAGGGCGTCGCATTCATGAGGTCGCGTACGACGTTGACGATCTCATCGTGGGGAGCGGTGTGCTGCTCGCCGCTCTCCGCCGCCACCGGGACGGGGGCCAGACGCGGCGCTGACGGCGCCGGGCGCGACGGCGCGCTCACGGACCGCTCGCCGCCTCGCCAGCCACGGCGCCCGCCCCGCCCGCGACGATGCGAGCGTGCGTCCGGGACCGCCTCCCGAAGAGGCTCGCGCTCGGGCTCACGCAGCGGCGCCTCGCGCGCCGCCGCTGCGCCCGAGAGGCCGCGGTACGACAGGCGCCGGAACGCGATGCCGAGCCCGGAGGCCACATCGCCGACGGCGTCAAAGGCCCGGTCATCGGACACGATCTCCATCATGTCGCCCGGACGGGCGGCCGCCAGCCACACGCCGGCGGCGACGGCGATACGCAGGTCGCTCCAGTCACGCACACCCACCGACGGCGCGCTGTGCACGAGGTCGGCGCCGTGACGTGCGAGCAGGCGCGCGGTATCGTGACCGATCACGCGCCAGTTGCCCACCGCGACGAAATCCGTCCGCCGGCCGGCACGGTCGACGGCCAGGTGGTCGATCATCCGCGCGATGTGCTCGACGCGACTCGTGTTCTCGACGTCGAAGAAGATGGCGCGGCGGGACGAGGGATGCAGGCGCTCCGGCTCCGGAGGGGGCACGCGAGCCGCAAAGACGCCCTCGGGCTGCGAGAGCAGCACGTCGGGCAAGGCCCCTTCCGCGGGCGGATCCGGCAGCAGCAGCGGCGGCGGCGGGGCGTCCATCACCTCCGGCGGGGGCGCGGGCGCGCGCCGCCTGGGGGCGGACGGGGCGGGCTTCTTCATGCGCGCACGCACAGGCGCGCGGCGTTTCGTGGCTTTTCTCGGTGTCGTCAACGGCTACCTCGCTCGTGGGTCAGCACTGCAGTGAATGGTTGAACGCCCCGGGGGCTTCGGCAATCATCGCACGGTTTTGGGCGCGCGCAGGGTCCGGAACGTG
>JBBDXO010000013.1:0-8616 GCA_040902295.1 Candidatus Rokuibacteriota bacterium | reverse complement strand
GTGACGCTCGGCTTCGTGCTCGGCGTGCAGCACGCGACCGATCCCGATCACCTGGTGGCGGTGGCCACCATCGTCACCCGCGAGCGCCGCTTCGCCGACGGCGCGCTCATCGGCGCCCTCTGGGGCGCCGGCCACATGGCGGCCCTCATCCTGGCGGGCGCGGTCATCGTCGGCTTCAGCCTGACCCTGCGTCCCGGCGTGACGAGCGGGCTCGAGCTGGTGGTGGCGGGCATGCTCATCCTGCTCGGCATCCTCCGGCTGCGTGAGGCCGCGCGGGGCGTCGCCTCCGTGGAGCCCGGGCACCTGACCGCCGATCACGATCACGACGGCGCCGAGGTCGTGCACAGTCACGCGCACGCTCACGACGGGCACGTGCACGGCCATCCGCACGTGCATCCCTCGCGGCGCCTGCTCGCCGCCTTTGGTGGCGGGCGCCGTCGCCTCGCGGGGCGCGCGGTCGCCGTCGGCGCCGTGCACGGCATGGCCGGCAGCGCGGCCGTGTCGCTGCTCGTGCTCGCCACGCTGCCCACCGTCGGGGGCGCGGCGGCCTACCTGCTCGCATTCGGGACGGGGACCATTCTTGGCATGACGGCGCTCACGGCAGTGATGGCGTACCCGGTGGCGCTGGCCTCCCGGCTGCGCCGGGCGCGCACGGCGCTCGCGGTGGGCGCGGGCGTGGGGTCGATCGTGTTCGGGATCGTGTACGCGGTGGCGGCGGTCTGATCGCCATGCTCGGATTCCTCGCCAAGCTGCTCGTGAACGAGCGCCTCATCCGCCAGGTGCTGACGGCGACCGTGCACGTGGCCGAGGACGTGCGCCGCCGCTCCCGCGACGCCGACGGCGGCCGCGGCAAGGCCGTGGGAGACATCGCCGCCCGGGTGAACGCCCTCGAAGCCTCGATGCTGAGAGAGTCCGGCACGAACTCCATGATCGCCGCCCAGCTCGAGAGCACGGCGGCCGCCCTGCAGGTCATCACCTTCCGGCTCGCCCTCGCGCTCGCGCTGGGCGGGGTGGCGGTGGTGCTGTCGCTCGTCGCGCTCCTCGTCGCGATCCTGCGCTAAGTCGCGGCGGGCCCTGCTTGCCGCGACGCCACGTGACGCTCCAGCGCGTCGAGGGTGCGCGGCCAGTCCCGCTTGAGCAGGCGCGAGAGGCCGCGATCGGCGAGCAGCCGGCCGCCCGTCTGGCAGCGCGCGCAGTAGTTGGTCTCGTGCTCGCCGTGAAGGATGCGCTGCACGGGAGCGCCGCAGTCCGGACACGGCTGGCGGAAGCGGCCATGCACGGCCATGTCAGGGCGGAAGGCGGTGACGCCCTCGGGGAATCCGCCGCCCGCCTCGCGGCGCAGGCGCCCGATCCACTCCGTGAGCGTCTCTCGCGTCGCCTCGAACAGGCGCGTGGTCTCGGCGCCGGAGAGCGTGCGCGTCAGCTTCACCGGCGACAGCCGGGCGCGATGCAGGATCTCGTCACCGTACGCGTTGCCGATGCCGGAGAAGATCGCCGGGTCCGTGAGCGCGCGCTTGAGCGTGTGGCTGTCGGCCGTGAGCGCCGCGCGGAATTCCCCGAGACTGGCGGTGAGGGGCTCGACCCCGCCGGGATCGTGAGCGGCCAGCGCCGGCTCGCCGCGCACGAGGTGGATCGCGGCACGCTTCTTCGTCCCCGCCTCGGTCATCACGAGGGTGCCGGTGCTGAAGTCGAGCGCCGCCACGCCGACCTTGCCCGGCGGCCGTGCGCCCGCCGCTTTCCAGTGCAGCCGCCCCGCGATCACGAGGTGGATGACGACGAAGCGCTCGTCCGCCAGCGCCAGCACGATCCGCTTGCCGAGCCGCCGCACGCCGGTGACCGTGCGGCCGGTGACGTCGTCGATGGGCGGGTCGACCGAGCGCAGCACGAAGGGCGTGGCGAGGCGAAGGCGGTGGAGGGTGGCGCCGCCGACGCGCTCGCGCAGCGCCTCCACGTAGACGGTCACGTCCGGCAGCTCAGGCATCGCTCATGAATCCCGCCACCTCGTCCACGTGCACGCCGCGCACGGCGATCTCCGGAGCGTAGACGACTTCGTCCGCCGCCCACACGATGGTGCCCTTGACGTCGCGGGTGACGCCGATGACGTTGTTGAGGAAGGTGGCGATGTTGTCGTTGATGCGCAGGGTGTTGGGCTTCAGCGGCTCCGCGAGGCGGCCGTCGCGGATGCGATAGGAGTCGGCGACGACGGTGCAGGTGAAGTCGCCCGCGCGCAGGCCGTTGATCGGATAGGTGTACCAGATGCGGCCGACGTAGAGGCCGTCGCCCACGGTGCGCAGCAGCTCGTCGCGGGTGACCGCGTCCTCGCCCTCCACGACGACGTTGGAGGCGGCGATGCCGGGCGGGCTGTCGAACTGGCGGCCGCCGCCCGAGCCGAAGCGGAAGCCGTTGCGCGCGACGAGGGCGGCGGCGGCCTCCGCGCCGCCGGCGCCGAGCTTGGCGGCGAGCGCGGGATCGCTCAGCAGCCGCCGGCTTTCGTACCAGTTCGACAGGCAGCCGCGCAGCACGCCCCGGTCGATGAGCGTCGTGCGTCCCGTCGGCAATCCTTCGCAGGTGATGCCCTTGCTGCCCAGCAGGCCCGGGGCCGCGCCGGAGTCGTACACGCTCAGCTTCGGTGAGGCGACCGCCCTGCCCAGCCGGCCCAGGAAGGGCGTGCTCGACGAGTAGAAGCTCGAGGACGTGCAGGCGGGGATCACGATGTTGTTGAGCAGGTCGGCGACGGGCTGGCGGCCGAAGACGACCGTGTAGTCGCCGCTCGGCACGCGCTCGCCGCCGATGGCGTCGATGGCGTGCTGCGCCGCCTCCACGCCCGCCTCGTCGGTGAAATGGTCCAGCCGCGTCGCCGTGGACCAGCCCGAGCCCTTGGCGTCGTGCGCCTCCACCATCGAGGTCACGAAGGCGGTCATCAGGGTGGACTCGTCCGTCTGCACCTCCGGCATGGCGGTGGAGGCGACGGCCACGCGCTCCTGGAGGATCATGGCATCGCCGCCCACGATGAGGGCGAGGGCCGGCAGCGCCTCCTCGCGGCCCGCCAGCGCCGCGAGGCGGGAGGAGGCGACGAAGGTGCGCAGGGCGCCGTGCACGATCGTCCAGCCCGCCTCCACCAGGCGCGTGTCGGACACGGCCATCAGGTGCGGATCGTGGTAGCCCGCCAGCGTGCGGCGCTCGGCGCCGGGGCGGGCGAGCGTGGTGAATTCCGGATCGAAGACGGCGGTGGCGCGCGCCCGCTCGAGGGCACGCGCCACGCCGCGCTCCGTGAGGTCGCTCGGCTCGCTGCCGAAGCCGAGCCGGGCGCCCGCGGCGTCGTCGAAGACGACCTGCAGGCCGATCCCGTAGGACTCGGTGGACTTCGGCTCCTCCACCCCGTTGCAGGGGATGTGGGAGGTGTAGTTCAGGCGCGCGAGCAGCGAGCCGTTGGAGGCGACGAAGACCTCCACCTCCCTGACGCCCGGCTGCCGGCTGACGTGCTCGAGGGCCATGGCAGCCGCCCGCGCCAGCTCGGCCGCCTCGCGCACGTCAGTGGCCCGGCTTGGCGCCCGGGTTCTTGCCCGCCACCGGGTAGCCCTTCGCCGCCCAGCCGGGCAGGCCTTCGTCGAGGACGCGCTGGTTGCGCCATCCGAGCGCGTAGAGGATGTTGCTGGCCCCACGGGCCAGCGCGTGCGGGCAGGTTCAGTAGAGGACGACGAGATCCGTCTTCGAGATCTCCCGCGCGCGCGGCTCCACCACGCGCACCGGCATGGAGCGGGCGCCCTTGATGTGCATCTCCTCGTAGGCCACCCATCGGCGCACGTCGATGATGTCGGCCTTCGTGCCCCGGTCGAGCAGGGCCTTCAGCTCGTCCACCTTGATGAAGCTCACCGGATAGTCCGGCGGGGCGGCGGGCGCCGCGCTGCCGAGCAGGACCGCCGCCGCCACCATGGCCATGAGCACGCGTCGCATCGTCAGCCTCCCAGCACGCGGGCGCGACTGCGCATCGTGGGCCCGCCGTTGCCCAGCTTCCGGGTCTGCATCGGCTGTCCCTTGCCGCAGTTCGGGATGGGGTAGAGGCGGAAGTCGTCGCCGGTGGCGTCGACGTTCATGAGGTAGTCGCGCGTGTCGGCGGCGATGCCGCCGTCGCGGTAGAGCCGGCCGAGGCGGCCGTGGTCGATCTCGTACACCTTGCGGGCGGAGATCCGGAAGTTCTCGCGGCTCTCCGCGATGGAGGGGATCCGGTGGCCGACCATGTAATAGCCGTGGTCGACCTCGGCCACGATGTCGGCCGCGGGCTGCGCGCCCCCGCCGAACACGGTGCTCGACATGCGCACGAGCGGCACCAGCGTGGCGTCGGTGGCCTTGAAGTGGCCGTTGGGAGCGCCGCCGAAGACGGCCGCCGTCTGCCGGCTGTTCATGAAGCCCGTGAAGATGCCGCGGTCGATGTGCGTGACCCGCCGCGCCGGTGTGCCCTCGTGATCGTAGGCGTAATGGCCGTAGCCGGGCAGCGAGGGATCGGAGTAGGCGCTGACCAGCGGCGAGGCGATCCGCCGGCCCACCTGGTGCTCGGTGAGGCCCGCGAGCAGCCACGAGCGTCCGGCATACGCCGTCTCCAGCTTGAGGGCGCGGTCCAGCTCGGCGGGATGGCCGACGATCTCGTGCGACACGAGCGTGTTGTAGTGCGGGTCGGTGACCACGACCACGGGGCCGTCGGAGGTGGGCAGCGCCGGGGCCTGCGACAGCTCGACGCTCTCGCGCGCGAGGTCGAGCGCAAAGCGCGCGAAGGGCGGAAAGCGCATGAGGGGCTCGTCCACGCCCTCGGCGAGGATCTCCCAGCCGCGCTGGTGGCCGACCACGTCGTAGAGGTCCTGGCTGGTGGAGCCGGTGACCGCCACCACGTTGCACATGCCCTGCGTGAGGGCGAACGACTGGTCGATGAGGGCGCCCTCCGTGGAGACGAACAGCTCGCGGGCAAGCTGGGTGAGCGTGGAGACGTAGTTGTAGCGGAGGGCAGGGTGGGCGGCCGCCACCTGCCGGGAGACGTCGGTCGTGAAGCGCACCATCTCCGCCACGTCCATGGCGCGGGGATCGATGCGGTAGAGGGCGGGCACGACGTCCTCGCGCACGTCCACGGGGTGCAGGCGGGTGTCGGCGAGGGCCTCGCCGAGGCTGCCGAACTTGCCGCGCGCATCGGCCTTCATCTCGCCGTTCACGAACGCGCGCCGGTACGCCTGCTCGATGGCCTCACGCAGGATGCGCTCGAGGTGCGGCACGTCGGCTCCGCCCAGGGTGAGGCCGGCGTAGCCGGGCGCCACCATGCGCGCCCCCGCCAGCACGCGCACGCCGAGGGCGAAGGCCTCGTCGTCACCGGAGGACTTGCTGGCCCCGTTCTCGGCGGCGGCGGATTTGCCCTCCACGATCTCCAGCCGCACGTCGGCGTAGTGCAGGTGCGGCAGGCGGCGCGCAGAGCCGGCGAGCAGGTCACGCACGGTGTCCCTGAGGGTGTCGATGAGGCCGACGGTGATGCGGGCCGTCATGCGCCGCCGCTCAGAACGGCTCCACGGTGACGAGCTCGCCTGCCGTCACGTCGCCGCGCGCCTCGTCGAGGACGATGAGGCAGTTGCCGGCCACCATGGAGCTGAGGATGCCCGAGCCCTGCGGGCCCGTCGTGCGCACCTCCCAGCCCCCCTCGGCGAAGCGCATGACGCCGCGCTTGAACTCGCAGCGTCCCACCTTCTTGCGCAGCGGCTGCGTGACGCGCGCCTGCCAGGTGTCGGGGAAGAGGCGCCGCCGCCCCGCGCGCTTGTAGAGGGCGGGGCGGACAAAGAGCATGAACGCGAGCAGGGAGGCGACGGGGTTGCCGGGCAGCCCGAAGAAGGGCGTGTCGCCCACGCGGCCCACCGCCAGCGGCCGTCCCGGCTGCATGGCCACCTGCCAGAAGTCGATGGCGCCCACCTCGTCGAGCACGTCCTTGACGAAGTCGTGCGTGCCCACCGACACGCCGCCGGAGGTGAGCACGAAGTCCACGGAGCGGCTCGCCTGGAGCAGGTGGTCGCGCAGCGCGTCCCGCGCGTCGGGCACGATGCCGAGGTCGACGACGTCGGCGCCGCACTGCCGCAGGGCGCCGTGGAGCGTGAAGCGGTTGGAGTCGTAGATCTGCCCCGGCCGCCGCGGCACGCCCGGCTCCACGATCTCGTCGCCCGTGGACAGCAGCGCCACGCACGGCCGCCGGTGGACGGCCACCTGCCACATGCCGAGCGAGGTGATGACCCCGATCTCCTGCGGCCGCAGCACGCTGCCCGCCTCGATGACGATGGCGCCCGTCTCCACGTCCTCGCCGCGCATGCGCACGTTGGCGCCCTTGTCGAGGGTGCCTACGCGCACGCGTGTTCCGTCCCGTTCGACGACCTCCTGCGGGTACACCGTGTCGGCGCCGGCGGGCATGGGCGCCCCCGTCATGATGCGCAGCGCCTCACCCGGGCGCAGCACGCCGTCGTAGACGGAGCCCGCGGGAAGGTCGGCGACGACGGTGAGATCCCGCGTGCCCTGGGCCGGGATGTCGGCGCTGCTCACGGCATAGCCGTCCACGGCGCTGTTGTCGGTGGGCGGCACGTCGAAGGGCGCGGTGAGGACATCGGCGAGCACCCGGCCGAGGGCATCGGGCGCGGACACGATCTCCGGCGCGGTGGGCCCGGTGACGTGGGCGAGGATGCGCTCCTGTCCCTCCCGCACGGAGATCATGGGTGCCATTATACTGGCGCCATGAGCGACGACATCATCCGGGTGGGAGAGCCGCGCGCGGCGGGTTTCTGGATCCGCGCCGTCGCGCTCGTCATCGACCTCGTGATCGTCGGCTTCGTGAAGCTCTCGCTCGAGGTGTTCGCGGGCCGCCGGTTCGGCGCGGAGGTGGAGCAGGCGTGGTCGTTTCAGACCACCATCGTCCTCTTCACGCTGCTCTTCACCGCCGCCTACACCACGCTGCTGCACACGTGGCTCGGACAGACCATCGGCAAGAGCGTGGTGGGCGTGCGCGTGGTCGCCGTCGACGGCCGCGGGCTCGACGGCGGCGCCGCCTTGCTTCGCTATCTCGGCTACTACGTCTCCACGGCCACCTTCGGGTTCGGCTACCTGATGGCCGCCCTGCGCCGTGACAAGCGGGCGCTGCACGACCTCGTCGCGGGCTCACGCGTGGAGCACGTGCGGCCCGAAGCGTGATCCCGTCCCTGCCGCTGCGGCCGCGCAACCGCCTCGCGGAGACGATCATCGCGGCGCCGCACGACGCGGCCGCACGCGCGCAGCTCGAGGCGCTCGCGGCCGGCCCCGGTGATGGATGGCTCACGGCGGGCGAGGGCCGCTTCGAGGGACGGCTTCGGGAGCGGGCGCAGGCGGCGTTGCGCGCGCTCGCCTCGGACGCCGGGCTCACCGGCGGCGCGTCCATCGCGGAGGCGTTCGCGCTTGCCGGCGCGCTCTTCGATGCCGGCCTCTATTTCGAGGTGCACGAGGTGCTGGAGCCCCACTGGGTGCGCGCGCGGGAGGCGGAGGAACGCCAGGCGCTGCAGGGCCTGATCCAGGTGGCCGTCGGCTACCAGCACTTCGCCGACGGCAACCTCGCGGGCGCGCGCTCGCTGCTCGAGCAGGGCGGCGGACGCCTGCACGGGCGCCGCGTCTTCGGCATCGACTTCGAGCCCCTGGCACGGGCGGCGGTGGCCGGGGCGGGGGGCTTGCCGGCGGCGGCCGCGGCCGCGCTTCCCGCGCGCGGCAGCCGGCATCAGTCGACGCTAACGACATCCCGAGGAGGTCGCGAATGGATCTGCAGATTACGGACAAGACGGCACTGGTGACGGGTGGCAGCAAGGGCATCGGGCGTGCCGTCGCCCTGCTCCTGGCGGAAGAGGGCGCGCGTGTCGCCATCGTGGCGCGCGACCAGGCCGCGCTCGACAAGGCGGCCACCGAGATCCGCGATCGGACCAGGCGTGAGGTGGTGCCGATCGCCGCCGACCTCTCCGCGCTCGCCGAAGTGGAGCGGGTGGTGAAGACCGCGCGCGAGCGTCTGGGGCGCATCGATATTCTGGTCAACAATGCGGGGGCCATCCGCGGCGGGGCCTTCCTGGAGATCCCCGACGCGCAGTGGGCCGGCGACTGGAATCTCAAGCTGCTCGGCTACATCCGCATGGCGCGCGCCGTCTTTCCGCTCATGCAGACGCAGGGCGGCGGGCGCATCGTCAACGTCACGGGCGCTGCCGCGCGCAACCCCGCCGCCACGTACCTGACGGGCGGCGCCGCCAACGCCGCGCTCACGAACTTCACCAAGGGTCTCGCCGACCTCGGCGCGCCGTCGAACATCCTGGTCACCGCGGTGGCGCCCGCGGCCACGGCCACGGAGCGCTGGGAGTCGCTGATCGCGCAGCAGGCGGCGGGCTCCGGCCGCCCGGTGGCGGAGGTCCGCGCCGAAGCGCTGGCGCCGTACAAGCTCGGGCGCATGGCCTCGCCGGAAGACATCGCCAACGTGGTCGCCTTCCTGGTGTCCGCGCGCGCCGCCTTCATCACCGGCATCTGCATCACCGTGGACGGCGGAGCCACGCGCGGCGTCTATCTCTGATGCCGCGGCTCCTCGCCGACACCGTCCACCTC
>JBBDXO010000012.1:0-8686 GCA_040902295.1 Candidatus Rokuibacteriota bacterium | reverse complement strand
CGACCTTTGGGTTATGAGCCCAACGAGCTACCGGGCTGCTCCACCCCGCGGTGACTCAGACACCTTACCCGAGGGCCCGAAGCCCGTCAACCCGCCGGGCAAAAAAAGAGGGCCGGGGATGGTCCCCGGCCCTCCGGTGTGAGGCGAAACCCTAGCGGGTCTGCTTCGCCGCCGGGAGTTGCGGACCCGTCGCCGGCGACGCCGAGGGCGACGCGGGGGCGGTGCCGTCCGAGCCCGTGCGCACGGTGCCCGTGCCGTTCAGGCGGCCCATCGTGTCATCGTCCAGGCGTCCCGTCACGGTGAGACCTTCCTTCGTCTGATACTCACGGACGGCGGCGCTGGTGCGGGGACCATGGATGCCGTCGATCGGACCCGGGTCGAAGCCCTTGTCCTTGAGCGCCTGCTGCATGTGGCGGACGTCCATGCGGTCCGTCTTGTCGGCCAGCTTGTCCGTCGCGTTGTCGGTCTTGTCGACGACCTTGTCCTTGGCCTTCTTCGTGGTGTCGACGACCTTGTCCTTGGCCTTCTTCGTGGTGTCGACGATCTTGTCCTTCAGCTCGCCGGCCTTGTCCTTCGTCTTGTCCACCGCGCGGTCGAACTTGTCGCCGACGGTGTCCTTGCCGTCGACCTTGTCCGCGGCCCGCTCCGCCTTGTTCTCGACCTTGTCGGCGGCGCGCTCCGCCTTGTTCTCGACCTTGTCCGTGGTGCTGGTGGCCATCGCCGGCGCCACGCTCCAGGCGGCGCCGAGCGCGACCGCAATTGCAAACGTCGTCATCGTCTTCATGGGCATTGGGCCCTCCTGCGGGAGGGTGAGTGCAATAGCGACACCAACGAAACGATGTGCAACGGCTTGCACATCAGTTGATGCGCTTGGCCTGCCCCTTCCACTCCCTGTCCCGCAGGACGAACTTCTGGACCTTGCCGGTGGACGTCTTGGGCAGGTCGCCGAACGCCACGGCGGCGGGCGCCTTGAAGTGGGCGATGTGCTCTTTGCAAAAGGTGATGATCTCCGCTTCGGTGGCCCGGGCGCCCGGCTTCAGGGTCACGAAGGCCTTGGGGCGCTCGCCCCACTTGTCGTCGGGGACGGCCACCACCGCGCACTCCATGACGGCGGGGTGGCGGGCCACGCACTGCTCCACCTCGATCGTCGAGATGTTCTCGCCGCCCGAGATGATGATGTCCTTCTTGCGGTCCCGCAGCTCGATGTAGCCGTCCGGGTGCCACACGGCGATGTCGCCGGAGTGGAACCACCCGCCCCGGAAGGCCTCGGCGGTGGCGTCGGGCTGCTCGAAGTAGCCCTTCATGACGTTGTTGCCCCGCATGACGACCTCGCCCAGCGTCTCGCCGTCCAGGGGGACGTCCACCATCCTGTCGTCGACCACGCGCACGAGGTCGGCCACCACGAAGCCCTGCCCCTGGCGGGCCGCCCGCCGCGCCTGCTCCTCCGCGGCAAGGGCGTCCCACTCGGGGTTCCACGCGCACACGGTGTGCGGCCCGTACGTCTCCGTGAGGCCGTAGACGTGCACGGGGCGGAAGCCCAGGTCCTTGAGGCGGCCGAGCAGCGTGGGCGACGGGGGCGCGCCCGCCACCGCGCACGTGACCGGCCGTGACAGCGCGTGGGCCCCGGGGTCGTTGACGATCCCGATCTGCACGGTGGGCGCCCCGCAGTAGTGGGTGACGCCTTCCCGGTCGATGAGCGCCCAGATGCGCGCGGGGTCGACC
Organism: Candidatus Rokuibacteriota bacterium; assembly: GCA_040902295.1. Classification (GTDB taxonomy): domain Bacteria; phylum Methylomirabilota; class Methylomirabilia; order Rokubacteriales; family CSP1-6; genus JBBDXO01. The sequence continues at coordinate 6,964 of JBBDXO010000012.1, read as the reverse complement.
CGGCGCAGGCACACGTGGGTGGCGCCGTGCGCGGTGACGCCCCACGTGAAGCACCAGCCGTTGCAATGAAACATCGGCAGCGTCCACAGGTATGTCGACTCGAACGTCAGTCCCGTCTCCAGCGTCTCGCCGAGCGCATTCAGATAGGCGCCCCGGTGATGCACCATGACGCCCTTGGGACGGCCGGTGGTGCCGGAGGTGTAGTTGATGGAGATCGTCTCGTACTCGTCCTCGAGCCAGGGCTCGCACGGCTCGGGCGAGGCGGCGGCCAGGAAATCCTCGTACGGATCGCCGGGCGCCCCCGTGTCGTCCACGCGGATCACGCGGACGCCCGCGAGATCGAGGGGCTTCACGAGCGGCTCCAGCTCGTGGTCGACGAAGACCACCTTGGCGCCGGAGTGCTTGATGATGTAGCCGATCTCGTCGCTCGACAGCCGCGTGTTGATGGGGACCAGCACGAGGCCGGCGGCGGGGACGCCGAAATGCGCCTCCAGCATGGCGGGGATGTTGGGGCAGATGAAGGCCACGCGGTCGAGATGCTGCAGGCCGAGCGCGCGCAGGCCGGAGGCGAGGCGGTGGCAGCGCTCCTCGAGCGCGCGATACGTGTAGCGCCACTCCCCGTGGACGACGGCGGTCTTGTCCGGGTACACGTACGCGCTGCGCCGCAGGAAGCTCACGGGCGTCAGCTCGGTACGGTAGGGCTGCCGCTCCTTCGCGATCGGCAGCACACGCTTGGCGCTCGGCGACATGGCGATCCTCCTCGACTCGCGCTGGCTACCGCGAGTCAGCCACGGATTATACCCACACGCCTCACCCCGACGCCGGACGCACCGTCACCACCGGGCACGTCGCGGTGCGGACGACCCGGTCGGCGACGCTGCCGAGCATGAAGCGCACGAAGCCCGCCCGGCCGTGGGTGCCCATCACGATGTACGCCGCCCGCTCCTCCTGGGCGGCCTTCACGATCTCGTCGTGCGGGATCCCCACGCTCCGGCGCCACCGCGTGACCACGCCGCTGTCGCCCAGGCGCCGCGCGCGCCCGGCCAGCTCGTTTTCGGCCCAGCGCGCCTGCTCCTCGTACACGCGCCGCACCTCGTCGCGGCCGAAGGCGGTCTCGCCGTACAGCGGCGCCTCCACCGCCACGTGCAGCAGGACCAGCTCGCCGCCCAGCGCGCGGGCCAGGCGCACGGCCTCGGCCTCGGCCGCCTTGGCTTCCTCGGAAAAGTCCGTCGGATGGATCACCGTCGTCGTCATCGCTCAGGCTCCTGTCGATCGTCATGGGTGGTCGTCGTCCCGCGCCTGACCGCCGCCGGGGGCCGTGCCGCGCCGCCTGAGCGCCGTCGGCTACCGGACGACGCGGTCGGTCTTCGCAGGCTCGAAGCGGCCCGTGCGCGCCAGCGCGAGCAGGACGCGCCAGGCCCCGCGCGTGGCGAGCAGCCAGTAGGTCTGACAGCGGAAGGTGCCCACGAACTTCGCGCGCAACGTGGTGCGGCGCACGTCCACCGCGCGCGGGCCGTAGGCGGCGAGGCGCTCGACGAGGTCCTGCGTCACCATCCCGCCCACCCACACCGTGAGGGCCAGCGACAGCGTGGGAAACGTGATGCCGAGCGCGAAGAGCACGGGGTTGTCGGCGAAGCGATAGGCGAGGTGCCAGCCCAGGAAGCCGAGGACCGGGTACACGGCGGCCGCCAGGGGCCACTCGATGACCTTGTTGCCGGCGTGGCGGCAGAGCTGCGCGGCGTTGAAGGCGGTGGGGTGGGCGCGCCACGTGTCCCACAGGAAGCGCACGTCGTCCAGCACGCCTTTGTACCAGCGCGCGTTCTGGCGGACCATCTTCTCGCGGCTCTCGGGCATGTCCACCAGCTCCAGCAGGGGCATGGGGCCCATGAGGATGCCGCGCGCGGCGAGGGCATAGCCGAGCGTGGAATCCTCCGTGGCGCCGGAGGCCGGAAAGCCGCCGAGCGCGTGCAGCACGTCGGCGCGCACGAACTGGTTGTGGCCCAGGCAGATCTGCGCGCGGCGGAAGCAGAAGTCGAAGACCGGACGCAGCGCGCGCGCCACGCGGGGCGCCCGCGCCGCCACCGCGGCGAAGGCGCGCAGCCGCCGCGGCTCGTGGATGAGGCGCGCGATGGACACCCGGACGAAGATCGACGACTGCTGCACCGCGCACACCCGCGCGCGCAGGTCGAGCCGGTCGAAGTTCGCCAGCGACAGCGTCACCCCCTGGTAGGCGAGGCTGCCCTCCCCCGCCAGCACGCGGGCGGCGATCCAGCGGTAGACGTTGGGATCGGGGATGGAGTCCGCGTCGCTGACGCCGACGTACACCTGCGTGGCGGGATGGGCGTCACCGCCGAGGACCGCCGCCAGCGCGTCCGCGCGCAGCGCCCAGTTGAGCTGGTGCGCCTTGCGCCCGGGGCCGGCGGGCGCCGTCACCAGCGTCAGCATCTTCTGCTGCCACGGCGGCAGCGTGTCGCGAAAGCGCCGCACCAGCTCGGCCGTGGGCGCCTCCATGCGCGGATGCGGCGCGTCGTCCTCCTCCTGCCGCGTCACCACCACCACGTGCAGGAGGCCGTGCGGGTAGCGCGAGCTGAGCAGGGCGGCCAGCGTGGTGGCGATGCCGGGCTCCTGGAAGGCGGGGACGAGCTGCACGAACACGGGCGCCCCCGGCGTCCGCTCCAGCGCGGCTTCGTCGGGGAGGGCGTCGAGCGTCCGGTAGGCGTCGCGCACGAAGCGGTAGGTCGTGCGCATGCCCCGCCAGTCCATGAGCAGCTTGAAGCCGGCGCGGGCGTTGAAGAACATGGAGACGACGAACAGGGAGAACCAGAGCCAGCCGGTGCCCCACCACCAGTCCACGGCGGTTACCTCTCCGGCGGCTTGGGAGACTCGTGCCGGGGAAACTTCAAGACCGTCTCGCCCTCGCGCACGTAGCCGTACTCCTCGCGCGCGATCTTCTCGATGTAGGCGGGGTCGTTGCGCAGGCGCTCGGCGGTCTTGCCGAGCGCCTCCGTGCGGGCGCGCAGGGCGGCGATCTCGCGCTCCTGCGCCGCCATCTCGGCCTTCATCTGCGACACGCGGAGGATGGCGTGCGTGCCGAAGGCGGCGAGGCCGGCCGCCACCACGAGCACCGCGATGCCGCCGGCGAGGCGGAGGCTCACCGGGCCGAGCGCGCGTACAGCCCGCGCCCCGGCCACGAGGCGGCGTGCCCCAGCTCTTCCTCGATGCGCAGGAGCTGGTTGTACTTGGCCGTGCGCTCGCCGCGCGCCACCGAGCCCGTCTTGATCTGGCCCGCGTTCACGGCCACGGCGAGGTCGGCCACGAAGGTGTCTTCCGTCTCCCCCGAGCGGTGGGAGATGACGGTGCCGTAGCCGGCGCGCTTGGCGAGCTCGATGGCTTCCATCGTCTCCGTGAGCGTGCCCACCTGGTTCACCTTCACGAGCACGGCGTTGGCGAGGCCCTGCTGGATGCCCTGCTGGATGATGGCGGGATTGGTGACGAAAAGGTCGTCGCCCACGAGCTGCACGCGGTGGCCGAGCCGCCGCGTGAGCAGCGCCCACCCCGCCCAGTCGTCCTCGCCGAGGCCGTCCTCGATCGACACGATGGGGTAGCGGTCGCAGAGCTGCTCGTAGCGGCCCACCAGCTCCTCGCTGTCGAGCACCGCCTTGTCCGCGCGCAGGCGGTAGCGGCCGTGCTCCTCCGCGAACTCGCTGGCGGCCACGTCGAGGGCGAGGGAGACGTCGTCGCCGGGCCGGTAGCCCGCGCGCTCGATCGCCTGCATCAGGAAGTCGAGGGCGGCGAGGTTGGACCCCAGCGCGGGCGCAAAGCCGCCCTCGTCGCCGACGCCGGTGGACAGGCCCTTCTCCTTCAGCAGCTCCTTGAGGGCGTGGAAGATCTCGACGCCCATGCGCAGCCCGTTGCCGAAGGAATCCGCGCCCGCGGGCACCAGCATGAACTCCTGGAAGTCGATGCCGTTGTCGGCATGGGCGCCGCCGTTGATCACGTTGAGCATGGGCACGGGCAGCAGCCGGCTGCCCACGCCGCCGAGGTAGGCGTACAGCGGCAGCCCCGCCTCGTCGGCGCCGGCGCGGGCGACGGCGAGCGAGACGGCGAGGATGGCGTTGGCGCCGAGGGCCGACTTGTTGGGCGTGCCGTCCAGCTCGAGCAGCGCCTGGTCGATGGACGCCTGCTCGGTGGCTTCCATGCCGTCGATCTCGGGCGCGATGGTGTCCTCGACGTTGCGCACCGCCTGCTGCACGCCCTTGCCGCGGTAGCGCTGGCTGTCGCCGTCGCGCAGCTCGACCGCCTCGCGCTTGCCGGTGGAGGCGCCGGAGGGCACGGCCGCGCGGCCCCAGGCGCCGGACTCCAGCTCGATCTCCACCTCCACGGTGGGAAAGCCCCGGGAGTCGAGGATCTCGCGTGCGTACACCCCGGTAATCGCCGACATGGTCAGGATCTCCGCTCGAAGACGTAGTCCGCGAGCGCGTTGAGGGACGCCGCCGCCGCGCCCAGCGGCTGCAGCAGGCGCTTGGTGTCGTCGATCAACGCGCGCGCCTTCCGTTTCGAGGCTTCGAGGCCGTGGTAGGCCGGATAGGTCGCCTTCTTCTTTCGCTCGTCGCTGCCCGCGGTCTTGCCGAGCTCCGCCAGGCTGCCTTCGACATCGAGGATATCATCGACGATCTGAAACGCGAGCCCGAGCGCTTCGCCCGCGCGGCTCACGGCCTCGATGTGCTCGGCCCGGCCGCCGGCGAGGGTGGCGCCCGCCCGCAGCGACACGCGGATGAGCGCCGCCGTCTTGCGCAGGTGGATGTAGTCGAGCGTCTCCGCCGTGACCGCCTTGCCCTCGGATTCGATGTCCACCACCTGCCCGCCCACCATGCCGTTGGTGCCCGCCGCCTCCGCGACGTCGGCGATGACGTGCGCGATCAGGCGCGGATCGCTCATGCGCGCGGCGTTGCCGGCGATGAGCTGAAACGCCAGCGTGAGGAGGGCGTCGCCGGCCAGGATCGCCATCGCATCACCGAAGACCTTGTGGCTGGTGAGACGGCCGCGGCGGTAGTCGTCGTCGTCCATGGCGGGCAGGTCGTCGTGGATGAGCGAGTACGCGTGGATCAGCTCCAGCGCGCACGCGGTATCCATGACCGTGGCCGCCTCGCCGCCCACGGCTTCGGCGCCCGCGATGACGAGGATCGGGCGCAGGCGCTTGCCGGGCGCGAGCACGCTGTAGCGCATGGCGCGGTGCAGGGTGACGGGGGCCGCCGACTCCGGCGGCAGCGCGGCGTCGAGGGCGGCGTCGACGAGGGCACGCCGCGAGTCCAGGTAGGCCTTGAGGTCGACGCTCACGCCTCGTCGTCCCCTTTCCAGTCGAAGGGCCGGGTGGTGGTCGCTCCCGTGTCGTCCTTGGCGAGCAGCTCGATGCGGCGCTCGGCCTCATCGAGGTACTTCGCGCAGTGGCGGGCGAGCTGGATGCCCTCCTCGAAGACCTTCAGCGAGTCCTCCAGGGGCAGCGTGCCCGCCTCCAGCGAGCCCACGATCTGCTCGAGGCGGGTGAGACAGTCTTCAAACTTGAGGTCGCTCATCGCGCTCCTTCGTCGCCGTGACGCGACAGTCGAGGCTCCCCTCGTGCAGCAGCACGCTGACGTCGTCGCCGGCGTGCACCTGGGCGGCGCGGCGGACGACCGCGCCCGCCGGCGTGCGCGTGAGGCTGTACCCGCGGGCGAGCACGCCGAGCGGGGAGAGCGAGTCGAGCCGGCCCACGGCCTCCCGCAGCCGCTGGCGCGAGCGGCCCAGCTCGCGGGCGGCGGACTGGCCGAGCTGCGCCTGCAGCCGGGTGAGCTGCCGGCGGTGCTCGAGCGTGCGGAGCACCGGGCTCTGGTTGCGCAGCCCCTGCGCGGACAGCGCGAAGCGATGGGCGGCCTGGCGCATGCCGGCCGTCATCGCGCGCCGCAGGCGGGCGCGCGCGTCGTCCACGCGCCGCTCCAGGTCGCGCAGCGGCCGCGCGGGGTCGGTGAGCACCCGGCGCCGCTGCATGGCGAGGAGGCGGTCGCGCTGGCGCACGAGCCCCCGCGCGGCGGCCACCCGCAGGCGCCGCGTGAGGTCGGCCACGCTCTCCGCCACCGCCTGCTTTTCGCGCACCACCAGCTCGGCGGCGGCGGACGGCGTGGGCGCGCGCAGGTCGGCCACGAAATCGGCGATGGTGAAGTCCACCTCGTGCCCGACGGCGGAGATGACGGGCACCGTGGAGGCGGCGATGGTGCGCGCCAGCATCTCGTCGTTGAAGGCCCACAGGTCTTCCAGCGAGCCGCCGCCGCGGCCGACGATGATGACGTCCACGCCGCCGAGCGCGTTGAGGTCGCGCACGCCCTGCGCCACCTCCTGCGCCGCCCCCTCCCCCTGCACCTTGGCGGGCGCGATGACGATGTGGATCTCGCCGAAGCGGCGGCCGATCACGCGCAGCATGTCGCGGATGGCGGCGCCGTGCGGGGAGGTCACGATGCCGATCTTGCGCGGAAAGCGCGGCAGCAGGCGCTTGCGCGCGGCGTCGAACAGCCCCTCGCCCGCCAGCCGCTCCTTGAGCTGCTCGAAGGCGAGCTGCAGGGCGCCGAGGCCGCGCGGCTCCAGCAGCTCGACCACCAGCGAGTACTCGCCGCGCTGCGCGTACACCTCGATGGCGCCGAAGGCGAGCACGTGCTGGCCGTCGCCGGGGGTGAACCGGATGCGGCGCGCGCGATTGCGGAAGAGCACGCAGCGCATCTGGGCGGCGTCGTCCTTGAGCGTGAAGTAGGCGTGGCCGGACTGGTAGACCTTGAAGTTGGAGATCTCCCCTTCCACCCACACCGCCGGAAAGCGCTCCTCGACCATGGCCGCCAGCTGCCCGGCCAGCTCCGACACCGTCAGCACCGGACGCTCGCTCATGTGTCGGGGGGGGGGGGGGGGGGGGGGGGGGGGGGGGGGGGGGGGGGGGGGGGGG
>JBBDXO010000011.1:859-8889 GCA_040902295.1 Candidatus Rokuibacteriota bacterium | reverse complement strand
GGCCGCGATGTCGCGGCCGATGCTGCCCCGGCCACCGGGGTTGTTGTCCGGGCCGCCGCCGACCCCGCTACCGGGCCCGCCGGTGTTGCCCAGGCTCAGGATCAGCTCGAGCTCCTGGAACGACATGACGACCACCGTGGCGTCCGTGAGCGCGTTGGAGCTCTCGGTGGCGTTGTTGGCTACCTGCTGCAGCGCCGCCTGCGCGGCCGGTGACAGTGTGCCGATGCTCGTCTGGCGTGAAGGCGCATTGGTGCCCACCTGGCGCGTGAAGTTGCCACCGGTCACGACGATGGAGACGCCGGTGCGCGAGACGTAGTTGACGCGGGCGGCCGCGGCGGCCTGGCCCGGGGACGGCAGCGCGAACACCACCGTCTCCTGGGTGGCGTCGTTGTAGAACACGATCGTGATGGTGCCCCGGACCGCGGCCACGCCGGACGGCGTCGAGATCGAGAAGTTGGACTGCCGCGTGCGGACGAGCTGGACGGCGGCCTGGGACACCTGGGCCTTCAACTTGCCCGTGACCACGTGGAGGGCGGTCGTGCGCTCCCGCGACTGGGCGTCGTAGTCGAGCTTGGTGACCGCAAAGCGCGTGTTCTCCGCGACGAAGATGGTGCTGCCGTCGGGCAGGTTCAGATCGGCGGAAGAGGCGGCGAGGGCGCGCACCTGGTCCCCTTCAACGAAGCGAGCGCCGACTGCAACCGGCCTCCACTGGGTCAGACCCCGTGGCAGGGCTTCCACCCGGCCGGTGACCCGCACCACTTCCGCGCTGACGGGGCGCATCTGCGCCTCGGCGGGCGCGGAGGCGGCGAGCGCCAGCACGCCGAGCAACACCGCGATCAGGCTGCGCGATCTGACTGTCAGCATAGCTGTTGTCCTCGTCTCGAAAACGTGCTCGAGAGATATCGAGCGTTCCAGCATCGGCCCTGAAAGTTTAACAACGGTAACACACTCAAGGGTTTAGAAGTAGCAGTTCATCGCTGTCACTTTCCTTGCCGGACGCGACGGGCTCGGGGGCGGCGGGTCAGGGTGGACACGCTCTGCTCGAGGCGGCTGACGCGCGCAGCGAGGTCCGACGGCCGGGGACGACCGGCGAGGTAGCCCGGCTCGAGAAGAGCAATGAAGGCCTCCGCGATGGCGTCGGCGTCCCAGGCGCCGGCGGGGTTGTACCAGCGGTACACCCAGTTGCTCATGCCGAGCAGTGCCCAGACGAGGAGCCGCGGCTCCGGAACGGCGAACGCCCCCGACCGCACGCCGCGCTCGACGATGCCCTGCACGGCCCGGTCGTAGCCGGCCTTGCGGCGCGCGATGGAGCGGGCCAGCCGCGCGGGGAGGTTGGGCTCTTCCCCGAAAAAGACCGTGAGGAACGAGCGCTCGGCGACCACGGTGCGCACCTGGTGGCGGATCACCTGGCGGAGCTGCTCGGCGGGCGGCGCCCCCCGCCGCTCGATGTCGCGCAGCCCCTCTTCCACGAGCGTCATCGTGCGGTGGAAGATTGCGGCGAGCAGATCCTCCTTCGACGGGAAATATCCGTAGAGCGTGGCCTTCGACACGCCGAGCCGGCTGGCAAGGTCGTCGAGGGTGGTGGCGCGATAGCCACGGGCGCGGAAGAGGTCCGCGGCGGCGGTCAGGATCTGCGACTGAACCAGGCGGCGGCGCGCGTCGGCTTTCTTAATGGTGACAGGCAACGCAGTCGAGGGGCGCGCGCATGCCGCGGGTGGCGTTCTGCTCGCGATGGCAGTCCAGGCACCAGCCCATCGTCAGTGGCGGCGACGGCGGCCGTAATCCGACGAGGTGCTTGAGATCGTTCAGCAGCCGCGGCCCGGTGGTGGCGCCAACGACCCGCATCCGCTCCACGGGACCATGGCAGCTCTGGCATTCGACGCCCGCGCGTACGTGCGGCTTGTGCGGGAAGTAGGTAAATTCCGGCATCTTGAACACACGCACCCACGGCACCGCCTGGCCGCGCTCGGCGTAGCGGTGGATCTTCTGGATCTCGGGATTGTCCTGCGCGCCGATGATGCGGTGGCAGCCCATGCACCGCTCCACGGACGGCAGCCCCGCGTACTCGGAGCGCCGCGCCTCGGTGTGGCAATGCTGGCAGGCGATCTGAAAGGAGCCCGCGTGCACCACGTGGCTGAAGAGAATCGGCTGTGCGGGCGCGCCCGGGACGTGCACGAGGCTCCGGGACTCCTCCGGCCGGTAGGCGGGCTGCGCCACGGAGCGGAGATACCGCACGACCTGGCTGATCTGATCGCCGCTCAGCGTGCGATCGAAGGGCGGCATGGTGGGCGCGAGCCCCTCCGCAGGACCGCCGTGGCGGATGACGTTCGACAGGAACTCGTCGGGGAGCGCGTTCATCAGGCGGCCATCGGTGAGATCGGAGGGCTTGGTGGCGAACGCCGCCGCGGAGGGCCCGTCGCCGCGCCCCTCGGGACCGTGACAGACGGCGCAGTGGGTCACGTAGATGTCACGGCCCAGTGCCACGTCGCGCGTCATGACAGGGGGCGCGCTCGACGCTGCCACGGCGCGGGACCAGCTGAGAAGGCCCGCGACGGCCAGCGTCAGGCCGACTGCCGCCGCCGCGCCACCGGCCCACATTCGCCAGCTCACGGTTGGTGCTCCTTGACGCCGGTCCTACTCGCGGATCAGGCGCTCCCGGCGCTGGAGATACCCGTGCCGCACCGCGCTGTACATGTCGATCACGCTCTCCTCGAAGCCCTGATAGAGATCGAGGTTCAGTGACCGCTCGTTGACGACGTCGCCGACCTTCATCCCGAGACGATCCCAGAACAACGGCAGGTAATAGCTCAGCGGGTCCATGAACGAGTCGACGAGCTTGCCGATCCCGTCCCGCACGGTGAGCGGCTCCATGAAGGGCAGGACCAGGTAGGGCCCTGGACCGGAGCCCCAGACTCCCAGTGTCTGGCCGAAGTCCTCGCGGCTCTTCGGGATGCCCCAGTAGTCCTTGGCGGGGTCGAAGAGGCCGCCGATGCCGGCGGTGCTGTTGATCAGGAACCGGCTGAGCTCGCGGCCGGCGCCGCCCCACTTGCCCTGCAGCGCGCTGTTCACGAGACGCGGCACGAAGTTGATGTTGTCGAAGCCGTTGGAGATCATCACCTGAAACGGCTCCGGCATCACGACGTTGTAGGCCTTTGCCACCGGCTTGAGCACGTAGCGGTCGAGATTGCGGTTGAACTCGAACATCTTCTCGTTGAACGGCTCCCACGGATCGTACTCGGCCGCGTCCATCGGCTCGGCGAGGGGCTCCGGCGCGCGCACCTGCGCCATCACCGCGTCGTCGGCGCTCGCGGCCGGCTCCGCCGGCGTCAGCGGCTCCGTCGCGACCGTCGTCGCCTCGGGCACGGGCGCGCTGTGGGCGGTGATGGCGTGCGCGCCGGGTTCGGGTGAAGCGGCGTCCACCACGGGGGGGGAGGGCGCGACGGGCTCGGTGGGATCGGCGACGACGCGGCCCTCGAGGGGTCGGTCCGCGAGGAGCGCGGACTGGGGGCGAACGGTGCCGGAAAGGGTGCCGCACCCGCTCACGACGAGCGCGAGGGCGACGCCGAGGACCGAGGCGATGAGACCACGACTGCTACCGGTGAAGGAAACGCGCAATGCCAGTCCTCCCGTGGAGTGTGAGCGTGTCGTCTCGCGCCACAATATATATGAAACTTTCGGCGGGGTTCGACATTTCAGGGCGCCGCGAGGGAGTAGCGCCCGCGTGCAGGACAGCGTATCGTGCAAGGGGCTACCGGCCGTAGGCAGGGCCACAAGGAGAGCATGTGAGTCGAGGTCGCGCGAGGGAATATTTCTGTGAGGTGGTCTCCGAGGCGGTCCTGATCAGGCTCAAACGACCGGGCGGCTTCGGCCGCGTCCAGGGCTACTTCGTGCAGTGCAACCAGACGGACTGCCAGTACGTGGACGAGAACAAGCCTCCCTGTCCCCTCCACACCGGCATGTTCGCCGACGAGATCCGCGCCGCCGATGAAGCGCGTGGCCGGCGCGACGATTGATTTACATGGGGGCCTCGACGGGCCCCCAATCCCCCCACGCTCGGAACGCCCCGGCGAAGCCGGGGCGCTCCTCGATCCCGCGCCCCAATCCCCCCACGCTCGGAACGCCCCGGCGAAGCCGGGGCGCTCCTCGATCCCGCGTTCGCGTTACTTCTTGACCGCCCCGTAGATGGCGCCGGCGGCGGCGCCGACGCCGGTGCCGATGAGAGCCCCATTGCCGGCGCCCTTGCCCGTGCCGGCGCCGATGGCCGCGCCCGCGCCCGCGCCGAGGGCGGCGCCGGCGAGCGTGGTGCAGGCGGTGGTGGTGGCGGCGAGCAGCGCCAGGGCCGCCGCCGGTGCGAGCATTCGCTTGGTCATGATGTGAGCCCTCCTGTAAAAATCCCTACGTCGCTATGACGGATGACGAGGCGCCTTCATTCGCCCGACGTCAGGCGCGGCGGAAGGAGGAGGGCACGGGGCTGTCGAACCGGCGCGGACGTCCGTCAGGGCCGACGAAGCCGAGGCGGGTGGCGTGCAGGCACACGCGACGAATGGGATTGCGGCGGCTGCCGTAGGCCGCATCGCCGGCCACCGGGTGTCCGAGCTCGGCAAGCTGCGCGCGGATCTGCCCGCGGCGCCCCGTGTGTAAGCTCAGCTCCAGCACGGTGGAGTCGCGGCGGCGCTCGAGCACGCGATAGAGCGTCACCGCTTCCTTGCCGCGCAGCGTATCGCGCGAGGCGCGCACCCGCAGGGAGCGGTCCTGCACGAGGAAGCTCTCGAGCCGCCCCTCGTCGGCGTCGACGCGGCCATCCACCACCGCCACGTAGCGACGCTCGACCCGCCGCGCCTTGAACTGGGCCTGCAGCGCTCCCTTGGCCGCGCCCGACTTGGCGAAGACGAGCAGGCCCGACGTTTCCCGATCGAGGCGATGCACGATGAACAGACGCGGTCCGCGTGCGCGGCGCGCCTGGCCCTCGACGTAGCCGGCGAGAAGGCGATAGGCCGTGCGCTCGCGCTCGCGCTCGGTGGCGATGGTGAGCAGCCCCGCCGGCTTGTCCACCACGAGGAACTGCTCCTCTTCGTGGACCAGCCGCAGCGGCTCGGGAAAGGCGGGCGGCGGCGGCGCGCCCAGCAGCACGCGCTCGCCGGCCGCCACCGGCGTCTCGGCGCGCCGCTCCACGGCGCCGCGCACACGCACGCGGCCCGCGGCCAGCCACTTGCGCAGCGTGGTGCGCGAGGCGTCGGGATGGAGAGCGTGGAGACGGTCGATGAGCGGCAACGGCACGGCAGGTGTCTAGCGGGCCAGGGGCGGGCCGAGCACCACCGTCGTCACCATGTCGAGGTAGATCTTCGCCGCCCGCTGCACGTCGGCGGCCGTCACCGCTTCCACCGCCCGGCGATAGCGCGCGGGGTAGTCCTGTCCGACGCCCTGGACCTCGTGAAAGTTGAGGTACCACGCCTGCCGCTCGTTGGTGCGGCGGTCCATGGCGTACTTGCCGAGCAGGTACCCCTTGGCCCGGGCCAGCTCGTCCGCGGGCACCGGCTCCCGCTGCACGCGTGCGATCTCGCGGCGCAGCGCCTCCTCGGCGCGCGCGGCGTTCGCGGGGGCGGCGCCGAGGTAGAGCGCGAGCACACCCGGCTCCTGCACGGGATCGTAGAAGGCCGTCGCCGTGTAGGCGAGCGCGCTCTTGTCGCGCAGCTCCACGAAGAGCCGGCCCGCCATGCCGCCCCCGAGCACGGTGGCGAGCACCTTGACGGCCGCGTGATCGGCATGGTCCAGCGGGGGCGCGAGCGCGCCCGCCACGATCTGGGTCTGCTGCGAGGGCTGCTCGACGATGACCCGCCGGGCGACGGGCCGCGGCGCGGGAATGGGCGGATCCGCCACCATGCTGCCGGACAGCATGCCGCCGAAGAGGCGCTCGGCCTCCGCCACCACCTCCGCCGCGCTCACCTGCCCGCTCACCGCCAGCGTCATCCGCTCGGGACGATAGAAGGTCTGGTAGGCGGCGGCGATCGCCTCCGCATCGATGGCCGCCAGCGACTGCCGCGTGCCGAGGGACGGGATCGCGTAGGGATGGCGCCCGTACACCGCGGCGTAGAGCTCGTCGAAGGCGCGCGCGGCCGGGTTGTCGCGCCGCCGCTGCACGCGGCTCTGCAGCCATTCGCGCTCGCGGTCCACCTCGGCGGGGTCGAGCTTCGGCGTGAGCGCAAGCTCGGCGGTGAGCCCGAGCAGCTCCCGCCAGAAGCGGGCGAGCGCGGTGCCGCGGATCTCGGAGAAGTCCACGTCGCCCGCCGCGCTGATCTTGCCGCCGAGGCCGGCCACCGCTTCCGCGAGGTCGGAGCCGGCGCGCGTGGTGGTGCCCTTCACCATCACCGCGTGCACGAAATTGGAGAGTCCCGCCGCCTCCGGCCGCTCCCAGCGCGTCCCCATGCGCACGAACAACGAGACCGCGACCACGGGGGCCACCGCGTTCTCGTGGACGAGCACGGTGAACCCGTTGGGGAGCACGACCCGGCGCGGCGCGCTCTGCGCGGCCACCGGCACGGCGGCCGCGACGAGCACGGCGGCGAGCAGCACGGCGACGCCGCGCCGCCTCACCGGCCCCCTCCCGGCACGAAGCGCACGCGGACGTAGTTGTCGTCGCCGAGGTACCGGCGCGCCGCCGCCTGGATCTGCGCGATGGTCACGCCGCGCAGGCGCGCGAGATACCGCAGCTCGTCGTCGAGCGTCCACGTCGTCTCCGCCTGCCCGTACGTCCTCGCGAGCCCCTCGGCCGTCTCGATGTCGAAGGCATAGAAGGCCTCGGCCGTCACGAGCGCGCGGGCGCGCTCGGCCTCCGTGACGCCCTCCGCCCGCACGCGCCGCAAGACGTCGATGATCGCCGCCTCCGCCGCCTGCAGCTTGTCGGCGTCCATGTGCGCGGTCACCGACACCAGGCCCGCCTGCGCGCGCGGCACGTAGCTGGCCTCGATGGCCGACACGAGGCCCTTCTGCTCGCGCACCGACTGGTTGAGCCGCGAGCTGGGCCCGTCACCGAGGATGTACGACAGGAGGTCGACGGCAAAGACGTCCTCGTGCGAGACGGGCGGCGTGGGCCAGGCGAGGCCGAGATAGGCCTGCTGCTCGGCGCGGCGGATGTCGACGCGACGGCGGGCATCCGCGCGCGGCGGGGGCACCCGCGCCGCGCGCGCGGGGGCGGGCCCCGTGAGCGCGCCGAAGGCGGCGGCGGCCACGGCCCGCGCCTGCCCGGGCTCCACGGCGCCCACGACCACGAGGGCCATGTTGCGCGGCACGTAATGCTTCTTGTAGTACGCGTCCAGGCGCTCGCGGGTGAGCGCCTGCACCAGCGCCGGCGTGCCGAGGATGGGCCGCCCGTACGGATGCGGCCTGTACGCCTCTTCCGAGAGCCGGCGGGACAGAAAGCGGTCCGGGTCGTCCTCGGTGAGCTTCATCTCCTCGAAGACCACCTTCTTCTCGCTCTCCAGCTCCTCCCGGGCGAACGCGGCGTTGACGGCGATGTCGGCGAGCAGCTCGACGGCGACGCGAAGCTGGTCGGCGGGCACCACGACGTCGTAGTGCGTGTAGTCGTACGACGTGAAGGCGTTGCTGGTGCCGCCGATCCCCTCGATGAGCTGGTCGATCGAGCCCGGCGGCCGTGTGGGCGTGCCCTTGAAGAGCATGTGCTCGAGGTAATGCGACAGGCCCAGCTCCTCCGCCGACTCGTCGCGGCCGCCCGTGCGCATCCACAGCTGCAACGCCACCACGTCGCCCGCGCGGTGCTCCTGCACGATGAGGACGACGCCGTTCGGGAGCACCTCGCGCGCAGGACCGGCCACCGGCGCGGCCGCCCGGGTGCCGACACCGGCGCAGCCGGCCACGAACATGGCGACGAAGAGAAGCGAGAGCCGAGGTATCGATCGCACGGTCATCGCGCAGCCTATCAAATGTCCGGCCCATGCGTGAGCCGGATCCGCGTTCGGCGGCACCAGTCGGGTTTTCAGTCGAGGCGGGCCGGGGGCGGGGGGCCGCGCCCCCCC
>JBBDXO010000011.1:0-849 GCA_040902295.1 Candidatus Rokuibacteriota bacterium | reverse complement strand
CTTCGGACGTGCGTGCGGGCCGCGTCCCAGAGGCGGGCGCCGAGCAGGAGGGCGAGGATGGCGGCGTACATCCAGGGGGCGAGGAGGACCTTCTTGGCCAGCCAGATGTAGTGCAGCACGGCCAGGGTGGCCGCGACGTAGGCGAGGCGGTGCAGGCGCTTCCAGTTGCGCGCGCCCATGCGCTTGATCATCCCCGTCGTGGACGTGGCGGCGAGGGGGAGCAGGAGCGTGAAGGCGGCCACACCGACGGTGATGTACGGGCGCTTGACGATGTCGGCGCCCATCTGGCGCCAGGCGAAGAAGTGATCGAGGCCGATCCACACCCCGAAGTGCAGCGCCACGTAGAAGAATGCGAACAGCCCCAGCAGCCGCCGCAGCGTCATCGGCCACGCCATCCCCGTCAGCACCCGCAGCGGCGTCAACGCCAGGCTCGCCAGCAGCAACCGCAGCGCCCAGTTCCCCAGCGTATCCGTGATGAAGTCGATCGGATTCGCCGTCAGATCGTCCGTCCAGAACCAGTACAGCAGCGCCGCCAGCGGCAGCAGGCAGGCCACCCACACCACGCTCTTCACCCACACGCGAACCGACGCCCCCACCTGGCCCCCTGCGACGACCTACGCCGGAGCCTTCATGCGGCGCGGGGGGCGCGGGTCTCGGGGTGCAGGGACCCGTTCCCCACTCACCAGGACCGCACAAGGCGTGTCGATGGAGCCCAGCCACCCTCGGTCCGAATCGGCCACCATCCACGTGGTCCTCGCACCCCGAGGCCCGCGCCCCCCGCGCCGCATGAAGGCTCCGCCGCCTAGTAGTTCTTCTTGAGGTCCATGCCGGAGTAGAGCGAGGCCACCT
>JBBDXO010000010.1:0-8931 GCA_040902295.1 Candidatus Rokuibacteriota bacterium | reverse complement strand
CCACGTGGTCCCCGCACCCCGAGCCCGGCCCGCTCCCGCCGGTGGGTGACCACAGACCGAGAAGACCGGGAAGACCGAGAAGCTAGCGAAGAGCCTCGCGCAGCTCGCGGCTGAGCACCTCGACGGTCCCGCGCGTGCCGCCCGCGAGCTTGAGCTTCCACTCGCCTTCGGTCTCGAAGCGGCGGTCGCGCAGGCGCTCGCCCCAGGGCTTGATGGCCTCGCGGATGGCGTTGAGATCGTAGGGGTCGCGGCGTAATTCCCGGGCGCGGGCCATGACGTCGGGCGCCGTGCGGATGAACGCGCGCAGGGCCGAGCCGGTCTTGATCGAATACTTCCGGCCCGCCCACGCGGAAGGGAACGTGGTGGACAGCGCCTTGACGTAGTTCAGGAAGAAGCGCTTGGCGCCCGCCCGCAGCTCCTGGATCTTGCCGCTGCCGCCCACCTTCTCCACCGTCTCGAAGAAGTCGACGATCTCTTCCGCGAGCGGCGCCTGGCTCACGCGGCCGCGCCCGGTGCCGAGCATCTTGATCTCGCCGTGCAGGGGCGAGGTGTCGTCCTCGTTGAGCGACCGGATGACGTCGTGCGCGAGCGCCTGGTTGGGGTCGGGGTAGAGCTTGCGGCCGGACAGGCTGATGATGTGCGAGGGGTTGAGCCGCGTGTGCTTGGCGTTGATCGTCACGAAGAGCTCGACGATCTGGCGCGCGTCGAGCGAGTCGAACATGACCGCCGGCACCTCGATGCCCAGGGCGTCGCCGGTCTGGCTGAGCGCGTGCAGCGCGAGCAGCCGGTGCTGGCCGTCGAGCACGCGCAGCACGCCGTGCTCCTCGGGAATCTGCAGCAGGCCGAGATCGTGGTGGCCCGTGACGGGCGTGAAGGTGAATCGCTTCTCGGAGGTGATGATCACGGCGCCGGGGATGGCGGGCAGGGTCGCCGCCTCCTTGCATTCCCGGTAATAGGCGGCGAGCTCGTCGATCTTGCGGCGGATGACGGGGCGCTGGTAGGCCGTCTCGCTCTCGTTGATCCGCTTTTCCAGGATGTCCCAGTTGACCCGGGCGCGGCTCGCCGCCTTTTTCTTGGGACCGTCCTCGGCGGGGCCGCCGGTATAGCCGAGCACCTCGAATTTGACTAAACGGTCGATATCCTTGGCGGACAACCCGGCCTGGTAGAACTCGACTCCGAACTGCTTCACGCGGCGCGCGGGCACGGTGATCATTGGTCCGACACTCTAATGGAAGGCCAAACCCCTGTCAATAGAGGGGTTTTCAGACGCTCCGACCCCTTTTGAGGGAGGTGCGCTACGCGAGGGCGAAGCTTTGCGCCGCCAGGCGCGCGATGTGACGCCCGATGGCAAGCGAGGCGGTGGCCGCGGGCGACGGCGCGTTGAGGACGTGGATGGCGTCCGCGGCGGCGACGATGCGGAAGTCGTCGACGAGGGCGCCGTCGGCGGTGACGGCCTGCGCGCGCACCCCGGCGCCGCCGCGTGTGATGTCCTCGCTGCGGATGTCGGGCACGAGGCGCTGCAGGGCGCTCACGAAGCCGCGCTTGCTCACGGAGCGGTAGACCTCGTAGCTGCCCGTGCGCCAGTACTTGCGCGCCATCGCCCAGAAGCCGCGGTACGCGAGCGTGCCCGCCAGCTCGGCGGGGCGCACGCGGCCCCACCCGTAGCCTTCGCGCGCAAAGGCGAGCACGGCGTTGGGGCCGGCCTCCACCTCCCCGTGCACCGTCTTCGTGAAGTGCACGCCGAGGAACGGGAACTCGGGGTCGGGCACGGGGTAGATGAGGCCGTTGACCAGGTACCGCCGCTCGGGACGGATCATGTAGTACTCGCCGCGGAAGGGGACGATCTGCACGTCCACCGCCGCTCCCGCCAGCCGCGCCACCACGTCGGAGTAGAGCCCCGCACAGTTCACGAGGCGCTGCGCGGTGACGGCATGGTCGGGCATGCCGATGCGCAGGCTGCCGCGCAGCCGTGCGATGGACGTCACGCGGAAGTTGCGCTCGATGGTGGCCCCCGCCGCCACGAGGTCGCGCGCGAGGGCGGCCGCCACCTGCGAGTAGTCGACGATGGCCGTGTGGGGCGAATGGATGGCGGCGATGGCGTTGACGTGGGGCTCCAGCTCCTTGAGGCGGCCGAGGTCGATCATGGTGACGCCCGGCACGCCGTTCGCCGTTCCCCGCTCGTACAGCGTCTGCAGGCGCGGGAGCTCGTCCTTGGAGGTGGCCACGATCACCTTGCCGCACCGGTCCACCTCGATGCCGTGCGCGCCGCAGAACTCGTGCATGAGCCGCGCGCCCTCCACGCACAGCGACGCCTTGAAGGAGCCCGGCTTGTAGTAGATGCCGGAATGGATGACGCCGCTGTTGTGCCCGGTCTGGTGGAGGCCGATGTCGACCTCTTTCTCGAGCACGATCACCTTGAGGGACGGTGTGGCCTCCAGCAGGGCACGCGCGGTGGCAAGGCCGACGATGCCCGCGCCGATGATCGCGATGTCGTGGGTCACGAACCGGTATTGTATGCCGAAAGTGCGGACGCGCGAAGGGGCGCGGCCGTGGAAGGCGCGCGCGTTCGCGTGTAGAGTCCCCGCAGGAGGTCGACGCCATGCCCATCACGCCTGCCGCGTTCGCCACCCGGCTTCTCACCGAAGCGCAGCAGACCCATCCCTGGCTGCATCACCGGCTGTTCGCGATGATCGTCGCGGGCGAGTTGAGCCGCGAGCAGGTGCGGCACGTGATCCGCGAGCAGGGCTGCTTCTTCCTGGACACGCTGCGCCACGCCGCGTGGAAGATCATCTCCGTGGGCGGCTTCACGCCCACCTTCGAGGACCTCGAGCGGCAGCGCGCGCTCATCCCGCTCGTGGTGGAGGAAGGCGGCCACGACACCATCGGCGGCACGCAGACGGCCCACGCCTACCTCTTCGTCCGGCTGTGCGAGGGGCTCGGATGGCAGCGCGACGAGGTGTTCGGCACCGAGTACCTGCCCACCACCATCATCGAGAAGAACGAGCTCTTCCAGCTCCAGCGCGCGTCCACCCTGGAGGCGCTGTGCGGAGGCAACATCGCCACGGAGTCGATCAACCACATCGTGTCGGCGCGGATGGCGCAGGCGATGGAGAAGCACTACGGCGTCCCGCGCGCGGCGCTCGACTTCTACCACGAGCACATGGAAGTGGAGGAGGACCATCGCGACCGCGCCCTGGCGATCCTCGCCCGCGTGGCCGTCACCGACGAGGAGCAGAAGCGCGGGCTGCTCGCGCTCCGCCGCGCCATCGCGGCGCGCCGGGTCTGTGCCGACGGCATGTACGAGGCGTTCGTGGCGCCGGGGGGGACACGATCATGAGCGTGCAGGCGACCACCGTGGCGGGGGCGCGGGAGCAGTGGAGCGGCCACCTGGCGGCGGCGGGGCTCGACGCGCCGTGGACACAGCCGGGGCCGCTCATCCGGCCCAAGGCCTCCGCCATGCAGGCACGGGTGTGGCGCTGGCGCGACATCGAGCCGCTCGTCCGCCGCAGCGCCGAGTTCATGGCGCCCGGGCGCGGAGCGGAGCGGCGCATCATCCGGCTCGACAATCCCGGCGTCCCCGAGCGGACGGCCGGCCACACCATCTCCGTGGCCGTGCAGTACCTGCTGCCGGGCGAGATCGCCCCCGCCCACCGTCATACGCCGAACGCCATCCGCTTCATGCTGCACGGGGAGGGCGCCTTCACCACCGTCGAGGGTGACAAGTTCGTCATGCGGCGCGGCGACCTCGTGGTCACGCCCAGCATGACGTGGCACGACCACGGCAACGAGGGCGGCGAGCCGGTGATGTGGACGGACGCCCTCGATTCCCCCGTGGTGCGCTACCTCGAGAGCCTCGCGATGGATCCGTACGAGGGCGAGCAGCAGCCGGTGCGCACCGGCCCCCCCGCGCGCCATCTCCACTTCCCCTTCGAGACGGCGTACGCCGCCCTCCTCGCCCTCGCCACGGCCCCCGCGGATCCGTTCGACGACGTCATCATGGAATACCGCGATCCGGACACGGGTCGCTCCGTGGTGCCCGCGCTCGCGTGCTATCTGCAGATGCTGCGGCCCGGCGTGCGCACCCGCCTCCATCGCGAGACGTCGAGCGCCGTCTATCACGTGGTGACGGGCACCGGCTTCACCGACATCGACGGCGTCCGCCATGCGTGGGGCGAGGGCGACTTCATCGCCATCCCCCCGCGCGCGCTCCACGGCCACGGCAACGACACCTCCACCCCCGCCCTCCTCTACTCCGTCCAGGACGTCCCCCTCCTGCGCGCCCTCGGCCTCTACCGGATGGAGGCGTAGCCCGGCCACCGATCCCTGCGGGCCGTCAGGGCTCGGGACGCTCGCCGACTCCGTTCGGCGCGAGCGGGATGGCGTCGGGGTGCGGGGGACCCGTTTCCCGCACACCGTAACCGCGCAAGGCGTGTTGGTGGAGCCCAGCCAGCCTCGGTCGAATCGGCCACCATCCACGTGGTCCCCCGCACCCCGACGCCATCCCGCTCGCGCCGAACGCGCTCTCGCGAGACCGTCGCGCCGTGAAGGAGGAGGCGGGATGCGATACCATCCCGTCCACCCGAGGAGGGACCGATGGCGGGAAAGTATTTCGAGGAGCTGGAGGTCGGCGCCACCTTTCAGCATCAGCCGGGACGCACGATCACGGAGTCGGACAACGTGTTCTTCTCGTGTCTCACGATGAATCCGCAGCCGCTGCACGTCGATTTCCACGCGGCGGCCAAGGCGGAGTTCGGCAAGCCGCTCGTCAACAGCCTGCTCACCCTGGGCATCGCGGTGGGGCTCTCCGTCGGGGAGACGACGATGGGGACGACGGTGGGGAATCTCGGCTTCGAGAAGATCGAGTTTCCGAAGCCCGTGTTCCACGGCGACACGATCTACGCGGAGACGGAGATCCTCGCCAAGCGCGAATCGAAGTCGCGCCCGCAGTGGGGCATCGTCACCTTCGAGCACCGGGCGAAGAACCAGCACGGCGACGTGGTCATGCTGGCGCGGCGTCAGGCCATGATGCGACGGCGTGACGCGGTGAGCGCCGGAGACCGCAAGTGAGCGCGCTGCGCTCCCTGCACTTCGTCCCCGGCGGCAACGACCGGATGCTGGACAAGGCGCTCACGTTGCCCGCGGGCGGCCTCATCCTGGACCTCGAGGACGCGGTGCCGCCGGATCGGAAGGAAGCGACGCGCCCGCACGTGCTGGACTGGCTGACCAAGCGTGACTTCGGCGGGCGCGGGCGCTGGGTGCGCATGAACCCCATCGCCACGGGGCTCGGCGACGCCGACCTGGAGCAGACGATCGCGGGGCGGCCCGACGGGTACGTGGTGCCGAAGCCGCGTCACGCGGGCGACATCCGCGAGATCGCGCAGCGCCTGGACGCCCTCGAGTACCGCCATCGCCTGGTGCCGGGCAGCACGCGGCTCGTGCTCATCGCCACCGAGACCCCGGAGGGCCTGCTCAACATCCGTGACGTCGCCACCGCCAGCCCGCGCATCGTGGCCCTGTCGTGGGGCATCGAAGACCTGTCGGCGGCGATGGGCCTGCCCCGCGTGCGCGACGCGGCCGGCAAGTATCTCGATATCCCCCGCTATGCTCGCACGATGTGCGCGGTGGCCGCCTCCGCGGCGGGGGTGGACGCCCTCGACACGGTGTACACGGACATCGCCGACCTCGAGGGGCTGAGACGGGAATGCGAGGACGGGGTGGCGATGGGCTTCAGCGGCAAGATCTCCATCCATCCGAGCCAGATCGCCGTCATCAACGGGGCCTTCACGCCCGATCCCGCCACGGTGGCGGAGGCGCACGAGCTGGTGGCCGCCTTCGAGGAGCACCGCCGCCGGGGGGCCTACGCCTTCCGCTTCAAGGGGCAGATGGTGGACGCGCCCCACCTCACGCGGGCCCTCAAGGTCATCGCGCGTGCGGGGTGATTTCCGGAGTATCATGGCGAACCTTTGCAACGCCGCCGAGGTGTCTGGCATGAGTGATCAGCAGGAGCTTCTTCGCCGCGCCATGGACGTGCTTCCGGGGGGCGTCCTCGGCAGCCACCGCAGCGGCCCGGGCCTGGAATTCGTCGTCCGGGAGGGCCGCGGCGCGTACCTGTTCGACGTCAACGGCCGCCGCTATCTGGACTATCTGCTCGGCTCGGGCCCCATGCTGCTCGGCCATGCCCACCCCGCCGTGGTGGAGGCGGTGCAGCGGCAGATCGGCCGGGGCACCTCCTACATGCTGCTCAACGAGCCGGCCATCCAGCTCGCCGAGGAGATCGTGCGCGCCGTCCCGTGCGCCGAGCAGGTGCGCTACACCTCGAGCGGCACCGAGGCCACCTTCTTCGCCCTGCGCGTGGCGCGCGCCTTCCGCAAGCGGGAGAAAGTCATGAAATTCGAGGGCGGCTTCCACGGCGCCCACGACTACGCCCTCATGAGCGTGGTGCCGCGCTCGCCCAAGGCCTTCCCGGCGCCGATGGCGGACTCCGCGGGCATCCCCCACGCGATCTCGGACGAGGTGATGATCGCGCCCTACAACGACCTCGCCACCACGGAGGCGCTCATCGCCGCCCATCACGAGCAGCTGGCGGCGGTCATCATCGAGCCCTACCAGCGCACGATCATCCCCGCTCCCGGCTTCCTGCAGGGGCTGCGCACGGTGACGCAGCGGTACGAGATTCCGCTCGTCTTCGACGAGATCGTCACCGGGTTTCGCTTCGCCTACGGCGGCGCCCAGGAATACTACGGCGTGGTGCCGGATCTCGCCGCCTACGGCAAGGTGGTGGCGGGCGGCTTTCCGCTCGCGTGCGTGGCGGGCCCCAGGCGCATCATGCGGCACTTCGACGCCGCCCTCGAAGGCACGCCGGAGTACGTGTGGCAGGCGGGCACCTTCAACGGCAACGCCATCGCGTGCGCGGCCGGCCTCGCCACCCTCGGCGAGCTGCGCCGGCCCGGCACCTACGACCGGCTCTTCCGGACGGGCACGCGCCTGCGGGACGGGCTCGCGGCGGCGGTGCGTACGCACGGTCTCGCCGCGCAGGTGAGCGGCGAGGCGCCCGTCTTCGACCTGTTCTTCACCGACCAGCCCATCGTCGATTACCGCGCCACCCTCACTGCGGATCGGCAGCGCATCCGATGGTTCAACGAAGAGCTGGTGCGGCGCGCGGTCGTGAAGGCCGTGAACAAGATCTACGTGTCGCTCGCCCACTCCGACGCCGATGTCGAAGAGACGATCGGCATCTTCGATCACGCGCTCGCGGCCGTGGCCGCGCGCACCACCTAAAGGGAGATCTCCATGGACCTGAGCCGTCGTGACCTGCTCGCGCTCGGTGGCCTCACCCTCGCCGCCTCCACGCTGCCGTCCGCCGTGCACGCGCAACAGCCCAAGCGCGGCGGCGAGTTCCGCTTCCGTGGCTACACGCCGCCCCACTTCGATCCGCACCTGACGGCCTCGTACACCACGAACATCAACCTGAGCTTCACCCACAATCGGCTGCTCCGGCACAAGCCGGGTCCGGACGTCAAGCCGGGCACGTTCGACCTCGAGGGCGACCTCGCCGAGTCCTGGAGCCAGCCGGACGACAAGACCTACGTCTTCAAGCTGCGCAAGGGGGTGCGCTGGCACAAGAAGCCGCCAGTCAACGGCCGCGAGCTCACCGCCGACGACGTCAAGTACACCTTCGACCGCTTCACGACGATCAAGGGCAACGCCAATGCGCACATGATGGCGTCGCTGGACCGGGTCGAGGTGCTCGACAAGCACACCGTGAAGTTCACGCTCAAGGAGACCAACGCCTGGTTCCTCGACTTCCTCGTGAGCCCGATGGCGCTGTGCATCGTGGCCAAGGAAGCCGTGGACCAGTTCGGCGACCTCAAGCGGCCGGAGGCGGTGATCGGCACCGGCCCCTGGATGATGGACCGGCACGAGTCGAAGGTGCGCAGCGTGTTCGTGCGCAACCCCGATTACTTCCGCCCCGGCGAGCCGTACATCGAGCGGGTGGAGGGCATCGACTTCAACGATCCCGCCGCGCGCCTGGCCGCCTTCGTCACCGGCCAGATCGACGCCGGCCCCGAGTTCCCCGGCATGATGATCCGCCGCCAGGACTGGAAGATCATCAAGGAGAAGCGGCCCAACCTCCGGTACGTCGAGTTCCCGTCCAACGTCATGAACCACGCCGGCATGCGGATCGACAAGAAGCCGTTCGACGACATCCGCGTGCGCAAGGCGCTCGCGCTCGCCATCAACCACAAGGCGATCCTGCAGGCCACCGCGGAGGGGGTGGGGGTGCTGAATCCGCCGGTGCCCGCGGCGCTGGCGGCGTGGGCGATTCCCTTCGACCAGCTCGGGGAGGGGGCGAAGTACTACGAGTACAATCCCGACGAGGCGCGGCGCCTCCTCAAGGAGGCGGGCCACCCGAACGGGTTCAGCACGTCGCTCGAGTACGCGACCTACGGCTCCCAGGAGCTGATCGACTCCGTGCAGATGCACGTCAAGTTCTGGAAGGACATCGGGGTGGACGTCAAGGTGGTCGAGAAGCCCTACGCCGCGTACTTCGCGACGTCCTACCAGGGCAAGCAGGACGCCCTCATGATGGGCCCGCAGTTCCCCGCCCTCGACCCGTACAACTTCCTCGCCCAGTACCTGCCCGGCGAGCCGAAGAACCAGAGCCACGTGAACGACCCCGCCCTCGCCGACATGATCCTGAACTCCACGCGCACGCTCGACGACAAGAAGCGGCGCCAGCAGATCTACGAGATCCAGAAGCACATCGCCAAGCAGGTCTACTACCTGCGCGGCTATTCCGGCGTCTACATCGCGGCGCTGGACCCGAAGCTCCAGAACTTCGGACCCAACCTCGGCTACGACTACGGCACGCGGCTGTCGGCCGCGTGGTGGGACAAGTAAGGGCAGAGCAGGCTGGGGCCGGGCGGGTTC
>JBBDXO010000009.1:0-8979 GCA_040902295.1 Candidatus Rokuibacteriota bacterium | reverse complement strand
AGCATCTGGTTGACGAGGCGCAGCAGCCGGTCGCTGCTCTGGCCGATGATCTGCACCAGCCGCGCCTGCTGGCCCGTGAGCGGGCCCGAGACCTCCTCGCGCAAGAGGTGCGAGGCCTCGCGCACGGAGGTCAGCGGCGAGCGGAGCTCGTGGGAGAGGGAGGCGAAGAACTCCTCCTTCGTGTCGTCGAGCTGGCGGAGCTGGGCGGCCATCAGGTTGAACGAGCGCGCGAGGCCGCCGATCTCATCGTCGGCGTCCACGGGGATGGGCTCCCGGAACGACCCCGCCGCCACCGCCGCCGTCGCCTTGGACAGCCGCCGCAGGGAGCGGGTCATGCGGTAGGCGATGAGCCACGTGCCGACGAGGGCGAGGCTGACGGAGGCCGCGAGCGCGATCACCACGCCCGTCCACGTGCGCGACTCGAGGGTCCGTGCCTCCGCCTGCGCGGCGATGACGCGCGAATAGGTGGCGTTGAGCAAACCCTCCAGGTGCTCCTCCACCACGTCGCCGAGCGCGCGGCCGGGCGACTCCGCGGGCGCCGGCCGCCGGCGGTCACGCAGCAGCCGCGTGTGCTCGGCCTCCACCACCGCGCGGTAGCGCTCGAAGTGCTCGATGGCCTCGCGCAGGCGTGCCTGCTCGTCGGGCGTCTTGACGAACTGCCCGACGCGCGCCAGGTCTTCGGACATGCGCGCCGCGGCTTCCTGCCACGCCGCCGCGTAGCGGGGATCACGCAGGACCACCAGGCGCGCCTCCTGGCGCGCCAGCGCCGGCATCGCCTCGCGCAGGGAGGCGGTCAGCCGCAGGGCGGGCATGGTCTCGGTGGTGATCTCGCGGTTGACGGACACGAGGCGGGCGATGGCACGCAGGCTTGCCGCGCCCACGCCGGCGAGCACGACGATCACCAGCGAGCAGGTCAGGAAGATCTTCGAGGCCAGTCGCATGTCGCTCTTGCCTACCGGCCCGCCGCCACGGCGGAGCCCGGCGCCGCCGTCAGGGTGCTCCCGTTCGCATGGCCGGGCAAGTCCTGCCCACTCACGAGGCGCGCAGCTCCGCGTACACGTTGCGGCCGCGCGTCTCGCGCAGCAGGAAGCTGAGCAGGGCGGCCCCCAGCGCGAAGGCGGCGCAGACGACGAAGGCCGCCCGGTACGCCTCCACGGGGTAGGCGCGGGCGCCGCCGGCCATCGCGCCCATCCACCGGGCGTCGAGGAGGGCCCCGATGGGGCCCTGCGTGACGGCGGCGCCGAGGAAGCCGCCGAGGTTGACCACCGACACCGCGATGCCGGCCAGCGCGGGCGGGTTCACCTCGCGGCCGATCGGCCACGTGAGCACGAAGGCGCCCCCCACCACGCCCATCATGAAGAAGAGCGCATACACGCCCCACAGCGGCAGGATGCCGAGGGTGGCCACGAAGGCCGCCCACAGCGCGAACTGGCTGGCGCTCAGCACCGTGTAGGGCAGCTTGCGCGCCTTGAGGATCTCGTCGGACACGAAGCCCGTGAGCGGCGCCGCCACGAGCAGGGCCAGCGTCGTCGCGCTCGCGTACACCGCCGCCCGCGTGTTGCCGAGACCGTACACGTCGCGCAGGTAGGGCACCATCCACAGCATGAGGTTACCCATCGCCGTATAGAGACAGAAAAAGCCGAGGAAGGGCGGCCACGTGTGACGGTTGCCGAGCACCTGCGCCATTCCCCTCATGACGGCGGCCAGGGAGGCCGACGGCGGCGGCTCCCACCGCGCGCTCTCCGGCCGGTCGCGCACGACGAGCAGGCAGGCGACCGAGGCGGCGAGGGTGACGATCCCGACCACCCAGAAGGCGCCGCGCCAGCCCGCCACCTCCACCAGCGCCGCCAGGGGCGCGGCCGCGATGAGGGCGCCCAGCACGCCCACGGTGGCGGTGATCGCCGAGAGAAAGCCGAAGCGTGACGGCGGAAACCAGGTGGCCGCGATCTTCAGCGCCCCGATGAAGGTGACGGTGGCGCCCAGGCCCACCGCGAAGCGGCCCGCAAAGAGCCCGGCGCTCGCGGTGGCGCCGCCCATCAGCAGCGTGCCGGCGCCCATCACCACGCCGCCCGCCGCCACCACCTTCCGCACGCCGAAGGCGTCGATGAGCAGGCCCGCGGGCACCATGAATCCCGCATACGAATAGAAGTACGTCGCCGAGAGCAGCCCGATCACCGCGCCCGACACGCCGAACGCCTGCATCAGCTCCTTGGCCATGACGCCCGGCGCCACGCGATGGAAGAAGGCGATCAGGAAGAGCAGCGCGGGCACGCTCCACATCAGCCACGCGCGGCTCACGGGCTCTCCGCCGCCTGCATCCGGTGGCACCACACGGTGAGGATCGAGATGGCGGCGGGGGTGACACCCGGCACCCGCGAGGCCTGGCCAAGCGACCGCGGCCGCACGGCGTGCAGCCGCTCGCGCACCTCGGTGGACAGCCCCGGCACGACACGGTAGTCGAGCGCCTCGGGAATCACGCGCGCCTCCATCTGCTTGAAGCGCGCCACCTCGTCCAGCATGCGGCGCACGTAGCCGTCGTACTTGGCGGTCACCTCGATCTGCCGCGCCACGTGGGGGTCGCCGACGGCGTCGGGATCGAGGCGCGCCACCTCGGCGTAGGTGACCTCCGGCCGGCGCAGCATCTGCAGCAGCGAGACACCGCCGCCCGCGGAGCGGTGCTGCAGCCGCTCCAGCGCGGCCGCGCACGCGCGCCGCCGCGCCTCCACCACCTCGCGCCGCGCCTCCGACACGAGGCCGAGGCGGTGACCGTGATCGACGAGACGCACGTCCGCGTTGTCCTCGCGCAGCAGCAGGCGGTACTCCGCGCGCGAGGTGAACATGCGGTACGGCTCCACCGTGCCCTTGGTGACGAGGTCGTCCACGAGCACGGCCATGTAGCCTTCCGAGCGGTCCGGCAGGAAGGGCTCGCGTCCGAGTGCTCCGCACGCGGCGTTGATGCCGGCCCACAACCCGAGCGCCGCGGCCTCCTCGTATCCCGTGGTGCCGTTCACCTGCCCCGCCAGGTACAGCCCGGGCACGTCGCGGCACTCCAGCGTCGCGCGCAACTGGGTGGGATGGACGAAGTCGTATTCGATGGCGTACCCCGGGCGCATGATCTCCGCGCGCGCGAGGCCGGGAATGCTGCGCACGAACCGCTCCTGCGCGTCGACGGGCAGGCTGGTGGAGATGCCGTTGGCGTAGACCTCCTCGGTGTCGAGGCCATCGGGCTCGAGGATCACCTGGTGACGGTCGCGGTCGGCGAAGCGCACGACCTTGTCCTCGATGGACGGGCAGTAGCGCACGCCGGTGGCGTCGATCACGCCGGAATAGAGGGGCGAGCGGTCGAGGTTGTCGCGAATGACGGCGTGGGTGGCGTCCGTCGTGTACGTGATGTGGCAGGCCACCTGCGGCAGCGGCAGGCGCGCCGTCGCCCAGTGAAAGGGCCAGGGCTCGGCGTCGCCCCACTGCTCCTCGAGCCCCGCATAGTCGATGGTGGAGCGGCGCAGCCGCGGCGAGGTGCCGGTCTTCAGCCGGCCCAGCGTGAGGCCGAGGTCGCGCAGGGCGTCCGACAGGTCCACGGCGGCGAGCTCGCCCGCGCGTCCCGCGCTCTGCTGCGTGAGGCCGACGTGAATCAGGCCGCGCAGGAACGTGCCCGCGGTGACGACGACCGCGTGCGCCTCGTAGGTGACGCCCATCTGGTCCTCGACGCCGCGCACGCGGCCGCCGCGGACGAGCAGGCGACGGGCGTGTCCCTGCCGCACGTCGAGGTTCGGCTGCGCCTCCACCGTCTGCTTCATGGCGGCGCGATAGCGGGCGCGGTCACACTGCGCGCGCGTGGACCGCACGGCGGGACCGCGGGAGGCGTTGAGGGTCTTGAGCTGGATGGCGGCGCGGTCGGTGGCGCGCCCCATCTCGCCGCCGAGGGCGTCGATCTCGCGCACGAGATGCCCCTTGGCGGTGCCCCCCACGGCGGGATTGCACGACATCTGTCCGATGCCGTCGAGGTTCATCGTGAGCAGCAGCGTGCGGCACCCCATGCGCGCAGCCGCCAGCGCCGCCTCGCAGCCGGCGTGCCCGGCCCCGATGACGATGACGTCGAGCAAAGCCATGGGGTTAGCAATAGCATACGGCGCGGCGGGGGCGAACGTGCGATTGCAAAGGCCGAAACGCTGGCCTACCATGGCGCCGGTACGAATCGAAACGGCCCCGATGTCCCGGAGGAACTGGTGGAGTTCGGCGTGTCGCTTCCCGGCCGCGGCCCCCTCGCGAGCCCCGACCCGATCTTGAAACTCGCGCTCAAGGCCGAGGCCCTGCGCTACTCGTCCGTGTTCGTCACGGACCACGTGGTGCTGCCCGTCTCCATGGCGCGCTCGGCCTATCCCTACTCCGAGACCCGACAGCTCCCCGGCGGCGGCGCGCAGGACTATCTCGAGCCGCTGGCGGTCCTCGCGTGGCTGGCGCAGGCGACGACGAAGGTGCGCATCGGCACCAGCGTGCTCGTCATCCCCTATCGCAACCCCGTGCTCGCCGCCAAGATGCTCGCCACCATCGACCAGCTCTCGAAGGGGCGCG
Organism: Candidatus Rokuibacteriota bacterium; assembly: GCA_040902295.1. Taxonomy (GTDB): domain Bacteria; phylum Methylomirabilota; class Methylomirabilia; order Rokubacteriales; family CSP1-6; genus JBBDXO01. Next base: position 4,407 of record JBBDXO010000009.1, on the reverse strand, counting down.
TCATCCTGGGCGCCGGCGTGGGCTGGCTGCGCGAGGAGTTCGAGGCGCTGGCCACGCCGCCCTTCGAGGAGCGCGGCGCGGTGACGGACGAATACCTGACGCTCATGCGGGCCGCGTGGACGACCGATCCCGTCGGCTTCGACGGCCGCCATTACACGCTCGCGAAGGTGCACGCGTTGCCCAAGCCCGTGCAGCGCGGCGGCATCCCCGTCTGGATCGGCGGGCACACCGATGCCGCCCTCAAGCGGGCGGGCACGCTCGGCGACGCGTGGCATCCCATCGGCCTGCGCCCGCCCGCACAGCTCCACCCCGAGGAGTACCGCATGAAGGTCGAGCAGCTGCGCGCGTGGGCCACGCGTGCCGGCCGCGATCCCCACGCGGTCGAGCTGACCCTGCGCGTGCCCATGGAGGTGCGCCCGCCGCGCGTCAAGGCGCCCGGCGGCGACCGGCCGCTCTTCCAGGGCACGGCCGCCGAGGTGATCGCCGACATCCGCCTCTACCAGCGCATCGGCGTCACGCACTTCGTCTTCGACCCCACCGTGCCCGACCTGCGGGCCGTGCTCGCCAATCTCGAGCGGTTCGCTTCCGACGTTCGCCCGAAAGTCATGAAGGCGCCCCGCGCGTGATCTCGCACGATGAGGCGCGCGCGCTCATCGAGGCCCCGGACGGCCTCGACGAGCTCCTCGCCCGGGCCGGCGCCCTGCGCGACGCCGGCCGCGGCCGCACCATCACCTTCTCCGCCAAGGTGTTCGTGCCGCTCACGAACCTGTGCCGCGACTACTGCGGCTACTGCACCTTCCGCCGCGACGCCGGCGAGCCGGGCGCGCACACCATGAGCGGCGACGAGGTGATCGCGCTCGCGCAGGCGGGCGGGCGCGCGGGCGCCAAGGAGGCGCTCTTCTCCCTCGGCGACAAGCCGGAGGCGCTCTTCGCCGACTACCGCGCCTTCCTGGCGCGCCACGGCCACCGCACGACGCTCGGCTACCTGCGCGCGGTATGCGCGCGCACGCTCGCGGAGTCGCCGCTGCTGCCGCACGTGAATCCCGGGCTCATGAGCGAGCGCGACCTCGCCGCCCTCCGCGAGGTCAGCGTGAGCATGGGCATCATGCTCGAATCCGTCTCCGAGCGGCTGCTCGGCCCCGGCCGCGCCCACGACCGTGCGCCCCACAAGGTGCCGGGGCGGCGACTGAAGACGATCGCCCTCGCGGGCAAGCTCGGCATCCCCTTCACCACCGGCATCCTCATCGGCATCGGCGAGACGCCGCGCGAGCGCGTGGACGCCCTCGCCGCCATCCGCGACCTGCACGAGCGCTACGGCCACATCCAGGAAGTGATCGTGCAGAACTTCCGCGCCAAGCCGCGGATCCCGATGCGCGACGCCGCGGAGCCGTCGCTCGACGAGCTGCTGCGGACGATCGCCGTCGCCCGCCTCCTGCTCGGCCCCGACGTCAACATCCAGGCGCCGCCCAACCTGACGCCCGGCGTCTATCCCCGGCTGCTGGCGGCCGGGCTCAACGACTGGGGCGGCATCTCGCCCCTCACGCTCGACCACATCAATCCGGAGAAGCCGTGGCCCCTCATCCGCGACTTGCGGGCAGCCACCGAGGGGCTCGGCTTCACCTTCCGCGAACGGCTGGCGGTCTACCCCGAGTACGCGACGCGCGCCGAGTTCCTCGACGAGCGGCTGCGCGCGCGTGTCTCGGCGTGGCTCGACCCGGCCGGCCTCGTAAAGGACTCGCATGAGCACTGGCGCCGCTGGTAGCCTTACCGCCTCCCTCGACCGCGCCGCGCCCGGCGTGCGCGCGATCCTCGACCGCGCCCTCGACGGCGCCGAGGTCTCCGTCGCCGACGGCCTCACGCTGGCCCACACCACCGGGCGCGAGCTGCAGGCGCTCACGCTCGCCGCCGACGAGCTGCGCCGCCGCCAGGCGGGCGACGTCGTGACCTTCGTGGTGAACCGCAACATCAACTTCACCAACGTGTGCATCAAGCACTGCGGCTTCTGCGCCTTCAGCCGCGACCACCGCGAAGAGGAAGGCTACCTGCTGCCGGTGGAGGAAGTGGTGCGGCGCGCGCGCGAGGCGTGGGACATGGGCGCCACGGAAGTCTGCATCCAGGCGGGGCTGCCGCCCAAGCTCGACGGCCGCTACTACATCGACCTCACGAAGGCGATCAAGCGGGCGCTGCCGGACATCCACGTCCACGCCTTCTCTCCGGAGGAGGTCCTGTACGGCTCCGTGCGCTCGGGCCTGCCCATCAAGGACTACCTGATGGAGCTCAAGGCGGCGGGACTCGGCACGCTGCCCGGCACCTCCGCGGAGATCCTCGACCAGGACATTCGCGATCTGATCGCGCGCGGGCGCGTCACCGTGGACCAGTGGGTGGAGATCATCACCACCGCCCACGCGCTCGGCATCCGCACCACCTCCACCATCATGTACGGCCACGTGGAGACGCCCGCGCACTGGGTGCATCACATGGCGCTGCTGCGCTCGATCCAGAAGGACACGGGCGGCTTCACCGAGTTCGTGCCGCTGTCGCTCATCCATTCCGAGGCGCCCATGTACGGCAAGAAGCTCGTGCCGGGCGTGCGGCCCGGCGCCAGCGGCGTGGAAGTGGTCCGCATGCACGCGCTCGCGCGCGTGCTCCTCGGCCCCGTGATCCCGAACATCCAGGCCTCGTGGGTCAAGGAAGGACCGAAGCTGACGCAGCTGCTGCTCGACGCGGGCGCCAACGACATGGGCGGCACGCTCATCAATGAATCCATCTCCACCTCCGCCGGCGCGCAGTTCGGCCAGCTCGTGGGGCCGGGTGAGCTGTGCCGCATCATCCGCGACGCGGGACGCGTGCCCGCCGAGCGCGACACGCTCTACCGCGTCGTGCGTCGCTATGACGACGGAACCGACCCTGTCTCACCGCTGGACGCCGTCGAGGACGCCGAGGCGCGCTTCGGCTCGTATCGCACGCTCATCGCCTCGGGCGAGTTCCGGTTCACGCGGTAGCCGACTGCGACGGCGTGTGGTAGTAATGTCTCTCGCGCTCAACCCAACACCGAGGAGGCCATGCCTGTGGCGAAGATGATGACGAAGTCCGCGACGCTGTCGTACCTGTCGGAGAAAACCGAGCTGTCCAAGAAGCAGATCGCGGAGCTTTTCGAGGAGACGCTGAACCTGGCGTGCAAGGAAGCGAAGAACGGTTTCGTGCTGCCCGGCTTCGGCAAGCTCGTCCTCGCCAACCGGAAGGCGCGCATCGGTCGAAATCCACAAACGGGCGAGCCCATCAAGATTCCCGCCAAGCGCGTGTGCAAGTTCCGCATCGCGAAGAGCCTCAAGGACACGGTGCTTGGCAAGAAGTAGCGCTGGACGGAGCACCTCCGGTCGCCGTACGGGGAGCCGCCGGCCCGCCGGGCCGCCGCCGTCGACGTCGGAGGATCCTGCAGCGCCACGAAGTCCGACGCTCGCTTCGACGGTCCTTCCGCGGGTCTGGCAGGGGATCGGCTATCGCCCCCTGCCGGACGCCGCGCGCGCCCGCCCGCTCTTCGACTTCGCCGCCGTGGCGTGGCCTCACTCCGCCATGCTCGCCTTCGCCTGGGGCGCCTTCGGCCCCGGCGCCGACGGCGAAAGCCTCGTGGGCGCCCTCGTCGCCGAGCGCGCGGCCACCACCGCGCTCGTGCATATCGTGGTAGGGCGAGTCGAGCGCCCCGGGCGCGAGACGAGCGAACTCCAAAATCAGGAGATCGCCGCCGACCAGGAGATCGCCGCCGACCCCCTCGAGATCGCCGCGCAGCTCGTGGCGGCGGCCATCGATCACGCGAGCGCGCTCGGCGTGAAGACGGTCTACGCGCGGCCGCAGGGCCTCGACCGCGTGTGGACCCGCTACGGCTTCATGCCGGTTCCGGAAGTGGCGCTGCCCGCCGCCCTCGCCGGGCGCGCCGGCGTCGGCCTCTACGCGTGGCGCGGCAACACCGCCCTGTGGACGCTGCGCGAAGCCGCCCACGACTGATTCCTGCCCATGATCGCCGTCATTGCCGGAGGCACCGGCGCCGCCAAGCTCCTTCGCGGGCTGGCGGCCTGCGTCGATCCCTCCCGCCTCACCGTCATCGGCAACACCGGGGACGACACGGAGGTGTGGGGCCTGCACGTCTCTCCCGACCTCGACACCGTGACGTACGCGCTGGCGGGCACGCTGGACGTCGCGCGCGGCTGGGGGCTGGCGAGCGAGACCTTCCATTGCCTGCGCGCGATGGCCGGCCACGGCGTGGACACCTGGTTCAGCCTCGGCGATCGTGATCTCGCCACGCATCTGGTGCGCACGCGCGCGCTGCGCGAGGGCCGATCGCTCTCGGAGGTGACGGCACGGCGGCGACGATCACGGCCGGCACCCGGCGGCGCGCAGCGCCTGCACGGC
>JBBDXO010000008.1:1703-9177 GCA_040902295.1 Candidatus Rokuibacteriota bacterium | reverse complement strand
GGCGCGGAGGCCACGGGCGGCGCGGGTGTCGGCGCCGGCGGTGGAACGATCCGCGCCTGGCGGTTGAGCAGGTCCACGCGGGCGGTCAGCTCGTCGATGCGCGCGGCGAGGGTGCTCACCGCGGTGGTCAGCGTCTCAAGGCGCTCCGTGAGCGTCTGCGTCCGCTGCTCGTCCGCCGCCGCGCGCTCGCGGGCGCGCTGCTCCGTTTGCGCCGCCAGCGCCTCCGTCTCGGTGCGTGCGCGCTGCGCCGTCTGGTTGACGGCAGTGATGTCGGCGCGGAGCTGGTAGAGATCGGTCTGCGTCGCGGTCCCCGTGACGTCGGCGACGCCCGCACACCCGCCGAAAAGCAGCGCGGCGAGGAGGAGGACGACCCCCCCGCTCGCCGCGCGATCAGCGCCCGCCGTGCCTAGCGGGGCTTGACGAGGAAGTGCGCGCGCCGGTTCTTGGCCCAGCACTGTTCCGCCTTTTCCGTGCACGTCGGCCGTTCCTCACCATAGCTGATGATGGTAATGCGGTTGGCCTGCACGCCCTGCGACACGAGGTAGTTCATGGTCGACTTCGCCCGCCGCTCGCCGAGCGCCAGGTTGTACTCGTTGGTGCCGCGCTCGTCGCAGTGTCCCTCGATGAGAACGAGATGGCTGGGGTTCGACTTCAGCCACTGCGCGTTGCCGTCGAGCGTGCGCGCATCCGCCTGCCGGATGTCGTACTTGTCGAAATCGAAGAAGATGTCGCCGAGGTTCGAGTCCGCGGCGAAGTCGCGGATGGCGGGCCGGGCGGTGGAGCCCGGCGCCTGCGTGCCGGTGCTGCCGCCGGCGACGCCGGGAGTGGTCGCGCCGCCGGTGCCCGGCTGCGCCGTCGCTCCGCCACTGCCTGGCTGCATCTGCGAGCCGCTGCCGGTCCCGGTGCTACCGGTGCCGCTGGTGCCGGAGGAACCGGTGGGTGCGGGCGCGGCGGCCGCCGTCGTGGCGGGACGCTTGGCGCAACCGGTCAGAACGACGGCAGACACCAGCAACGACATTCCAATGATGGTTGAGCACCGGGTTAGCATGAGGCCTCCTTTTGACGTGCCCTGGACGACGGGGGTTCTAGAAAACCAACACAAAGCGTATCACGGTAGGCGAGGTGACCATGAGGGACTTGTGGCGTCGCCCGCCGCGCGCGTGATGGGCTCCTGTGCCGTCCCGTCTGCCAGCATGGCAAAGATCTGCCAGCGGCCCTCACGATTCGACTGAAACGCCAGGTGCCGGCCATTGGGCGACCACGTTGCGCCCTGATTGTCACCGGTGCCGCCGGTGAGGCGCCGTGGGTTGGAGCCGTCGGCGTCGATCGCCCACAGGTCGTGGACGCTCTGACGTGACGTGTACACGATGGTGTCACCCTTCGGCGACCAGCGCGGCTGCGTGTGAAATCCGCCCGCCGTGAGGCGGCGCACGTTCGCGCCCTCGGCGTCCATGACGTAGAGGTGCGGGCTGCCGCCGCGATCGGAGATGAACGCCATCTGGCGTCCGGTGGGTGCCCACGCGGGCTCGGTGTCGATGCCCGCATGACGCGTGAGCCGCCGCATGGTGCCGGTGGCCAGCGTGAGCACGTAGATCTCCGGGTTGCCGTCCTTCGACAGCGTCATGGCGAGGCTGCGGCCGTCGGGGCTGAATGCCGGCGACGAGTTGATGCCGGAGAACGCCGCCAGCGTCTGCTCGGGGCGCCGCTCGAAGGGAAAGGCGCGGTAGAGATCGGGATAGCCCTGCCGGTACGACGTGAACGCGAGCGAGCGCGCGTCGGGGCTCCACACGGGACTCAGGTTGATGGAGCCGTTGCGCGTCACGGACGCCGGCCCCGCGCCGTCGTAATCGGCCATGAGGATCTCTTTGGCGCCCCGGGGTCCCAGCACGTACGCGATCTTCGTGTCCGCGATGCCGAGCTCGCCGGTGAACTGCAGCACGACTTCGTCGGCCATCTTGTGCGCGAGCCGGCGCGCCTGTGCGGCGGGCACGTCGAACTTCTTGGCGGCGATGAGCCGAAATTCCGGAGCGGTGAGGTCGTACAGCCGCATCTCGCCTTCGAGCCGGTCGCCGCGCACGGCGATGAGGCCGTGCAGGCCGGCGTGCGCCCCCGCCGCCGCGAACTCCGTCCACGACTGCTGGAGCGCGACGGGATTGTTGGCCGGGATGGCGCCCGTGGCCGCCACCACGCTGAAGAGTCCCGAGAAGTTGAGATCGGCGCCCGCCACCGTGGCCAGCATCTTGCCCGTGCCCGCCGCGTCGGCGCCGGCGACGGGGGCGAAATCGGGCACGGCGATATTCAGCCTCTTCGAGCCGCCGCCGGTGACGTTGAGAAAGACGTCGACGCCCTGGGCACCGGGCGCGGGCGGCATCGGCACCGGGCCCAGGAGGGCGATCAGGAGCAGCGCAAGTGCGGTCAGTCGTCGTCGTGTCAACGGATTACCCTCGCTCGCTGGCGAAATTGAAGCCCATGTGGACCCTCAGGACGGGTTCCTTGAAGTCCGGCGGCAGGGGCGGAAACGGATTGGCGCTCGTGATGGCGCGCAGCGCCGCCTGGTCGTAATACGGATTGCCCGAGGATTTCTCGATCGACAGCTTCGAGACCTGGCCGTCGCGGCCGATCTCGAACACGGCCACCGGTTGCCGGCCCTCCAGCGCGCGCGCGGCCCAACCGTCGGTGACCTTGTTCACGATCACCCGCGTGTACCAGGCAAACGGAAAATCGGAGACGTTCAGCGTCACCGCGCCCGATCCGAGCGCCGACCCCGACGGCCGCCCCAGTGGCGGCGGCGGCGCGGCGGCGGCCTGCGGGCGCGGCGGCGCCGCCGGCTCGGGCGCGGGCTTCGTGCTCGGCGCGCTCGGCACCGTGGGCAGCTCCTTGTCGCCGGCGCGGGGCAGTGCGGGCCTGCGCGCCGGCACGGTGCGGTCGGGAAGGTCCGACGCCGTGCGCGCGGCATCGCGCGGGGGCATGTCGGGCGACGGTGTCTCGCGCGCGGGCAGGTCCGCCGGTGGCGTGGGCGCGGCGCGCGGCGCAACCTCGTCCGGGCGCGGCGGCAGCGCCGGTGTCGGGCGCACCTCCGGCGCGCCCCTGGCGGTGACGGCGGGCACGAGGTTGATCACGTAGACCTTGGGCTGTCGCGCCGCCCACGCGCTGGCGCTGAGCATGACCGCCGCCGCCAGCGCGGTATGAACGATCGCCGAGACGACGGTGGCGATGACGGGGACGCGGGCCCGGCCGAGCGCCGGGCCCATCGAACGCCGTGTCCGGCTGCCCAGGGGGATGGCCACGGCCGTCACCGTCAGCGGGCCCGCACGGGCTCGGTGACCATGCCGAGCCGCTCGATGCCGGCGCGACGCAGCTGGTCCATCGTCTCCACCACCGCGCCGTAGGCGAGGGCTTCGTCGGCCTTGAGATAGAGCGTCTTGTCGGTGCGATTGCCGAAGGCGGCGCGCAGCTGGGCGTCGAGGCCTCCGGGCGGCACGCGCCGGTCGTTGAGGAAGAGCTGGCGGTCCTTGGTCACGGTGAGGACCATGCGCTCCTCGACGGCGGTCGGCTTGGCGGCGGCGCGCGGCAGATTCACGTCGATGCCGCGGTACATCATGGGCGCCGTCAGCATGAAGATGAGCAGGAGCACCAGCACCACGTCGACGAACGGAATGATGTTGATCTCGGCCAGCGACGACCCGAGGCGATGATCGCCTTCCTGCGTGTCGAGCTTAAACGCCATCTTTCACCGTCCGGCCCACCACCTTGGGCGTGGGGCGGCTCATGACGTTCAGCAGCTCGAGCGAGAAGCCGTCCATCTCGGTCGCCCAGTGCTTGACCCGATTCACGAAGTAGTTGTACGCGATGACGGCGGGGATGGCCGCCGCCAGGCCCGCCGCGGTGGCGATGAGCGCTTCCGAGATGCCGGGAGCGACGACGGCGAGGCTCGCCGAGCCCTGCGATCCGATGCCCTGGAACGCCGACATCACGCCCCACACCGTGCCGAAGAGCCCGATGAAGGGCGTGGCGGAGGCGGTGGTGGCGAGGAAGGGCAGGTAGCGCTCGAGCTGGGCGATCTCCAGCCCTGCCGAGCGCCGCATCGCACGCTGAGCGGCGTGCAGCCGGTCGTCGCTCACGTCGTCGCCATCGTCGAGGTCGTCGCCGTCGACGGCCTCCTGGTACCCCGCGGCGTAGATCTGGGCCAGCGGGCTGTCCCGGAACTTCTTGGCCATGCCCTGCAGGGCGGGCCCGCGGCGGCCCTCGCGGAAGGTCTTGAGGAAACCGAGCGTCTGGCTGCGCACGCGCCGGAGCTGCCACCACTTCTCCACGATGAGCGCCCAGCTCACCACCGAGAACAGGGCCAGCACGGCGAGCACGAACTTCGCGACGGGCCCGGCATTCCAGACGAGCTCGAGGACACCGGCACTCAGGGGGTCAGAATTGGGCACGCGCTCTCCTTGCAGTTTTGTTGTTTCATGATACGAAGCGGGGCCCCTCGGTGTCAACAAATTTGCCCGAAAAATTCAGGCTTTTCATTGACTTTGCGCGCAGGCGCCCCGTATAACCGGAGGCGTGGTGAGGCTCGCCGCGACCCTCCTCGTCACCCTGCTCGCCGTACCGGCGGCGGGGGCCGCCTCCGACGTGCGCGCGGCGGTGGAGGCCTTCGTGGCGCGCGCCTCCGGCGTGAGCCTCACCAGCCTCGTCATCGAGCAGGACGTGGCCCTCTACCATCCCGACGGCCGGCGCCAGCAGTCCGGCGGCGGGCAGCGCGTGCTGCTCCGCCTGCCCCGCCAGCAGCGGGTCGAGCAGACCATCGACGGCAAGCTCGAGGTCCGGCTGGCGGTGGGCGATCGCGTGTGGGTGCGCGCCGCCGACGGGAGCGTCTATGAGGCGCCGCCGGTGGCGCTGGCTCGCGATCGCACGCACCTGCTCGTGCCCTTCCGTCGCTCCGCCGCCGACGTGCTCGCCGAATGGCGCGCCCTCGGCATCCGGGACGGCGTGTCCCACGTCACTCGCGTCGGTGGGCGGCTCATCACCGTCATCGGCGCGCTGCCGGGCGACCGGCAGAGCCCGGCCGTGTGGCTCGACCCCGAGTTCGGCGTCGTGCGATTCATCACACGCGAGACGCTGCCCGGCGGCCCCGCGCTGATGGATCTCGCATTCTCCGAGCACCGCCCGCTCGCGGGCGGCTTCTTCTTTCCGTATCGCCAGGAAGCGTTCATCGACGGCAAGATGGTCGTCCTCATCACGGTGCGCTCCATCGCCATCAATCCCGCGCTCCCCGACGAGCTGTTCGACCCCGAAGCGCTGCGGCGCACCCGGTAGACGCTCGCGCGGAAGTCAAAGCCTGACCCCCCGATTCCGACCTGATCGCCTTGGACACCGAGGGGCTGTTGGCGATCCAGAAGCGGAGCGGCAGGTCGACGGCGCGCGTGATGCCGATGCGCGGGCCGGTGGTGATGCGGGGGCGCGGTCCGGTGCGCGGCTCGATCGTCAGGGGGCCTTGTGTGAGGTCGGCGGCGTTGTCGGCCAGCGTGATGCCGAGCGCGCGGGTGAGGTTGCCGGGACCGCTGGCGATGCGCACGGAGGTCGCCGGCACCCCGCGACGGCGGACCATGGTGTCGATGCCGGCCACGGGCTCGACGGCGCGGATGAGCACGCAGCCGGGGGTGCCGGCGCGGCCGGTGATGGCGTTCAGGCACACGTGGATGCCGTAGTTCAGATAGACGTACGCCCGGCCCCCGTGCCCGTAGAAGAGGTCGCGGCTGCCGGGACGGAAGGCGGCGTGGGAGGCGGCGTCTTCAGGGCCCAGATACGCTTCCGTCTCCACGATGCGGCCCGCCGTGAGCGCCCGGCCGCGGCGCGACACGAGGGTGCAGCCGAGCAGGTCGCGCGCGACCGTGCGCGCCGGGCGCAGGTAAAACGCCCGTGGCAACGGGTCAGCCGAGGCGCTGCTCCACGAGGCGCTTGAGGGAGTCGTAGTCGAAGGCGGTTCCGCTGCGGCTCGGCGGCTCGCCTTCGGTCTTCAACCCGGTCTCGCTCAGGATCACGCAGATCGTCTGCGCGGGATCGATTTCCTTCGCTGCGAGCATGCGGATCAGCACGGCGAGCGTCGCCACCCCGGTGGGCCCCGCCCAGATCCCTTCCGTGCGCGCCAGCCGGCTCTGCGCGGCGAGGATCTCGGCGTCCTCCGCGTCGGCGGCGAGGCCGCCGCCCTCACGGAGCAGGCGCAGCACCCATTCGCCCTTGCGTCCCGGATTGCCCGCGGCCAGGCCTTCCGCCACCGTGTAGCCGATCTTCACCGGCGTGAGGGGGGCGCCCGCGCGAAAGGCGCGCGACACCGCGTTGGCGCGCGTGGCCTGCGCGGCGACCATGCGCGGCGGCCGCGCGATCCAGCCCGCCTCGTGCAGCTCGCGGAAGCCGCGCGCGGCGGCGATGAAGGTCTCACCGACGGCCACCGGCGCCACCACCACGTCGGGCGGCACCCAGCCGCTCTGCTCGGCGATCTCGTACGCGATCGTCTTCTTCCCCTCGTGCTTGTAGGCGTTGCGCGAGGCCCCGCAGTCGAAGAACAGCCGCTGCTCGACGAGCCGATCCCAGATCGTGATGAGATCGTCGTAGACGCCCTGGTAGATCACGAGGTCGGTGGTGGTGGCCGCCATGTGCAGCAGCTTGGGCGCGGAGGCGCGCTCGTAGGCGAAGATCAGCGAGCGCAGCCCCGCGCGCGCGGAATAGGCGGCGATGGACGACCCCGCGTTGCCCGAGCTGACCACGGAGGTCGCGGTGAAGCCGAACTGCAGCGCGGCCGCCACGCCCGTGGCGGAGGAGCGGTCCTTCACGGTGCCGGTGGGATTGGGGCCGTCGAACTTCGCCAGCAGCCGCCGCACGCCGAGCTGCGCGGCCAGGCGCGGGCACTCGAGCAGCGGCGTGCCGCCCTCGCCGAGCGTCACGCGGTGGGCGGGATCGTCGATGGGCAGCACGGGCGCGTACCGCCAGAGCCCGGATCCCGAGAGCAGCGCGGGGCCGGCCCGGCGCAGAGGCTCGAGGTCGTAGCGCAGCTCGAGGAGACCGCCGCATGCCTCGCACTGCAGGCGATAGCCGAGGGCGTGGCTCCGGCCGCAGTCGATGCAGGTGAGGCTCTGCGCGAGCGAGCCCGTCATCGGCGGCCGCAGCGCTCGTCCACGACCGCCACCATCTCCTCCACGCGATGGCGCAGGGTGTGCTCGGCGAGTGCGCGGTGGCGGGCGTTGGCGCCGATGGCGCGCGCCTCGTCGGGATGGGCGAGGTGGTAGTCGAGCTGGCGGCGCAGCTCGGGGATGTCGCGATAGGCGATGAGCTCTTCGCCCGGCTTGAACAGCGTGGCGAGATCCTCCTTGGCGTCCGCGACCTGGCAGGCGCCCGCCGCCGCCAGCTCGAAGGCGCGCGTGTTGACGCCCACGATGTCGTTCATGGGATGGTGGTGGTTGAGCGACAGCGTGGAGCCGGAGTA
>JBBDXO010000008.1:0-1603 GCA_040902295.1 Candidatus Rokuibacteriota bacterium | reverse complement strand
CGCGTACCGCTCCTTGGTGAAGAACACGTCGTACGCCTCGATGGCGTCGAAGGGGATCATCCACAGGGGGTTGTCGGGGAAGAAGTTCAGGAACACCGGGTCGGCGCGCTTCTTCACGCGCCGCACGAGTCCGGGCGTGATGGGGCCGCCCTTGATGACGAGCACCACGTCGGGCCGCAGGGCGACGCACGCGCGCTCGAGCCGGCGCAGGATCCAGAGCTGGTAGGCCGCCTTCGTGCTGCGGTTCGTGTAGAGCGCATTGCGGCGGCGGTACGCGAAGAGCAGCGGCTGGTGGCCGAGGGCGGTGAGCTCGTCGGCGAAATCCACTCCCATGTGACCGGGCCGATTGAAGGGCAGGACGATCAGCCAGCGCACGCGTCGTAGCGTAGCACAGCGCCGCCGAGTATCATGTGCGCCCATGAAGATCGCGGCCGTCGAAGTGTTCGTCATCAACTTCCGGCAGAAGGCCGCCTTCATCATGGCGGGCGGCGTGGCCGCCACGCCGGGATCCGCGTCGCCGCGCGTGCTCGTGAAGGTCTCCACCGACGACGGTGCCGCGGGCTGGGGCGAGGCGACGCCCACGCCGCGGTGGACCTACGAGACCACCGAGACGATCGTCTCCACGCTGCGCCGCTACCTGGCGCCCGCCGTCATCGGGCTCGAGGCGTGGGACCTCGACAGCGTCCACCGCGCGATGGACCGGGCCATCAGCCCCGGCGTCACCATGGGCTCTCCCCTCGCGAAGTCGGCGATCGACGTCGCGCTGCACGACGCGGTGGCGCGCCGCCACGGGGTGCCCGTGTACGCGCTGCTCGGCCGCCGGCGCCGCACCGAGTTCGATCTCACGTGGATGGTGACGACGGTGGCGCCCGCCGACGCCGACGCCATGGCGCGCGAGGGGCTGGAGGCCGGCTACGACTGCTTCGAATGCAAGATCGGCATGCACGGCGAGCGCGGCGACCTCGCGCTCATGGAGCGCACGCGCGCGGTCATCGGCGACCGCACGCTGCAGGTGGACGCCAATCGCGGCTATCGCGTGGACATGGCGCTGCGGCAGGCGCGGCGCATGGAGGGCCTCGGCGTCACGCTCTTCGAGCAGCCCCTCAACGGCATGAGCCTCTCGGGATTCCGCCGCCTCGCCGGCGCCAGCCCCGTGCCCATCGGCATCGACGAGACGCTGCGCTCGCTGCCCGATCTGCTCGAGTACGTCCGCCACGACGCCCTCCACGTGGCGGTGGCGAAGGTGCAGCGCAACGGCGGCCTCTGGTACTCCCGTCAGCTCTGCGAGCTGGCGGAGGCGGCGGGCCTTGGCCTGTCGCTGTCCGGCCTCACGGAGACGGACCTCGGCCTTGCCGCCGGCATGCACCTGGCGGCGGCGTTCGACATCAGTCCGCTGCAGCTCAACGGCCCCCAGTTCATCGACACCACCTTCCTGCGCGAGCGCGTCTGGACGGGCGGCGGCCGCGTGCGGCTGCCGGAGGGCCCGGGCCTCGGCGTGGAGGTGGACGAGGCGTACGTGCGACGACACGCGGTGGCCGTCACGCTCGACTAATGACTCTCGTGGAATGCGGTGACGGCGGGGGCCGGGCGGGCGGGCCACGGG
>JBBDXO010000007.1:0-1425 GCA_040902295.1 Candidatus Rokuibacteriota bacterium | reverse complement strand
GCTCCTCTCGGCTCGTCGGCACGCAAGACTCGTGAGAGCCCCGGCCAGGTTTCGCGTGACCCGTCGTTGACTTCGGTCGTGGACGCGCGGGCATGTGGAAACGCCTGTAGGGTATCACCGGTAGGCGGCAACGGCAACGGCCGTCTGGCCGACGGCGGCGGTCGGGTGAGGCCGGCGATGACCTGCGACAGCTCGGGTGGTCTTTCGCGATGAGCCGGTGGACATGAGTCAGCGGGGATGGTATCAGTGCGCTCGCCCCCCGGACAAGGCGTCGAGCCGGGCAGGCTGCTGCACGACCGCTTGCACTGGAGGACGGCATGCCCGAATCGATTCCCGCCTCGCTCGTGATCGACACCCTCAAGGACACCTTCCGCGAGGCCCGCGCCGCGCGGGCGGCCGAAGGATGGCGCGCGTCTCCCCACGACCACCTGGGCTGGATCCTCAGCGTGCCGGACACCCATCAGAAGACGGTGCTGGCCGCCCTCGACAAGGAGCAGGCGCTGCGCGTGGTCACGTGCGCCACGGAGGACGAGGCGGTGACGATCGCGGCCGGCCTGTACGCGGGCGGCGAGCCCGTCATGCTGATGATCCAGCACGCCGGCCTCTATGCCTCCGTGAACACGCTGCGGGGCGTCGCCATGGACGGCCGCGTGCCCGTGTTCTACATGATCGGGCTGTTGAGCCGGGAAAAGGACAAGGACCCGCGCGAGTCACGGCACTCGATGGTGCGCTTCTGCGAGCCGCTGCTCGACACCTTCGGCGTGCCCCACGCGCGGCTGGAAGGGCCCAACGACGTGCACCTGATCGCCGAGTACTACCGCCGGAGCCGGCAGCGGCGCGGTCCGGCCGCCGTGCTGGTGGGCCTGGAGACGAGCTGACATGGCCATCAAGCCCGAAGACGCGCTGCGCGCCATCGCCGCCGTTCGCGGCGACGCCATCTGCATCCCCACCATGACCACGTCCCCGGCATGGCGCACCATCGCTCCCGACGACCTGTCCGTGGGCTGTATCGGCTTCATGGGCGGCGCCTCGTCCCTGGGGCTCGGTCTCGCGCTGGCGCGGCCGGAGCGCCGCGTGCTGGTGTTCGACGGCGACGGCTCGCTGCTCATGCAGCTCGGCTCGCTGGCGACGGTGGCAGGCGCGCGGCCGCGCAACCTCGTGCACTTCCTGTTCAAGAACGGCGTGTATCACACCTCCGGGGCGCAGGAGACGCCGGGCGGGCTCACCGTGGATTTCGTCACGATGGCCCGCGCGGCGGGCTACGGCGCGGCGATCGCCATCGGCGAGCTGGACGAGCTCAAGCGCCGGCTGCCGTCGCTGCTGACGGGGGAAGGCCCGCTCTTCGTCGAGCTGCACACCATGCTCGCCGAGCACACCCCCATGTCGTCGCCCGGGGGCAAGCCCTTCCACCAGCAGGTCGACGAC
>JBBDXO010000006.1:7199-9426 GCA_040902295.1 Candidatus Rokuibacteriota bacterium | reverse complement strand
TTGAAGAACGTCTTGTTCAGCTCGATGAAGCTCTTCCACTGATCCGGCGTCTCGTCTTCCGCGAAGATCGCCTTCACCGGGCACACCGGCTCGCACGCGCCGCAGTCGATGCACTCATCCGGATGGATGAAGAGCATGTCCGGGCCCTCGTAGATGCAGTCCACGGGGCAGACCTCGACGCACGCCTTGTCCTTCACGTTGATGCAGGGCTCAGCAATGATGTAGGGCATGACCGCCTCCCGATCCTCGAAATATCCTCGAGTTAGCCGTCCGGTCTAACCACGGATTTCTACCGCGTTCCGTCGAAGCCGTCAAGAAGCGCGACGACACCTACTGCGTGCGCAGGCGCGGGTCGAGCGCGTCGCGCAGCGAGTCGCCGAACAGGTTGAAGGCGAAGACGGCGAGGCTGATGGCGAGGCCGGGGAAGATCCCCATCCAGGGGGCGGCCTCCGCGAACTCGATGGCAGCACCCTGCAGCATCAGGCCCCAGGCCGCCGTCGGCTCCTGCACGCCCAGGCCGAGGAAGGACAGCGAGGCTTCGAGCAGGATCGCCTGCCCGAGGAATGCCGTGAGCATGATGAGGTACGGCGCCATGACGTTCGGAAGCATGTGGCGCAGGATGATGCGCGCGTGCCCGAAGCCGGCCGCGCGCGCGGCGTCGACGTAGGGCATCTCGCGAATCGACAGGGCCGAGGAGCGGATGACGAGCGCCGCCCGCGGGATCATGGGGATCATGATGGCGATGATGAGATTCGGGATCGAGTTGCCGAGAATGGCCACGAGGGAGAGGGCGAGGATGATGAGCGGGAAGGCGATGAAGATGTCCATCAGCCGCTGCAGGTAGAGATCGATGCGGCCGGCGAAATACGCCCCGGCCACACCGAGGACGGCGCCGAGCGTGGCGCCGAACACGGAGGCGCCAAAGCCCACCAGCAGCGCGGTGCGGGAGCCGAAGATGATCCGCGACAGCACGTCGCGGCCGAAGGAATCGGTGCCGAGCCAGTGCGCCGAGCCCGGCGCCGACAGCATGGCGGAGAAGTCCACGGCCTCGGGGTCGTACGGCGTGATGACGTCGGCGAAGACGGCGACCACGAGCATCACGACGATGACGGCGGCGCCGAGCGCGCCCAGCGTGCGGTTGCGCGCGAAGTCCAGGACGGCGGCCGTCCACCGGCTGCGCGGCGGCGCCGGCTCCACGGCGTCGAGGGGGCGGGCGATGGCCATCAGCGGTACCGGATCCGGGGATCGAGCCACGCGTACATGATGTCCATCGCGAAGTTGACGAGGATGAAGCAGCTCGCCACCAGCATGACGAGCGCCTGGATCAGCGTGTAGTCGCGGTGGGCGACCGCCTGCACGAAGAGCAATCCGAGCCCGTTGAGATTGAACACCTGCTCGGTCACCACCAGACCACCGATGAGGAACGCGAACTCGAGCGCGATGACGGTCAGCACGGGCAGCATGGCGTTCTTGAGCGCGTGCCGTGAGAGCACGAGCTTCTGCATCAGGCCCTTCGCCCGCGCCGTCCGGATGTAGTCCTCACGCAGCACCTCGAGCATCGCCGAGCGCGTCATGCGCGTGGCCACCGCCGAGTAGCGGTAGCCGACGGCGAGCGCGGGCCAGATGAGCTGCAGCATGTTCTGCCACGGATCGACCCAGAACGGCGTGTACACCATCGGCGGCAGCCACTTGAAGACGATGAGCATCGCCAGGATCATCACGATCCCGAGCCAGAAGGACGGCACCGCGAGGCCCGCGATCGAGAACACCCGGACGGCATAGTCGACCCAGGAATCCTGTTTCAAGGCGGCCGCCACCCCGAGCGGCACCGCCAGGAGCACGGCGACGAGGGTCGCCATCACCGCCACCTGCAGCGACAGCGCGAAGCGCAGCTGGATCTCCTCCCAGATCGGCGAGCCCGTCCACATGGAGGTGCCGAAGTCCAGCCGGATGACGCCGAGGATCCAGGTGATGAACTGCTCGAGCACCGGCCGGTCCAGGCCGAACTTCGCGCGCTCGCTCGCCAGCAGCTCCTCGGAGACGGACGCGCTGTCACCCGCCAGGCGCAGCTCGACCACGTCGCCGGGGATGATGCGGATGAGGACGAATGTCACGATGGCCACCCCGAGGAGGGTGGGAAAGATGAGGAGAAACCGCTTGGTCAGGTATTTCCACATACGGCGGGGCCCCCGGGGGCCCGGGGGGGGGGGGGGGGGGGGGGGGGGGG
>JBBDXO010000006.1:0-7189 GCA_040902295.1 Candidatus Rokuibacteriota bacterium | reverse complement strand
CGGGACCGAGCTTCAGACCCTTACTCCGACAGCCAGACGGTATCGAGCTGGTTGTTCAGGTAGTGACTGGGCGTGATCGTCCAGCCCTTGACCTTCGAGCTGTGCGCGACGATCCGGTGCCACTGCAGCGTGTAGGCCACGTGCGCCTCGTCGTCGAGCAGCCGCTTCTCGAACTGCCGGATGAGCTTCTTGCGCGCCTCCGTGTCGGTCGTACGCGCCTGCTGGTTGTACAGATCGTCGATGACCGTGTCCTTGTGCTTGCCGTAGTTCGCGTCCGAGGTGGACAGGAAGCGAACGAGGTCGAGGTCCGGCTCCACGATGAAGCCGCACTGGAAGTCCATCGCCACCTCGAAGTCGCCCCGCTTGAGCATGGGGTGATAGGCGGAGGCCTCGATGGTCTCCTGCTTGACGGTGATGCCGATCTGCTTCCACTGGTCGATGAGCCAGATGCCGAGCTTGGCGTACGGGTGCTCGATGCCGCGGTTCTTGAAGGTGAACGAGAAGCCCTCGGGGACGCCCGCCTCCTTCAGCAGCCGGCGCGCCTCGGCGCGGTTCTTCTCGATGTCCCGCCCGTAGCCGGCCAGCTTCTCGAGCTCCTCGGGCGGCGTCGCGTACGGGGTGCCGGGCACCTGGACGCCACCCACGTCCTTCACGAGCGTGATCTGAGACAGGGCCTTGGAGCCCTCGTAGCGGTCGAGCGCCAGCGACAGCGCCCGGCGCACGCGCTTGTCGTCGAACGGCTTCTTCTCGTGGTGCATCGACACGAAGTTCAGGCAGTCCCAGGGGCTCTCCTGCACGGTGATCTTCGGGCCCAGTGCCTGCACGAGGCTGTCGCGCTCGGGCGGGCTCCAGCTCCGGAACTGGATGTGCGCGCGCTCGCCCCGTACGGCCGCCACCTGCGCCGCCGCCGACTTCATGAAGATGGCGCGGTAGCCGTCCAGGTAGGGCTTGCCCTTGTCCCAGTAGTCGGCGTTCTTCTTGCCGACCCAGTGCGAGCCCTTCACGTGCTCCACGAACTTAAAGGCTCCCGTGCCGTTGACGTTCTTCATGTACCAGTTGGGATCCTTGGCGATGATGTCCGCCTTGTAGATCCAGTTCCACGGCGAGGCGAGGTTGAGCAGGAACGACGACTCGGGATACTTGAGCGTGAATTGGATCGTATTCGCGTCGGGGGCCTCGACGCTCTTCACCGTCGAGTACGCCTTGGCGCGCAGCGACTTCGTGCCTGCGGGCGGGTTGAGGATCTTGTCGTAGGAGGCCTTGACGTCCTTCGACGTCATCTCGCTGCCATCGTGGAACTTCACGTTCTGCCGCAGCTTGAAGGTGTAGACGAGGCCGTCCTTGGAGATCGTCCAGGATTCGGCCAGGTCCCCCACCGGCTTGGTGCCCGTCTTGTCCATCGGGTCCACGCGCATCAGGGTGTTGTAGTGAGGCGCGGTGGGATGGATGAGGCCGAACGTCTCTTCCTGGTGGGCGTCGTAGCTGGGCGGCTCGGAGGGGACGACGAACACGAGCTCGCCACCGGACCGCGGTTTGTCCTGGGCCGCCGCGGGCAGGGCGGCGGCGAGGACGAGGACCAGCATGAGAGTGATCAAGGAGCTCAGGCGTCGATGCATTGGCCACCTCCGGGGGCGCCGCGCTTGACGCGGCGTCCCAATCTATCGGTGTCGGTCGAGTCGAGAACCTCCGGCGACGGTGAGAAGTTTCCGCAAGCTACTCGTGGTTGGACCGGCTGTCAAGCGAGGAGGCAGGCCGCCCAGTGCCCGGGCTTGATCTCCCGCAGCTCGGGCACGGTCTCCCGGCAGCGATCCACCGCGATCGGGCAGCGGGGGTGGAACACGCATCCGGAGGGCGGATTGAGGGGGCTGGGCACCTCCCCGCGGAGGACGACGCGCTCGCGCTGTGCCTCCAGCTCGGGATCCGGAATCGGCACGGCGGAGAGCAAGGCGCGCGTGTAAGGGTGCAGCGGGTCGTCGTAGAGGGTCTTGCGGTCCGCCAGCTCGACGATCTTGCCGAGGTACATGACGGCGATCCGGTCGGAGATGTGCCGGACGACGGCGAGGTCATGGGCGATGAAGAGGTACGTGAGCCCGAACTCCGACTGGAGATCCTCGAGCAGGTTGATGATCTGCGCCTGGATGGACACGTCGAGGGCGGACACCGGCTCGTCACAGATGATGAGCTTCGGCTCGAGCGCCAGCGCGCGGGCCACGCCCACCCGCTGGCGCTGCCCGCCCGAGAGCTGGTGGGGATAGCGCGCGTCGTGCTGCGGCAGCAGGCCCACCTTCGCGAGCAGGTCACGCACGCGGTCGCGCCGCGCGGCCGCCGACGTCACGATGCTGTGCACGGCGAGGGGCTCCGCGATGATCTGCCCCACCGTCATGCGAGGGTTCAGGCTGCTGTACGGGTCCTGGAAGATCACCTGGATGTGGCGGCGCACGGCGCGCAGCTCGGCGGGGCCCACCGTGGTGAGGTCGCGCCCCTCGAACAGCACCGCCCCGCTCGTGGGCCGCTCCAGCTGCAGCACGCAGCGGCCGGTGGTGGTCTTGCCGCACCCGGACTCGCCCACGAGGCCGAGCGTCTCGCCGCGGTGGATGGAGAAGCTCACGTCGTCGACGGCGCGCACGAGACCCGCGCGGCCGCCGAAGAGGCCGCCGCCGACCTGAAAGTGCTTCACGAGGTTGCGCACCTCGAGGAGGACGTCGCTCACGCCACCGGCTCCTTCACCAGGCGCTCCGCTTCCCAGCATGCGCTCACGTGGCCGGGAGCGCCGATCGCGCGCAGGGGCGGGCTCTCCAGCGTGCAGCGTTCCACGCGGAAGGCGCAGCGCGGCGTGAACGCGCACCCGGGGGGCAGGCGGGAGAGATCCGGCGGCTGGCCCTCGATGGGGTCCAGGCGCGCGCGCCGGGGCTCGTCGAGGCGCGGCACCGAGCGCAGCAGGCCCAGCGTGTACGGGTGACGCGGCGTGCCGTACAGCTCGCGGGCGGTGGCGCGCTCGATGATCTTGCCGGCGTACATCACGTTCACGCGGTCGGCATAGCGCGCCACGACGCCCAGGTTGTGCGTGATGATGAGCATGGCCACGCCCAGCCGGCGCGACAGGTCGCGCAGCAGCTCGAGGATCTGCGCCTGGATGGTGACGTCGAGGGCGGTGGTGGGCTCGTCGGCGAGGATCAGCTTGGGATTGCACACGAGCGCCATCGCGATCATCATCCGCTGGCGCATGCCGCCGCTGAACTGGTGCGGGTACTGCGGCAGGCGCCGCTCGGGATCGGGGATGCCCACCAGCGTGAGCAGCTCGATCGCACGCTGCCGCGCCTGCGCCGGCGTGGCGCCCATGTGGATCTCGCTGCCTTCCGTGAGCTGGCGGCCGATGGTGAGCACGGGATTCAGCGACGTCATCGGCTCCTGGAAGATCATGGCGATCTCCCGGCCCCGCACGTGGCGCATCTCCTCTTCACCGAGGGCGAGGAGGTCACGGCCCTGGAACAGGACGCGCCCGCCCACGATCCGCCCCGCGGGCGGCGCCACCAGGCGCATGATCGACAGCGCGCTCACGCTCTTGCCGCACCCCGACTCCCCCACCAGGGCGACGGTCTCGCCTTCATCGACGTCCCACGACACGTCGTCCACCGCGCGCACGACCCCGCCACGAGTGGAGAACTGCGTCTGGAGATTCTGGACGTCGAGGAGTCTCCCCACAGTGCCGCGGAGTGTAGCACGCGCCTTCTGCGCAGAGCAGCCGGGCCGGTGAAAGAGCGGGGAGGATGACGGTCGCCCGCCGCGGGGGGCTTGGGGGGCTTGCAGGGCCCCCCATGTACTCAATCGCGGCAGCGCGGGACGGCCAGATGCTCCTCGGCGCTTGCCACCAGCATGGCGTATTCCCTGACGATACTTTCCGCCACGCAGGGCCAGCGGTGCCGGGCCGCCCAGCGCACCCCCTCGCGGCCGAGGCGCCAGCGCAGCGCGGGGTCACCCAGCACGCGGTCGATCATCTCGGCGAGCGCCGCGGCATCGTGCTCGGGCACGAGCACACCGGTGACGCCGTCGCGCACGGTCGTCTGCAGCCCGCCCACCCGGGAGGCGATGACCGGCCGGCCGCACGCCATCGCCTCCAGCGCCACCATCCCGAAGGACTCGTAGTAGGACGGCAGCACGGTGGCGTCGGCGGCCACATAGTACGCGCGCAGCCTGTCCTGAGGCTGGGCGCCGACGAAGCGGACGCTGTCACCGAGGCCCAGGGTGTCGAGCCGCCGGCGCAGGTCGGCCTCGTGCCCGTCGAGCCGCTCGTCGGTATCGCCGCCCACGATCAGCATCTGGAGCGGACGGCCGGCCGCGCGCAGGCGGGCGATGGCGTCGAGCAGCGTATGCAGGCCCTTGATGGGCGCCAGGCGCCCGACGTAGAGCAGCACGGGGCCGGCACCGACGCCGAGGGCCGCGCGGGCCACGCCCGTGTCGGAGGGGGCGAAGAGCGCGGTGTCCACGCCGCACGGCACGACGGCCACGCGCGCAGGATCGGCGCCGTAGCGGTCGACGAGATAGTCGCGCTCCACCGCGCTGGCGGCGACGAGCCGCTCGGCGCCCTCCACGATGCGCTCCTCCTCGCGGAGGCGCAGCGCGGGCTCGATGTCCTCGGAGGCGGCCGCCACCGCGTTCTTGAGACGGCCGAGCGTGTGGAACATCTGCACGAGCGGCACCGCCCACCGCCCCCGCAGCTCGAGGCCGACCGCCCCCGACAGCCAGTAGTGGCCGTGGACGAGGTCGTACTCCACGCCGCTACTGATCCGCCACGCCTCCACGCCGTCGACGAACTCGTCGAGGTGCTCGTGCACCTTCTCGCGCGCCATCGGCGCCTCCACGCCCGCGGGCAGGTGGATGACGCGGGCGCCCTCGGGCATCTGCACCACGCGCGGGATATCGCGATTCTGCGAGCGCGTGAAGACGTCGACGGCGAGGCCCATGCGGCCCAGCTCGCGCACGAGCTCGCGCACGTACACGTTCATGCCCCCCGTCTCCTTGCCGCCCAGCGCGGCGAGCGGGCACGTGTGCACGCTGAGCATGGCCACGCGCAGGCTCATGACGGCACGGGCCCGATCTCCACGCAGTGAACGTCTTCGGGCGTGGGGCCGAACTCGTACTTGTAGCGCTCCTCGCCGCGCAGGAAGTCGAAGCGACGGCAGCCGCGCGCCATGGCGTCGCGGATGACGTGCGTGAGCAGGACGAGGCCGGGCGACAGCGCGGCGCAGCCGGGATCGAATCCGGAGTTGTAGAGCCCCACGCCGCCGTCCCACTCCAGGCAGATGAAGGACGCGATGGGCCCCTGCCCCGTCTCGAGCAGCCACAGCCGTGCCGCCCCGCTCGCGGCGAGCGCGGGAAGGGCGGCCCGGAAGAACGCCTCCATGCGCGCGTCCATGAACTTCGCCTTGCCCACCCGCGACAGGCGGTGCAGCGCGAGGAAGTCGCCGAGCCGCTCCGCGATGTCGGCGGGCGCGCTCGCCTGCGTCACGCGCGCGTCCGGCTGCTCGCGCTCGAAGCGCCGCAGCTTGCGCCTGATCTCGTGCCGATGCTTGCCGGACAGCGTGTCGAGATACGCCTCCCATGACTCCGGCAGCGTGAGCACGGGGCACCGCTCCTCCACGGTGCTCGACGCCTCGAGCGCGCACGCGGCGGCGAGCGCGGGGAGCGCGGTCACGGTGGGCGAGGCGGCGGGCACCGCGTGCAGCCGCCACCGGGCGCGGTCGGCCGCGCGCGCTTGCAACAGCGCCGTCCACGCCTGCTCCTCGCGGCCGTCCACGGCGATCAGATCGAGGTAATCGGAGACGTCGGCGCCGCCCACGAGGCGGAGGAGACCGGGCTCGACTTCATAGAGAGGCAGGAGAGCGACGAGGCGATCGGCGGGATCCTTGACGGCACGGATCTCGAGTCGACAGCCTTCCGCGAACGCATGCACCCACTGGTACTGCCACGTCCACGTGAGGAAGGGCGAGCGCAGGCGGCAGGCGGCCACCAGCTCGTCCCAGGCCCCGGAGCCGATGGCCTCCAGGCGGTCGTGGATCTCGACCTTCACAACTCCTCGGACGCCCCGGACGACTCGATGGATTCCTCCGCCGTCCCGCCTGCGCCGTCGTCGCTCTCGGTCATCGCCTCGTCCACGGCGGATTCGAAGTCGTCGCCGAGATCATCGCCGAACTCCTTGCCCATCTTCTTCATGAAGCGGGCCACGCTGCCGGGGTCGTTCTCATCGAGGTCGCCGTAGCTGGAGGAGTCCGCGAGCGATTCCAGTCTCGCGTCTTCCGATTTGACGGTGGCGAAGCGCGACATCAGGCGCGTGAGCCCGGCCCCCCCGCAGCGCGGGCACCGGGCCTCGGCGGCGGCGGCGATGGTGCGGACGAGCACGCTCACGCGGCGGCGACAATCCGAGCAGTCGTACTCATAAATCGGCATTTCAGGCCGATTTTATCACGCGCCGCGACATGTCCGTTTCCGCCACATTGCCATATCATTGTCACGCGTGACACTCGACAGGTGACTCCGGCCGCCCCAAGCCCATACGAAATAAGAACTCTGCCACGGCACCCCTCTTGCTTCATAGTGCACCGTAGCCACATCGGGAGCCGAGGAGGCACGTGTGCATACGGCCGTCCGGGACGCCACGCAGCAGGACGTCATCGCCGCCGTCGAGGCGCTCGTCGAATCGCTGGACGTCGGGCGCCGGCGCCTGGCCCGGCGCTTTGACGACATGGAGCGCGAGCTGCAGGCGCTCACGGGCAGGCTGAACGCCTCCGAGCCGCGGCTGCGCGACATCCGCTCGCACGCGGGCTCGCGATGAAGCCGGCCGTGCTCGTCGCTGCCGTCGGAATGCTCCTCTGCGCGGCCGTGGCCAGCGCCCAGTCGCCGGCGCCGCGCACCCCCTTCGACCGCCTGGCCCCGGGACACCAGAAAATCGCGCAGGCGTTGTTCCTCGCGCAGACGACGCCCGCCGCCGACGCCGCGGCCGCGCCGCTGACGCTCGACCAGATCGCCGCCCGCCGCGTGAGCGGCCAGGACTGGGGCCGTATCTTCAAGGACATGAAGGCCCTGGGCCTCATCACCGACAAGAACCTCGCCCGCTCCGTCACGCGGTACCAGGCCACGCTCGATCCGGAGCCGTCTCGCCGGGCGAGCGCCACGCGGGCGGCCTCCCACTAGC
>JBBDXO010000005.1:0-9546 GCA_040902295.1 Candidatus Rokuibacteriota bacterium | reverse complement strand
CGTCAGGTGCGGTACGTCGCGTGCTCGCCGGCATGCGCACATATGGCGTGGCTAACGGGAGGATGTTTCTGCCACGCACCGCGCCTCTCCGTGCTTGACCGCGGCCATGGTGTACCATCCCCGCTGTCATGGCCCTCCCCGAAACGGCAAGCGTGGCGATCATCGGCGGCGGCGTGGTGGGCTGCTCCATCGCCTACCACCTGGCGGGCCGAGGCCTCCGGGACGTGGTCGTGCTCGAGCGCGAGAGCGTCGGCAGCGGGACGACCAGCAAAGCGGCGGGCGGCATCCGCGCGCAGTTCCCCACCGAGGCGGAGATCCGCTTCTCGCTGGATTCCATCCGCGTCTTCGAGCGCTTCGAGGAGGAGTTCGGCGTCGATCCCGGCTACCGGAAGATCGGCTATCTCTTCCTCGTCTCCGACGCCGCCGACCTCGCGGGCTTCGAGGAGCGCATCGCGCTGCAGCGCCGCTGCGGCGTCGACGTGCGGGTGATCAGCCCCGACGAGGCGCGCGCGCTCGTCCCCGCGCTGCGCGTGGACGACCTCATCGCCGCCGTGTGGGGACCCGGCGACGGCCTCGCCGGCCCCGCCGAGGTGACCGCCGGCTTCGCCCGCCGCGCGCGCGAGCTGGGCGCCCGCATCGTGGAGGGCGTCACCGTGACCGGCGTGGCGCATGCGGGCGGCCGCGTCACGGGCGTCACCACCACCCGGGGCTCGATCTCGGCCCCGATCGTCGTGAACGCGGCGGGCCCCGCCGCGGCGCGCGTGGGGCGGATGGCGGGGGCGGTGGTGGAAGTGCACCCGCGGCGGCGCCACATCTTCTTCACCGAGCCCTTCCCCGAGATTCCCGGCCCGGTGCCGCTGACCACCGACCGCGCCAGCGGCTTCTACTTCCGCAAGGAGATGGAGCAGGTGCTGATGAGCCCCGGCGACGTGCAGGACGTCGGCGACAGCTTCGACGTGCCGATGGACCGGTCGAAGGTCGAGGACACCGTGACCAAGGCCGTCCACCGGGTGCCCATCCTGGAAGACGCGAAGATCGCCGGCGGCTGGGCGGGCCTGCGGCCGCTGACGCCGGACGACCACGCCATCATCGGCTGGGCGCCGGAGGTCGAGGGCTTCTTCCTCGCCGTCGGCTTCGGCGGTCATGGCTTCCAGCACTCGCCGGCCACCGGGCAGCACGTGGCCGCGTGGCTGGTGGACGGCAAGCCCGCCGCCGACCTCTCGCTCTTCGACCCTGCACGCTTCGCCCGCGGCACCGCGAAGGTGCACGACCCCGGTCCGGATGCCGAGTGACCTGACCATCGGCGAGGTGCGCGTCATCCTCGCCGACATCCCGGTGAAGCGGCCGCACACGATGTCGTTCACCACGCTGCACGCCGTGAACTTCGCCTTCGTGCGCATGGAGACGCGCGGCGGGCTCGTGGGCTGGGGCGAGGCGGCCTGCCTGGGCGGCCCCACCTGGAGCGAGGAGTCGTCGGAGTCGGTGCAGGCGGTGATCGAGCGCTACGTGGCGCCGTGGCTCGTGGGCCGCGACGCCGCGGAGATCGAGGTGCTGCGCCGCGAGATGGCGCGCCGGGTGCAGGGCAACCCCTTCGCGCGCGCGGCGGTGGAGATGGCGCTATGGGATCTCAACGGCCGCGCGCTCGGCGTGCCCGTGCATCGCCTGCTCGGCGGCCGCGTGCGCGACCGCGTGCCGCTGTCGTGGTCGCTCGCGGTGGCGAGCCCCGAGGCCGAGATCGAGGAGGCGCGCGAGAAGGTCGCGCGCGGCCATCGCATCTTCAAGATCAAGACCGCCGCCCACCCGGTGGCCCACGACGTCGAGCGCGTGCGCCGCCTCCGCGAGGCGGTCGGCCCCGACGTCTCGCTGCGCGTGGACGCCAACCAGGGCTGGGACCGGCCCACCGCGCTCGCCGCCATCCGCGCCCTCGAGCCCTACGGCCTGGACTTCGTCGAGCAGCCGGTGCCGCGCTGGGATCTCGACGGCATGGCGGAGATCGCGCGCCGGGTGACGGTGCCGGTGATGGCCGACGAATCGTGCGGCTCGCCCCACGAGGCGCTCGCCATCGCGCGCCTGGGCGGCGTGTCGATCCTGGCGCTGAAGCTCACCAAGTCGGCCGGGATCCTCGGCACCATGGCCATCGCGCGCATCGCGGAGGCGGCGGGCATGAGCTGCTACGTCGGGTGCATGATCGAGACGTCGCTCGGCACCGCCGCCTACCTGCAGGTGGCGCTGGCGGCGGCGCCGGTGACATGGGGCTGCGAGCTGTTCGGGCCGCTGCTGCTCACGGGCGACGTGGTCCGCCGCCCGGTGCAGTACGCGGATGGGGCAATCCTGGCCCTCGAGGGCCCCGGCCTGGGTGTCGAGGTGGACGAAGCCGCGTTGAAGGAATGCACGCGACGATGAAGGAGGGGGCGATGCGACGAGCAATGGGAGTGCTGCTGGCGTTCGCGGTGGCCGCGTGGGCGTTGCCCGCGACGGCGCAGCAGAAGAACCTGACGTGGACGGCGGGACAGGTGGGCGGCGGCTGGTACGCGCAGGCGGGCGGATTCGTGGAGCTGATCAAGGCGAAGGACCCGGGCTTCAACATCAAGGTGATCCCGGGCGCCGGCATCCAGAACATGAGCAAGATCCAGCAGGGCGACACCGAGATCGCCTGGGGCCTGCCGCCCTTCGTCGCCGCCTCCTACAACGGCCAGGACCCGTACAAGGACAAGCACGGCGACATGCGCCTGGTCATGAACGGGCTCGGCTTCGTTCACGTGCAGTTCTGCGTGGCCGACGACCTGCCCGTGAAGTCCATTCGCGAGGCCTTCGACAAGAAGCTGCCGCTCAAGATCGGCACCACGCCGCCGGGTGGCTCGGACGAGTGGGTGATGCGCAAGATCTTCGAGTTCTACAAGACGTCCTACAACGACGTGCGCAGCCGCGGCGGCAAGGTGATCTTCGTCTCCTACTCCGACCTCGTGACGCAGTTTCGCGACCGCAACGCCGACATCCTCGTCCCCAACCTCGCCGTCCCCGGCGCCGCCATCCAGGAGGCCTCGCTCGGCCGCAAGATGCGCATCCTGCCCATGGAGGAGGACCTGCTCAAGTACCTCGAAGGCTTCGGGCTCAGCCGCGGTGTCATCCCGCGCGGCTCCTACAAGGACGTGGTCAACAACGACCAGGACATCCCCACCATCGCCATGGCGAACGCGATCGTGGCCAACGGCAAGACGGTGCCCGCGGACACGGTCTACCAGTTCACGAAGATCCTGCTCGGCAACGTGGACGGCGTGCGCAAGGTGCACCCGGCCTTCAAGGACTTCGATCCCAAGGATGCGGTGAAGCTTGCCAACGTGCCGCTGCACCCCGGCGCCGAGCGCGCGTACAAGGAAGCCGGCCTGCTGAAGTAGCGCCGTGCGCAGGCTGGAGGGCATCGTGGGCGGGGCGGTGGGGGGGGGGGGCGGCGGGGCCGCCGCCGCCGCCCTCTTCCACATCTGGACCGCGTACGCCGGCGCGTGGGAGCCGCGCCAGATGCGCGCCGTCCATTTGATGTTCCTGCTGCCGCTGGCCTTCCTGCTCTTCCCGGCCGGCAAGCGCTCGCCCGCCACCCGCGTCACCCCCGTGGACGTGCTGTGGGCGATCGCCTCGCTGGTGCCGACGGTCTACGTCATCCACCAGGCGGAGGAGCTGACCCAGCGCTGGGAGGGCGTGCATCCGGTGACCATGGTGCACGTGATCCTGGGCACGGTGCTCGTGCTGGCGGTGCTGGAGGCGGCCCGGCGCGCGGTGGGGTTCTGGTTCTTCGTCACCACGCTCGTGTTCATGGCCTACCTGGTGACCGCTCCCTGGCTGCCCGGCTTCCTGAACTCGCCGAAGCTCTACAGCTATCCGCAGCTCATCGAGATGTTCTTCCTGTACGCGGACGAGGGCGTGCTCGGCAGCCTCACCGGCATCTCGTCGAACCTCCTGATGATCTTCATCATCTTCGCCGCCTTCATGCTGCACTCCGGCGTGGGCCAGTTCTTCATGGACATCTCGATCGCGCTCGCGGGGCGCTATCGCGGCGGCCCCGCCAAGGTGGCCGTGCTCTCCTCGGCGCTCTACGGCACCGTGAGCGGCTCCTCCGTGGCCGACTGCTACGCCACGGGCACGTTCACGATCCCGCTCATGAAGAAGATCGGCTACCGCCCCGAGATCGCGGGCGCCATCGAGGCCACCGCCTCCTGCGGCGGCCCGCTCATGCCGCCCATCATGGGCGCGGGCGCCTTCATCATGGCCGAGCTCACCGGCGTGCCGTACTACAAGATCATCGTCGCCGCCGCGCTGCCCGCCGTCCTCTATTACGTGTCGATCATGGCCGCCGTGCACTGGGAGGCGCTGCGCCACGGCATCGGCACCATGCGCGCCGACCTGCCCCCGCTGCGCAGCCTGCTGCGCCGCGCCCTGCTCTTCTCGCCGTTCGTCACCATCCTCTACTTCCTGGAGGCGGGCTACTCGCCCTCGAAGGCCGCGCTCTACAGCTTCCTCACCGCCATCGTCGTCTCCTGGTTCGCGGGCGACCAGCCGATGACGCCGAGGCGGATCTTCTTCACGCTGCAGGAGGCGATGCG
This sequence comes from Candidatus Rokuibacteriota bacterium, assembly GCA_040902295.1. Classification (GTDB taxonomy): domain Bacteria; phylum Methylomirabilota; class Methylomirabilia; order Rokubacteriales; family CSP1-6; genus JBBDXO01. The sequence goes on along the minus strand of JBBDXO010000005.1, from coordinate 4,951 downwards.
CTCCGGCGTCATCATCGCCGCCGTCCTCGCCGCCTCGGGCCTCATCGTGGCCGCCATGAGCCGCACGGGCTTCGCGCTGTCCTTCTCGAGCGCGATCATCAACCTGTCGGGCGGTCACCTGATCGTCGCCCTCGTGCTGGTCTTCCTGGTCGTCTCCGTGCTGGGCACCGGCATCCCGACCACGCCCGCCTACATCCTGGCCGTGACCGTGGGCGGCGCCGCGCTGCAGAAGCTCGGCATCGACGTGCTGGCCGCGCACCTGTTCGTCTTCTACTTCGCCGTGCTCGCGGACGTGACGCCCCCCGTCGCCGTCACCGCCTTCGCCGGCGCGCAGATCGCCGGCGCCAGCCCCATGCTGACCGGCTTGCATGCCGCGCGCATCGCGGTGGGCGGGTTTCTGGCGCCGTTCCTGTTCGTGTACCAGCCGCCGCTGCTGATGCGCGGGGAGTGGGGCGAGATCACCGTCAGCTTCGTGTCGGCGGCGATCGGCATCGCCGCCCTGTGCGCCGCGCTCGCCGGACACATGTTCACGCCCCTCGGGTGGGGCAAGCGACTGTTCCTGGTGGTCGTGGCGCTCACCGCCGTCTCGCCGTACGTGGCGGTGTCGGTGGCGACCAGCCTCCTGCTGCTCGCCTTCGGTGTGTGGGACTACCGGCAGGAGCGGCGGCGGCCGGCGGTGCCGGTGCGAGACCTCAGCGTCGAGCTGGGGCCGCGGACGGGCGCGGCGCCGCCGACCGTCGTGGAGTGAGAGGACGCACGGCCGCCCTCACCCCATCGCCAGCGACGGCAGCCAGAGCGCGAGCGGCGGGAAGAGCACGAGCAGGACCGCGCCCGCGAGCAGGATGACGAGGAAGGGCACGCTGCCCCGGATCACCTGCAGCAGCGGCGCGCCCGTGACGCCCTGGATCACGAACAGGTTGAGCCCCACGGGCGGGCTCAGCAGCCCGGCCTGGAGCAGCATGGTCATGAAGACGCCGAACCAGATGAGGTCGAACCCCGCCGCCTGCACCATGGGCAGCACGAAGGGCAGCAGGATGATCATGAGCGAGAAGTCCTCGAACACCGTGCCGAGGACCAGGTAGATCAGGGAGATGAGCAGGAGCAGCAGGTACGGCGACGCCAGCGACAGCGCGAACTGCTTCATCATGCCCGGCACGCCGTAGTAGGCGAGCGCGATGGCCATGAGCTTGGCCGAGATGATGACGGAAAAGAGCATCGCGGTCGTCTTCACGGTCCCCAGCGCGGCCGTGGTCAGCCCGTTCCACGTGAGCGTGCGATAGCCGAGGGCGATGAGCAGGGCCGCGCTCGCCCCCACGCCCGCCGCCTCCGTCGGCGTCGCGATCCCGCCGTAGAGGCTGCCGAGCACCGCGACGATGAGGAGCAGGAAGGGCCAGATGTCGCGGAGGCCGCCGAGACGCTGGCGCGCCGTGAGGTGCCGCGCGGCGGGGTCGGGCGGCACCAGGGTGGGGTCGATCAGGCAGCGGATCGCCACGTAGGCCATGAAGGCCAGCGAGACGATCAGGCCGGGCACCACCCCGCCCAGAAAGAGCCGGCCCACGGACTGGTCGGAGATCGACGCATAGACGATGAAGAAGATGCTGGGCGGGATCAGGATCCCGAGCGTGCCCCCCGCCGCCACCGAGCCGAGCACGAGGGGAACACTGTACCCGCGGCGCACGACCTGCTCGCCATAGGCGACCCGGCCCATGGTCGCCGCCGAGGCCACCGCGGAGCCGGAGCAGGCCGCGAAGATCGAGCAGGCGAAGATGTTCGTCTGCACGAGGTCGCCCGGCAGCCCGCGGATCAGCTTGGCCACGCCCGCGTACAGCCGCTCCACGAGGCCGGCGCCCGCGATGATCTCGCCCATGAAGATGAAGAGCGGGATGGCCACGAGCACGAAGCTGGTCGTCGTGTCCCAGCTCTGCAGGCCGATGAGCGTGAGCGTGCGCACGCCGATCGTCGGCCACAGGGCGAGCACGCCGCCGATCCCCACCGCGAACGAGATCCAGACGCCCGCCGTGAGCAGCATCAGCATGACGGCGAGGGCGCCGAGCAGCAGTGAGAGCGGCGGCATGGGCGCTAGCGGCGCAGGCGCAGCAGCATCGCGAGGCACTGGAGCGCGAGGAGGACCCCGCCCGCCACCATCAGGCTGCCGGGAATCCACAGCGGCGTCTGCAGATAGGCGAACGACAGCACGTTCTGCGTGTAGTACTCGGCGACGAGCCGCCACGTGCCGGCGACGAGGAAGCCGGACCACGCCAGCGCCACGAGCAGGCAGGCCGCCTGCAGGGCCGTGTGCGCGCGGCCGCGCAGACGGTCCTGCACGATGTCCACCCGGATGTGACCACCCGCGCGCAGCGTGTAGGCGAGGCCGAGAAAGACGATGGCGAGCACGACGTAGCCGGAGACTTCCTCCACGAAGAGGAAGGGGGCGTTGAACACGCGGCGGGCGGCCACCCCGCTCGTCACCATGAGGGTGAGCACGAGGACGGCCGCCGCCGCCACCGCCCCCGCCGCGTCCGAGAGCGCCTCCAGCAACGCGGCGAGGCGGCGCATGTCAGGCGCTACTTGCCCTTCACCGCGACCTTGATCTTGTCGACCATCTCCTTGGCCACGGGGCCGCCCTTCTGGGTCCACTCGGCCCACACGGTCTGGGCGGCATCGAGCATCACCTTCATGTCTTGCTGACTGGCCTGCGTGAAGGTCATGCCGCCCTTCTCGAGCCGGTCACGGAAGGTCTTGATGTCGGGCTCGACGCGGTCCCACACCCGCCCCGACGCCTCCCGCCCGGTGTCGAGCACGATCTTCTTGAGGTCCGCGGGCAGCGCCTCCACCGTGCGCCGGTTGCCGAGGAGGAACCACGTGGCGCCCCCGAGGCCGACCTCGTAGCAGTGCCTGGCGACTTCATGCAGCTTGGCGTTGAAGGTCGCGCTGTGGGTGACCCAGTAGCCGTCGATCGTCCCCTGCTGCAGCGCCGGGTAGACCTCCTCCCACGACAGCGTCACCGGCGAGGCGCCGATGGCCTTCGTGAAGTCCGTCTCCACCACGCCCTGCGCGCGGATCTTCATGCCCTTGAGGTCGGCGAGCGACGTGATGGGCTTGCGGCTGTAGATGTTGCGCGGCTCCACCTGCGCCACGCCGAGGGGAATGATGTTGCGCTCGGCGTGCGCCTTCACCCAGTACGGCGTGAGCGTCTGCACGATCTGCTTGCGCAGGGCGAGGTCGTAGGGAATGAGCCCGGGCAGCTCGATCACCTCGTTGATGCGCAGCTCGCCCGCGGTGTGGGCGCCCCACATCTGCGCGTACTCGAGCAGGCCGTCCTTCACGACGGTCATGATGCGGGCGCCGCCGAAGCCCAGGGACGCCCCCGGGTAGACGGTGACCTTCATCTTGCCCCCCGAGCGCTTCTCGAGCTCGTTGGCGAACCAGATCTCGGCGTCCGTGGCCATGTGCCCGGCGTTGAGCAGCGACTGGAGCTTCCACTGGTACTGCTGCGCGTGGCTGACGCCGGGCCACGCGGCGAGGGCGACCCCGACGAGGGCGAGCACGGCCAGCATCACCGTCGATGACTTACGCATGCGACACCTCCTGGCTGAAGTGAGAGTGGGCCCCTTGTAGCACCGCCCGTTCGGAGCCGTCAAGCAACGGCCGCCGCGCCGGCGCCCGCCCCCGGTGCCGCGCGGCGAAAGTTGCGCTAGACTCCACCGCGACGCGGCAACGCTCGGGAACGCTTCACGACAGAGGTCCAGATGACAGACAGGATTCGCGTGGGAATCGTGGGAGCGACCGTCACACCAGGGGGCAGCGGCTGGGGGGCCAATGCGCACGTTCCCGCCCTGAAGGCGCTGCCCCGCTACGAGCTGACCGCGGTCTGCACGGCGCACGAGGACACGGCCAAGGCGTCGGCCGCGGCGTTTGGTGTCGAGCGGGCATTCCACCGGTTCAGCGACATGGCGGCGCATCCGGAGGTCGACCTCGTCGTCGTCTGCGTGCGCGTGCCCGGGCACCGGGATCTGGTCATCGCCGCTCTGCAGGCCGGCAAGGCCGTGTTCTGCGAGTGGCCGCTGGGGGCGAGCCTGGCCCAGGCGGACGAGATGGCCGGGCTCGCCCGCCAGCGCTCGCTGCCGACCATCGTCGGCCTCCAGGCACGCAGCGACCCGGCGATCATGTATGCGCGCGACCTCGTCCAGGGGGGCTACATCGGTGAGGTGCTCACGGCGAGCCTGACCACCGCGGCCCCGGCCGTGCTGCAGCGGGGCCCCGGCCGCATCTGGCAGGGCGTACGCGCCAACGGCGCCAACACGCTGACGATCGCCGGCGGCCACGCCATCGACGCGCTGTGCGCCGTCCTGGGCGAGTTCGTGGAGCTCTCGGCCCGGGTGTCGACGCGGATCCCGGAGTGGCGAAGCCTGGACGGCAAGCCGGTTCCGGTCGATGCGCCGGACAGCATCAACGTGGTCGGCCGCCTGGTGGGTGGCGCCGAGGTGTCGGTCAACGTCGCGGCCGTTCCCTCGAATCCCGGCGGCAACCGGATGGAGATCTACGGGCGCGAGGGCGCCCTGGTCATCCGGGCCGATGGCGCGTTCAGCATCGGCCCGAACCAGGTGTACGCGGGCCAGGGCAAGGAGCCCATGGTGTCGATGCCCGTCCCATCCACGTACACGGTCGCTCCGGAGGGCACTCCGGCCGGGCAGCCCTACAACGTCGCCCAGGCCTACGCGCGAGCGGCCGATGCCCTGCGCGGCGGTGGGTCCTTCGACGTGGACTTCAACCTGGCCGTCCAGCGCCACACGCTGCTCGACGCGATCGAGCGGTCCTCCGCCACGGGCCGCTCGGTGAGGGTGGACCCGACGTAGCCGCCGGCATGGACGACGTCGACTGCCACTGCCGAGAGGATGCTCATGGACCACGTAGAGTTCGACCGCGAGCCGCCTGCCGACCTGACGACGAT
>JBBDXO010000004.1:3351-9560 GCA_040902295.1 Candidatus Rokuibacteriota bacterium | reverse complement strand
GCGCGCGCGTGTTCACCAACAAGCCGCCGTGCGGGCCCAAGCGCGGCCACGGCACCCCGCAGCCGCGCTTTGCCCTCGAGTGCCAGCTCGACAAGGCCGCCGAGCAGCTCGGCCTGGATCCCGCCGACATGCGGCGGCGGATCGTGGCCGAGCCCTTCACCAAGACGGCCAACCACCTCACGGTGACCACGATCGGCCTCGGCGAGTGTCTCGACAAGGTGGTGGAGGCCTCCGGCTGGCGGCAGAAGCGCCCGCGCTTCATGGCCGCCGCCGGCGCGGCCGGCGCCAAGCCGCTGTGGCAGACGCGCCGGCGCAAGGGCATCGGCATCGCGGCCTCGGCGTACATGACCGGCGCCGGCACCGCCATCTACTGGAACAGCATGCCGCACTCCGGCGTGGTCGTCCGCGCCGACCGCAGCGGCTCCGTCACCGTGCTCTGCGGCGCCACCGACATCGGCCAGGGGTCGGACTCCATCCTGGCGTACCTGCCCGCGGAGGTGCTCGGCATCGAGCCGAAGGACATTCATGTGCACCCGGCCGACACGAGCCTCACGCCGGTCGACCTCGGCTCGTACTCCTCGCGCGTCACCCTCATGTGCGGCGTGGCCGTCATCCAGGCCGCGGAGCGGCTGAAGGCGGTCATCGTCAAGGCCGTCGCCGCCAAGCTCGGGGTGCCCGCGGCGGCGCTCGTCGCCCGCGACCGTCACGTGGGGGTGCCGGACGACTGGGACAAGGCGGTGCCGTTCGCGCAGGCGGTGGAGCTGGGCGAGTCCATGCACGGCGTGCTCGCCTTCGCCGGCTCCTACGCGCCGCCGAAACGCGCGGGCAAGTACAAGGGCGGCGGCGTGGGACCGTCCCCCTGCTACTCGTACTCCGCGTGCGTCGTCGAGCTGACGGTGGACGAGGACACGGGCGCCATCGAGCTGGACGACGTGTGGATCGCCCACGACATCGGCCGCGCGCTGAACCCGCTGCTTGTTGAAGGCCAGATCGAAGGGTCGATCTACATGGGCATCGGCGAGGCGCTCATGGAGGAGCAGGTGTTCCGCAAGGGCGTGCACAAGACGCCCTCGCTGCTCGACTACAAGAGCCCCACCACGCTGGAGACGCCGGAGATCCACACCTTCCTGGTGGAGACCGACGACCCCGAAGGCCCGTTCGGCGCCAAGGAGGCGGGGCAGGGGCCCCTGCTGCCCGTCATTCCCGCCATCGCCAACGCCATCTACCAGGCCGTCGGCGTGCGCGTGGACGAGGTGCCCATCACGCCGGACAAGATCATGAAGGGCCTCGAGCTCAAGCGTCAGGGCAAGAGCGCGCGCATCGGGCCCGACAAGCTTCCCCTCTTCACGTTCAAGGAGCCGCTCGTGGTGGAGTCGGCCTTCGGGCAGCCCGCGGAGGCGATCGCGGTGCGGCCGTTCTCCGAGGCGCCGTCGCCATGATGCGCCTGCCGCCGTTCGAGTACCTGTCGCCGCGCACGGTGGGGGATGCGGTGAAATACCTGGCCGACCGCGGGCCGGAGGCGATGATCGTGGCGGGCGGGACCGATCTCTACCCGAACATGAAGCGGCGGCAGTTCGAGCCGACGGTGCTCGTCGGGCTGCGCTCCATCCGTGAGCTGGCCGGCGTGCGGGGCGACGGCGCCCGTGGCGTGATCGTGGGCGCGGGGACGACCCTGTCCGCCGTCGCGGGCCGCGCGGACATCGCGCGGCAGTATCCGGCCCTCGCCACCGCCGCCGGCCTCGTGTCGTCGCCGCAGCTCCGCAACATGGGGACCATCGGCGGCAACGTGTGCGTCGACACGCGCTGCAACTACTACAACCAGACCCATGACTGGCGCAAAGCCGTCGGCTTCTGCATGAAGAAGGACGGCGACATCTGTCTGGTGGCTCCCGGCAGCCCGCGCTGCTGGGCGGTGTCGTCCTCCGACACGGCGCCCGTGCTGTGGGCGCTCGGCGCCGGCCTTCGCCTCGCCGGCCCCGCGGGCGAGCGGACGCTCCCGGTGTCGGCGATGTTCCGCGACGACGGCATCGACTACCTGGCCAAGCGCCCCCACGAGATCGTGACGGAGATCGTGCTGCCGCCCGCGGACGGGTGGCGCTCGGCGTACCTCAAGCTCCGGCGGCGCGGCTCCTTCGACTTTCCGGTGCTCGGCGTGGCCGTGGCCGCGCGGCTCGAGGACGGCGTCGTGCGCGAGGCGCGCATCGTCCTCGGCGCCGTCGCCTCCCAGCCCCGCGAGGCGACGGCGGCCGGTGCTGCGCTCGTGGGCGAGCGCCTGACGGCCGAGATCATCGCGCGGGCGGCGGACCTCGCGGCGGGGCCGTCGAAGCCGCTCGACAACACGGACTTCACGCACCCGTACCGCAAGAAGCTGACGCGCATCTACGTGGCACGCGCGCTCGCACGCGTGGCGGGGCTCGAGGCGGGGCCGTCGTCGTACGAGGCGGGCGCGGCATGATGTCGCTGGGCGCGCGCATCAAGGCGCTCCGCCTGGAGCGCCTGCTGCAGCAGCGGCAGCTCGCGGAGAAGGCGGAGATGACGCCGAGCATGGTGTCGCAGATCGAATCGGGCCGGCTGACGCCGTCGCTGCACACCCTCGGGCGGATCGCGGCCGCCCTCGGGGTGCCCATCGGCGTCCTCTTCGACGGCGAGGCCGCCGCCGGCCGCATCCAGGTGAGCCGCCGCAAGGACTATCCCGTCGTCTCCTTCGACGGCTCCTCCGAGCGCTGGTCGATCCTGGGGGCGGGGCTGTTCGAGGGCAAGATCCGCGCGGTGGTGTCCACGCTCGACGGCAAGGCGCGCGGCATCACCACGGAGAAGGTCGTCATCAAGCCGGGGCAGATGAAGCTGTTCTACGTGCTCGACGGCAGGGTGGCGCTGCACTACAACGGCGAGCGTCAGACGCTGGAGCCCGGCGACAGCGCCCTGCTGGACGGCGGCGCGCCGCACGGCTGGGAGAACCTCGGAGCCAGACCGGCGAGGGCATTATGGGTGATTCTGGGCTAGTCGATTTCCGGACGGACCCGTCGCAGTACAGGCACTGGAAGCTCGGCGTCGACGGCCGCGTCGCCACCCTGGCGATGGACGTCAAGGAGGACGGCGGCCTGCGGCCCGGGTACGAGCTGAAGCTGAACTCGTACGACCTCGGCGTGGACATCGAGCTCTACGACGCGGTGCAGCGGTTGCGCTTCGAGCACCCGGAAGTGGGCGCCGTCATCCTGACCTCCGGCAAGGAGCGCGTGTTCTGCGCGGGCGCCAACATCCGGATGCTCAGCCAGTCCACGCACGGCTGGAAGGTGAACTTCTGCAAGTTCACCAACGAGACGCGCAACGCCATCGAGGACGCCACCGCGGAGTCCCGGCAGACGTACCTGACGTCCGTGAACGGGCCGTGCGCGGGCGGCGGCTACGAGCTGGCCCTGGCCACCGACTACATCCTCATGGCCGACGACGGCACCACGGCGGTGTCGCTGCCGGAGGTGCCCCTGCTCGCCGTGCTGCCCGGCACGGGCGGCCTCACGCGCGTGGTCGACAAGCGGCACGTGCGCCGCGATCGCGCGGACTTCTTCTGCACGGTGGAGGAGGGCGTGAAGGGCACGCGCGCGGTCGAGTGGAACCTCGTGGACGAGGTGGTGCCGCGCTCGCGCCTCGGCGAGGCGACGCGGCAGCGGGCGGCCGAGCTCGCCGCGCGCAGCGACCGGCCCCCGCAGGCGGAGGGCATCGCGCTGGTGCCGCTCGCGCGCACGATCGACGGTGACACCGTCGCCTACGCCTACGTGCGGTGCGCGGTCGACCGCGAGCGTGGCGTGGCCGACATCACGGTGTCCGCGCCCACGGCGCCGCCTCCGGAGGGGGCGGCGGCCATCCACGCGCAGGGCTGCGCCTTCTGGCCGCTGGCGGTGGCGCGCGAGCTGGACGACCTCATCCTCCACCTGCGCACCAACGAGCCGGAGATCGGCCTCTGGGTGTTCAGGACGGCGGGCAGCGCCGACCTCGTGGAGGCGTACGACCGCACGCTGGCCGCGCACGAGGACGACTGGCTCGTGCGCGAGGTCCGTCTCTATCTCAAGCGCACGTTCAAGCGCATCGACGTGTCGTCCCGGTCGCTGTTCGCCCTCGTGGAGCCGGGCTCCTGCTTCACGGGTACGCTGCTCGAGCTGGCGCTGGCGGCCGACCGCTCCTACATGCTCGCGGGGACGCGGCAGGGCGACGACCGCCCGGCGCCCGTCGTGCGCCTCACGCCGATGAACTTCGGGGCGTACCCGATGATCAACGGCCTCAGTCGTCTCGCCAGCCGCTTCCTCGACCAGCCCGGGCGCGTGGACGATCTCAAGGGCCGCGCCGGCCAGGATCTCGCCGCCGCCGCCGCCGACGAGGCGGGCCTGGTGACGTTCATCCCGGACGACATCGACTGGGGGGACGAGGTGCGCATCGCCATCGAGGAGCGCGCGGCCTTCTCGCCCGACGCTCTCACCGGCATGGAGGCCTCGCTGCGCTTCGGGGGCCCCGAGACGCTGGAGACGAAGATCTTCGGACGCCTGTCCGCCTGGCAGAACTGGATCTTCCAGCGGCCCAACGCCGTCGGCACCAGGGGCGCCCTGCAGGTGTACGGCACGGGTGAGCGCAGCGATTTCGACCGGAGGAGAGTGTGATGGCGTCCATCGACTACGTCGCGCGCATCCCGAACAACGTCGGCCTCGCCGACAACCGCCGCCTGCAGCGCGCGCTCGAGGAGTGGCAGCCGAAGTTCCTCGACTGGTGGGGCGACATGGGCCCTCTCGGCTTCCAGGCGCGGGAGGCGTACCTGCGCACGGCGGTGAGCGTGGACGCCCAGGGGTGGGCGCAGTTCGGCTACGTGAAGATGCCCGACTACCGCTGGGGCATCTTCCTCGCGGAGCCGGAGCCGGCCCGCACCATCGGCTTCGGCGATCACAAGGGTACGCCGGCGTGGCAGGAGGTGCCGGGCGAGTACCGCGCCACGCTGCGGCGTCTCATCGTGACCCAGGGCGACACCGAGCCCGCCTCCGTCGAGCAGCAGCGCCACCTCGGGCACACGTGCCCCTCGCTCTACGACCTGCGCAACCTCTTCCAGGTGAACGTCGAGGAAGGCCGTCACCTGTGGGCGATGGTGTACCTGCTCGACGCCTACTTCGGACGCGACGGCCGCGAGGAGTCGGAGGCGCTGCTGCAGCGCCGCTCCGGCGACGCCGACAAGCCGCGCATCCTGGGCGCCTTCAACGAGCCCACGCCCGACTGGCTGTCGTACTTCATGTTCGGCTTCTTCACCGACCGCGACGGCAAGTACCAGCTCGCCAGCCTCGCCGAGAGCGGCTTCGACCCGCTGTCGCGCACGTGCCGCTTCATGCTCACGGAAGAGGCGCACCACATGTTCGTGGGCGAGACGGGCGTGGGGCGCATCGTGCAGCGCACCTGCGAGCTGCTGCGCGAGCACCGGACCGACGACGTGCGGACGGTGGGCGGCATCGACCTGCCCACGCTGCAGAAGTACCTCAACTTCCACTGCTCGGTGTCGCTCGACCTCTTCGGCTCGGAGATCTCCACCAACGCCGCGAACGTCTACACCAACGGGCTGAAGGGGCGGTTCGAGGAAGGCAAGAAGGCGGACGACCACCAGCTCAAGCAGGCCACCTACCCGGTCACGCGGCTCGAAGGCGGTGGGATCACCACCTCGGAGGAAGCGGCGCTCACGGCGCTCAACGAGCGGCTGCGCGACGACTACATCGCCGACTGCGCGCGCGGCGTGGCGCGCTGGAACCAGATCCTGGAACGGGCGGGCATGGACTTCCGGTTCACGCTGCCCCATCGCGGCTTCCATCGCGCCATCGGGCTCTTCGCCTCCACCCACGTCTCGCCCGACGGCCGCGTGGTCAGCGAGGCGGAGTGGGCGGCCCGCCGCGACGAGTGGCTGCCGTCGGAGTCAGACCGCGCCTACGTCATCAGCCTCATGAAGCCCGTGGTGGAGCCCGGCAAGTTCGCCCACTGGATCGCCCCACCCCCCCGCGGCATCAACGGCCTCCCCATCGACTTCGACTACGTGCGTCTCACCTGATCCACCGTCCAGGAGGAGGCCATGATGCGGCCGCTTGGTTCTTCACACGCACGGACGAAAGCCTCGGAGACGTGAGCGAGTATCGAGGAGCGCCACGGCTTTGCCGGGGCGCTGCCGAGCGCCGGGGGGGTGGGGGGGGGGG
>JBBDXO010000004.1:0-3341 GCA_040902295.1 Candidatus Rokuibacteriota bacterium | reverse complement strand
CCCCCCCCCCCCCCCCCCCCACTGTTCACAAGCTCGAACCTACCGTTCAGACTCGCCGGTTCGTATCGATGTAGGTATCGTTGCTCCTCGTCATCGCGACGATGGCGAGGATCACGACGAGGAGCAGTGCTGCCGCGATGATCACGGCCGCCGTCGGGCTGAGACCGAAGATGGTCGTCCGCTCGACCGTGCTCGAACGGGGCAGTGCCGACACGTCGTCGCTGGTCGTGGTGCTACCCTCCGTCCGGACACCGCCGCTCACGCTGCCGCTGCCGCTGACCGAGCCGCTCGCCGCGGGCGCGTCGGGCTTGGCCGCCGGGGCTTCCGCCGGCTTCGCAGGCGTCGGATCGGCCGGCGCGGCCGGCCTGGCTTCCGTCGAAGCGCTGGTGCCACCCTGCGCGATCGCAGCCGTGTATGCGCCGCCGATGAGTGAGACGCTGAGCAACGCGATTGCAAAAGCTTTCATGGTGAACCTCCCTCGCCCCCCATTCGAGCAACCGTGATGCCATTGACTCATGCCAGGAGATTGTCATGAACCCCTGGGAGGACCTGCCGGCCCGCTTCAACGTGGCGTCATACTTCGTGGATCGCCACCTCGGGGGCGGGGGAGCGACCGCCCCCGCCTTCGTCTGTGAGGACCGCGTGCTGACGTACGCCGACCTTGCCGATCTTGCCAACCGCACGGGCAACGCCCTGCTCGAGCTGGGTGTCCGGATGGAAGACCGTGTGCTGATGCTGTGCCTGGACGCGCCGGAGTTCGTGGGCACGTTCTGGGGCGCGATCAAGATGGGCGCCGTGCCCGTGCCGGTCAACACCCTCATGCGGGCCGCCGACTACCTGTACTTTCTGAACGATAGCCGCGCGAAGGTGGCCGTCATCTCGGCGCCCCTGATGGCCGAGGTGGGCCCGATCCTCGGCCAGGCGCCGCACCTGCGCCATGTGCTCGTGGCCGGCGGCCCCGCCGGCAGCCACCTGTCGTGGGAGGAGCGGGTCGGCAAGGCCTCCGGCGTTCTCACCGCCGCCGACACCTCGAAGGACGACGCCGCCTTCTGGCTCTATTCGTCCGGCTCCACCGGCTTCCCCAAGGGGGCGGTGCACCTGCACCACGACATGGTCGTCTGTTACGAGACCTACGCCAGGCAGGTGCTGGGCATCCGGGCCGACGACCGCGTCTTCTCGGCGGCGAAGCTCTTCTTTGCCTATGGGCTCGGCAACGCCGGCTATTTCCCGCTCGGCGCCGGCGCGCACAGCGTGCTCTACCCCCACCGTCCCACGCCGGAGGGCGTCTTCGACGTCATCGCGCGCCGGCGCGCCACCCTCTATTTCGGCGTGCCGACGCTGTACGCGGCCATGCTCGCCGTCAAGGATGCGGACACGCGCTGGGATCTGTCCTCGCTGCGGCTGTGCGTGTCGGCGGGCGAGGCGCTGCCCGAGGAGATCTACACGCGCTGGCAGGACCGCTTCGGCGTGGAGATCATCGACGGCATCGGGACCACGGAGATCCTGCACATCTTCCTGTCCAACCGGCCGGGGGCGGCGCGGCCGGGATCGTCGGGCGTGCCGGTGCCGGGCTACGAGGCGATCGTCGTGGACGACGACGGCCGTCCGGTGCCGCGGGGCGAGATCGGCAACCTGCGCGTGAAGGGCGATTCCACGATGGCGTTCTACTGGAACAAGCACGACCGGACGAAGGACACGCTCTTCGGCCACTGGATCCAGACGGGCGACAAGTACTACCAGGACGAGGACGGCTACTACTGGTACGCCGGCCGCGCGGACGACATGCTCAAGGTGGGCGGGATCTGGGTGTCGCCGGTGGAGGTGGAGGGCACGCTCATCAAGCACCCCGCCGTCCTGGAGGCGGCTGTGGTGGGACACGAGGACACGGATCGCCTCGTGAAGCCCCGGGCCTTCGTCGTGCTCAAGGACCCCGCCGCCGGCGAGCCCGCGCTCGCGGAGACGCTGAAGGCCTTCGTGAAAGACAAGATCGCGCCCTACAAGTACCCGCGCTGGATCGAGTTCGTCAGCGAGCTGCCGAAGACGGCGACGGGCAAGATCCAGCGGTTCAAGCTGCGGAGCTGACGGCCGGTGTTCGACGCCGGCCTCGAGACCCTGCCGCCCGCCCGCATGCGCGAGCACCAGTGGCGCCGCTTCACGGCGCTGGCGCGGGCGCTGGACGCCAATCCCTTCTATCGCGGCAAGTGGGGCGCGGCCGGCGTGCGCGGGGCGGAGGAGCTGCGCGGCTGGGACGACTTCGCGCGCCTGCCCTTCACGCGCAAGGCCGAGCTCGTCGAGGACCAGGCGGCGCACGGCCCCTTCGGCACCAACCTCACCTATCCGCTGGAGCGCTACGTGCGCGTGCATCAGACCTCCGGCACGAGCGGCACGCCGCTGCGCTGGCTGGACACGCAGGCCTCGTGGGAATGGTGGGCGCGATGCTGGGGCTTCGTGCTGGCGGCCGCCGGCGTGACGCCGGGTGATCGCGTGTACGTTCCGTTCTCGTTCGGCCTCTTCATCGGGTTCTGGGCGGGCTTCGAGGGCGCGCGCGCCCTGGGCGCGCTGGCCATCCCCGGCGGTGGGCAGGACGGTATCACGAGGCTGGCGAGCATGCAGGCGCTCGGCGCCACCGTGCTCGTGTGCACGCCGTCGTACGCGTTGCACCTCGCCGAGACCGCCCGCGAGCGCGGAATGGATCTCGCGAAGCTGCCCGTGCGGCTCACCGTGCACGCGGGCGAGCCCGGCGCCGGCATCCCTGCCGTGCGGGCGCGCATCGAGGCGGCCTGGGGCGCGCGCGCCTTCGACCACGCGGGCATGACCGAGATGGGCGCGTACGGCTACGAGTGCGCGGCGCAGGCGGGCCTGCACGTCAACGAGTCCGAGTTCATCGCGGAGGTCATCGACCCCGCCGGCGGCGCCGCGGCCACGGAAGGGGAGCTGGTGCTCACCAATCTCGGGCGCGTGGGCTCGCCGGTGGTGCGCTATCGCACGGGCGACCGGGTGCGGGTGGCGGCGGCGCCCTGCGCGTGCGGGCGCAGCTTCGTGCGGCTGGAGGGCGGGATCCTCGGCCGCCTCGACGACATGCTGATCGTCCGCGGTGTCAACGTCTTTCCCTCCGCGATCGAGGGCGTCGTGCGGCGTTTTGCGGCCGTCGAGGAGTTCCAGATCGAAGTCTCCCGCGCGGGCGAGCTGGACGAGGTGCGCGTGCTCATCGAGGCGGCCGGCTCCGGGGCCACCCCCCGCGAGGTCCAGGAGGCGCTGCGGGCGTCGCTCGGCATCCGCCTCGAAGTCTCCCTCGTCCCGCCCCGCACCCTCCCACGCCACGAGCTCAAAGCCCGCCGGGT
>JBBDXO010000003.1:0-9688 GCA_040902295.1 Candidatus Rokuibacteriota bacterium | reverse complement strand
GCAGGAACACGCGGCCGAGGTCGAGGTAGCGGTCGGCGAGCCAGACGACGGCGAAGGTGGCCACGATGAAGAGCGACGAGAGGGCGGCGATGGTGGGGTCCGTGTAGTTCACGACGTAGGTGAACATCGCCACGGGCAGGATCTCGGTGACGCGGTTGGAGATGAAGAGCGACACCACGAACTCGTTGAGCGACACCACGATGGCGAAGAGCAGGGCGGCGAAGAGGCCCGGACGCAGCAGCGGCAGCGTGACGCGGCGGAAGGTGCGCCACGGCGTGGCGCCGAGGCTCGCCGCCGCGCGCTCGAGGGCGGGATCGAGGTTGCGCACGCTCACCCACACCGAGCGCACGACGAAGGGCAGCACGAGCGCCACGTGGGCGGCGATGAGCACGCTGCGGCTGCGCAGCAGGCCGAGGGAGGCGGCGAGGATCAGGAAACCCAGCCCCGCCGCCACGCCGGGCACGACGAGCGGCGACAGCAGCACGGCCGCCCACACGCTGCGCCCGCGCAGCCGGCCGCGCTCGAGGGCCAGCGCCGCCAGCGTGCCCACCGGCAGCGCCAGCGCCACCGCGCCCCCCGTCACGAGCAGGCTGTTCACCGCCGCCCGCTGGAACTGGGGATAGGTGATGACGTTCTCGTACCACCGCAGCGAGAAGCCGGCGGGGGGAAAGGACAGGATCGCCGTCGGGTTGAAGGACACGGCGATCACCACCACGGTGGGCAGGGTCATGAAGGCCATGAGGGCCGCCACCACCAGGAGCAGGATCACGCCGGGCGGCCTCCCGCCACCCGGCCCACGGCCGCGAGCAGGGCCAGGGTCAGCGCGAGCGCGAGCATGGCGAAGGCGGCGGCGCCGGGCCAGTTGAAGGAGTCCAGGCCGAGGTCCTTCACCACGTTGGCGATCATCTTGACCCGGCCCCCGCCCAGCAGCTCCGGCGTGGGAAAGGCGGACAGCGTCCACGCGAACACGATGAGCCCGCCCGACACGATGCCGGGCATCGACAGCGGCAGCGTCACGCGCCGGAAGACCCGCCAGGGGCGGGCGCCCAGGCTCGCCGCCGCCCGCTCGTAGGCGGGATCGATGTGGCTGAGGGCGGCGGCGAGGATCAGGATCATGGTGGGCATGGAGAAGTGCACGAGCCCCACCAGCACGCCGCGCTCGTTGAAGAGCATGGGCACCGGCCACGTCACCACGGTGTTGCCGAGCACGAGCACCCACGCGTAGGTGCGCACGATGGCGCCCGTGAAGAAGGGCGCGATGGTGAGCACGAGCAGGGCCGACCGCAGCCGGCGCGACGGCGTGCGCGCGAGCACGTACGCCACCGGGTAGGCGAGCACGAGCGTGAGCGCGGTGGTGAGCGCGCTCAGGATCACCGTGTCCCACACCGCGTCGAGGTACTGGGGGGCCAGCACGCCCCGGAAGTTGGCGAGCGTGAGGCCCCCCGTCTGCAGGGAGCCGGGGACGAACTCGAGCAGGCTCCACCGGAAGAGCGAGGCGAGCGCCGCCGCGAAGACGGCGAGCACCACGACGGCCGGCAGGAGCAGGAGCTTCACTTCCGGACGATGTTCGCCGTGAACCACTCCCGCCAGCCGGGCAGGTTCTTCGCGCGCGCCTCGTCGTCCATGATGTAGCCGCGCTGCTTCCACTCCGCCGCGCTGAGGAAGATACCGGGCTGGCCCCGGAGGTTGGCGGGCACGACCGCGCCCGGGTTGACGGGGCCCGCGCGCAGCGCCTTCACCAGCTCCGTCTGGATCTCCTTCGAGAGCGCGAGGTTGATGAACTGGTGGGCGGCGTCCGCCTTCTTCGTGCCCGCCATCACGGCCACGGTGTCGATGCCGACCACGCCCGGGTAGTCCGTGGGCTGCACGAGCTTGACGGCGATCCCCTGCTCCTGCAGGTGGTAGGCGTTCACCGACAGCATCACCTGCACCGGCCCCTGCCCCGTCTTCATGAGGTCCTGGCTCTGTGCGTCGGTGGAGTAGTAGGCGGCCACCGAGTCCTTGAGCTGCTTGAGCCGCGCCTCACCCTTCTGCCAGTTCACCTCGTTGCCGCCCTCCATCAGGGCGGCGATGGTGATGATGTGGGAGGGATCGAAGTCCGGCAGCGCGATCTTGCCCTTGAGCGAGGGCTTCCACAGATCCGACCACTTCGTGATGTCCTCTTTGACGAGATCGGGCCGGTAGACGATCGTGTAGACGTAGGCCCAGGTGCCCACGTGGAAGTCGCTGCGGAAGGCTTCCTTCGCGATCTCCTTCGTGTTGGGCAGCTTGGCCATGTCGAGCTTGCCGTAGAGCCCGTCGGAGATGTACAGGCGCGCCACGTGCGTGGTGGTGAAGTTGAGGTCCACGAGCGGGTTGCCCTTGGCCACCCGCGCCTTCGCGAGGCGGTCGATGGTGCCGCCCACCTCGTACTCGACGGCAATGCCCGTCTTCGCCGTGAAGGGCTTGCCGATCACGCTCTCCACCGTGTTCTTCCAGTTGCCCCCCCACACGCTCACGACGAGCGCGTCCTGGGCGCGCGCGTGCGGCGCGAGCAGCGGCGGCGTGAGCAGCGCGACGAGGACCGCGACGAGCAGGCGTGAGCGCATGACCTTCCTCCTGATGACGGCGTGGGCGGTCGCCAAAGGCACGCTGCACTGTGCTTGACCGTCATGGGGCTGTCAAGGCGGCGCGCGGCCGCGTGCGCGCGGACGCGCCGGTCGCCCGTCAGCGTGGCGCGGCGGTGAGGCGGCCGTCGATCCCGGGGGCGATGGTGCCCTGGGCGAGGATGGCCTCGAGGACGACGTCGGCGAGCTGCGGGCCGCTCGTCTCGCTCACGAGGCGCGGCGCCGGCCGGAAGGCGGTGAAGCCGTCGCCGCCGCGCGCCAGGTAGTCGATGGTGGCCACCGTGTACAGCCGGTGTCCGTCGAGCGGCGCGCCGCCCACCGCCACCTCCCGCACGCGGTGGCCGGGCGGACGTCCGAGGTCGTGGACGACGCGGAGGCCGGAGACCTGCAGGAAGCCGCCCGCCTCCCGCTCGATGCCGGCGAGCCCCTCCTCGAGGGCCGCGCGGAGCTGGAGGCCGCGCATCTCGAGGGTGACCACGGCGTTGGTGAACGGCAGCAGGCCGTGGACGTCGCGCCGGCTCAGCGGGCCGGGCGCAATGACGCGGTCGGTCCGGATGCCGCCCCCGTTGACGAGGGCGACGTCGGCGCCCGCGCGCGCCCGCATGGCGTCGGCGATGAAGTTGCCGAGGTTGCTCTCCCGCGTGCGCAGCGGCGTCTGCCGCGCCTCGAGAGCCACGGCCGTGCGGCCGATCACGCGGTCAAGCTCGCGGCTCAGCCCCACCTCGTAGCGGCGCGCCAGCGACGCCACCTCGGCGTCGGGCGGCACGCGGGCCGACACCTCGTGGAACGTCCACGACCGCTCCACGAGGTTGCCGCGGGCATCGAGCCAGACGTCGACCTGGACGAGATAGCGCGCGTCCGACCCCGCCTTCACGATGAGCGTCCGTCCCTCTTCCGCCACCAGCGGCTCGTGCTCGTGGCCGCCGAGGATCACGTCCACCTCCATGCCGGGGGCCGCCGCCAGCGCGCGGTCCGCCGCCATGTCCTGGTGCGTGACGGCCGCCACGAGCTGCGCGCCCGCCGCCCGCAGGCGCCGGCTCGTCTCGAGCGCGGCCGCCGCCGGGGCCCGGAACTCCACGGTGTCGCCGGGGCTGGACGAGGTCTGCGTCTGCGTCATCGTGAGGCCGAAGAAACCGACCCGCACGCCGCCCGCCGTGACGAGCATCTCCGCGCGCGCCCCCCCGAACGGCCGTCCCGTGGCGCGGTCGAGGACGTTGGCGGACAGCCAGGTGAACTTCGATTCGCTCATCCGCTGGCGGAGCACCGCGGGCCCGAAGTCGAACTCGTGGTTGCCGATGGTGGCCACGTCGAGCCCGATCGCATTGAGGGCGGCGATCATCTGCTCGCCCCTGAGGTACGAGGACATCACGGAGGGCGAGATGGCGTCACCGCCGTGCGTGAACACGGCGGCGGGGTGCCGGGCGCGCAGGCGCTTGACGAGGGTGGCCAGGCGCGCCATCCCGCCCCGCCGGCCTCCGTCCACCGCCTCCAGCTCGTAGGCATCGTTGATGTGCAGGAAGGTGACGCGCGCCTGCCGCTCCGGCACCTTCGACGTCGTCGCGGGGCCCGCGCACGCCGACCAGGCGACGACGGCGAGGGCGACCAGCAGCCGTGAGCGGCGGCCGGTCATCCGTACGGCGCTTCGACGAAGGCGAACGTGCGCGCGGGCGGTGACTCCGCGGCCCGCATCGCCGTGTGCAGACGGACGAGGTCGTCGTCCGTGTCCACGTCGAACCAGGCCGGCAGCGTCACCACCCGCGCGCCGAGCGTGCGCGCGCGCGCCAGCGTGGTGGCGAGGACGGCGTCCGTCGACCACGGGATGTCCTCGAAGAGCGCGGGCCGGGAGACGCGCACGCCGACGAGGTAGTCGCCGCCGTCGTCACAGGGCCCGAGCACGACGTCGGCGGCGCCGTCCGCGAGCGTCCGCGCGGCGCGCGCCAGCGCGTCCAGCCGGTCGAGCAGAACGCAGCGGTAGAGGGCCGTCGCGCGCTCCGCGGTGAGCGCTCCGTGCAGCCGGGATTTCACCGGCATGGCGCCGGGCACCCTGGCCATCACGGCCACGGCGGGCTTCACCCGGGTCGGGGGGTCGGAGCGGCGCGCGCCTGCCAGAAGCGGTCGGGGCGGCGCGCGAGGCGCTCGGCGAGGAAGCGGGCCGCGCGCTCGGCGTCACCGCCGCGGAAGGCCGCCTCGAAGAGCGTGTCGTGGAAGACGTCGCGCTGCGCGCGGCTGCCGCCCAGCTCGACGATGCGCGGCCGCAGAGGCTCGATGAGGCCGACCGTGCGCGCGTAGTCGCCGGCGGCAAAGGCGTGCAGCCCCTGCACGAGGGGCACGAGCACGTCGCCCGTGAGGCCGGTGGCGTCCTTGGCCACGCGCGCGCGCACCATGTCCAGGTGACGCTCCGCCGCCGGCCAGTCGCCGCCCGCGGCGAGCGCCATCGCGATGTGGGCGACGTGGAAGAGCAGCCCCTGCCGGTTCACCCGCTCGCGCGCGATGGCCGTGAAGGGCTGCCACCGCTCGCCCACGGTCGCGCCCGCGAGGTCCAGCCGCCACAGCAGCGAGATGGAATCGTGCAGGTCGCCCGCGATGGCGCTCGGCGCGCGCTCGAACACGCGCCGCGACATCGCGCCCGCCCGGTCGTACTCCCCCCGCGCGAAGTTGAGCAGCGCGAGGTGCCAGTACAGGTGGTTCTTGAACCAGCCGAGACCGCGGCACGGATGAATGGCGGGCGGCAGCCGCGTGACGCCCGCGTCGAAGTCGGCGGACTCGTACAGCGCGTGCGCGAACGCGTGGACGGCCCACGCGTCGCTGGGGTCCAGCGCGAGCGCCGCCTCCGCCGCGCGCGCGGCCTCGCCGCACCGGTCGGCCTCCTCGAGGGCGAAGGCGTGCAGGCCGAGCACGAAGGAATTGGCCGGGTACTGCGGCACCATGGCCGTCGTGAGCGCGAGCATGTCCGGAAACCGGCCCTGCCAGAACCAGAGCATGTACAGGCGCTGCACGATGACGACGTCGCGCGGGAAGGCGGCCAGGTGCGCGCGCATGGCGCGCTCGGCCTCCACGACGTTGCCGCTCGTCCACAGCGCGAGCGCCTCCACGTGGCCCTGCTCGCGGGCGCTGCGGCCCGCCACCGCCGCCCGCGCCGTCTCGGTGGCCGCGCGCGCCTCGCCGAAGCGCTCCTCGAGAAACAGGCACACGGCGGCGCCGGCGTGCGCGAGCGCCAGCCCGGGATCGTGGGTGGCGGCCTCGCGGAAGAGGTCGAGGGTGGTCGCTTCCCAGCCGAGGAGGGCGCGCACGGCGCGGTCGTACGTCTGCCGCGCGGGGGCGGAGTCGCTGCTGATATCGAGACCGTACGCGTCCCGGTGCACGGCCGTCATCATACCCGCGCCCGGCGGCGCGTGAAAGGCTAGGCGCCCATGTACACCCTGATCGGCACTATCGCCCCCCGCCGGTGACCAGCGGCCCGAGAAAGTCCACCGCCCGGGCTTCCGCCCAGGAGCGCGGGCGCCACGGCAGCGCGCCTTCGAGAAAGCCGGCATGGCCGCCGTGCGCGGTGAACTCCGTCCGGACACCGGGCGGCAGCGCGGCGGCCGTGGGCAGGGAGGCGACCGGGATGAAAGGGTCGTCGAGGGCGTTGATGAGCAGCACGGGGCGCCGGATGCGGGCGAGAAAGGGGCCGCTGCTCGAGCGCTGCCAGTAATCGCACTCGTCGGTGAACCCGTGCAGGGGCGCGGTGACGACGCGGTCGTAGGCGGCGAAGGTGCGGGCGCGCAGGGCGGCCCGCACGTCCACGAAGCCCGGGTACACCTTCGCCTTCGCGCGCACCTTGCGGCGCAGCGTCCGCATGAAGTTCGAGGTGTACAGGGCCTTCGGCAGGCCGCGGTCGAGCACGCGCGCGCACGCCTGCAGGTCGAAGGGCACCGAGATGCCCACGGCGCCCACCACCTGCGCGGGCGCCGCCTCCCCCTGCTCGCCCAGCCACTTCAGCAGCACGTTGCCGCCGAGCGAGACGCCCACCGCCCCCACGCGCGCGCCGGGATGGCGGGCGGTGATCATGCGCACCACGTCGTCGAGGTCGGCGGTGTCGCCGGAGTGATAGAAGCGCGGCAGGCGATTGGGCTCGCCGCTGCAGGAGCGGAAGTTGAGGGTGACCGCGCGCCAGCCCCGCTCCGCCGCCGCCGCGTGCAGCCCGAGCGCGTAATGCGAGCCCGCGGAGCCTTCGAGCCCGTGGAGGACGAGGAGGATGGGCGCGTGGGCGGGGGCGGCCGACTGCAGCCAGTCGAGATCGACGAAATCACCGTCGTGCGTCTCCAGCCGCTCCCGCCGCCGCCGCACGGGGCAGCGGCGGAGCAGCGGACCCCAGATCGTTTGCAGGTGGCGATTGCGCGCCCACCACGGCGGGTGAAACGTTATTCCTGACCCTGCAGGAGCAGCTTCACCACCTCGGGCGTGATCTCGCGGGCGCGCTGGTCGAGCTGCGCCTCCGTCAGGTTGGCGATGGGATGGGGCATGGAGAGGAACTTGTAGTGCGGCTGTCCCCACTGCTCCGCCATGGCGCGCCCGGTGACCTCGAAGACGTCAGTGACGATCGACGCCGAAGGCAGGCCGTGCTTTTCCAGCAGGATTCCGTCGAGCACACTGCCCGACGAGCACGACCCTCAGTCGCCGACCCCGGCGACCATGAGGTCGCTGGTCTTCTTCATCTCCGCGATGATCTCGTCGTGCGCGGGCACGCTGGAGTTGTGCTTGCGGAACAGGCGCGTCTCCGCCACCCCGTACTCCGCTTTCAGGATGTCGCCGATCTTGAGCATGAGCCGGTCGGAGTTGAACTTCGTGTTCTCGATCAGCGCCACGCGCTTGCCTTCCAGCGAGCGGGGCCGGGGCGCGTACGCGATCGCCTGCTGCGTCGCCGCCTCCGTGGTGGGATCCAGGATCTCCATCGTCGCTCCTCCTCTCGGTGCACAGCGTCTGTCGAGGATTGTACCCCTTCTCGCGCGCTCCCGCGGCAGGGCGCCCCGGGCCGCCGCGGTCAGCGCTTGATCTCCTTCGTCACCACCTGCGACGACTTGGCGCTCCCCCAGCCGGGAATGTACGCCGAGAAGGCACCCGCGCGGCCGCCCGCGGCCACCACGAGGATGTCGTCCGGCGAGGCCACCAGCGGCCGCAGCTTGGTGTCGTCGCCGGGCTGCACCTCGCCCGACATGCGCTGCGTCGTCTTGAGATGGGCGTAGGAGTTCTGCGTGTGCTCCCACACGAACTGCCGGATCTCCTTCTTGCCCCAGCCGTCCCGGGCGATGGTCTGCATGTGCTCGCCCGCGATCACGATCGCGTAGGGCGCCTGGCCCATGACGTTGCCGGAGATGCGCATGTCGTCGGCGAGGGTAGTGAGGATCCCCTGCGCCGTGCTCGAGAGCTGGTTGTAGAACTGGTGCGGCGCCTCCGCCGCCATCACCGTCACCGCGCTCTGCCCGGCACGCACGCCCCGCTCCACGTGCAGCGGCGTCCACGGGCTGTCCGCCTCGTTCTCGGCGATGACGTACGACAGCTTGCCGGGGTGGCCCAGCGTGCCGCGGTCGAGCGTGCCCGGGCGCGAGCCGCACACGTTGCGCATCACCAGGCGCACGGCGCGCCCGATGGTGGCGTTGGCGCGCCAGCCGGGCCCGAAGAGATTGTCGCCGGCGTTGATGTCCAGCTCGCGCGCGATGGGGCCGTTGACGATCATGAGCACGCCCGCGCCCGCCGTCGACGTGCCCGGACCGTGGTAGCTCCAGCGCGGGTCGCCGATGCCCTCCACCGCCGCCACCACCACCGGCATGTACTCCGGCCGGCAGCCCGCCATGACGGCGTTGATGGCCACCTTCTCCGCGGTGACGGACACGGCGCGGTGGGCGATCCACGCCACCTGCGCCGTGGGATCGAGGCGCGCCGCCTCCAGCATGGCGCGCACCGCGGGCTCGGTGGGGGGAACAACGGGAAGGCCGTCGGTCCAGCCGCGCTCGAAGCACAGCTCCATCGCGTCGGTGGCGTCGTTGACCTTGATGCGTCGTGAGGTGAGCGTGGCAGCCATGCGAGGACCTCCTGGGTGGTCGTCACGCTACCACCCCCCTCACGCGTCGCGCAAGCGCGGCCGCCTGTCCGTCGACCTTGACACGCGGGGCGACGCGGGGCGACGTGTCCGACGGTGTGCGCTGGGTTGGGCGCGGACCGGCGGGACGCCAGACGGCGCTTCATGCGAGTCGAGAGGCGGCGGTACGCATCGGGTCCGCGCCGCGTAAGCCATCGCCATCGCGCGAGGACCTCACGACCGCGACGACCATGTACAGCGAGATGGACATGAGCGTCTGGCTGGAGCAGGCGGAGACGATCATGGGTGTACTTCCGTGAGGAACTGCCGTGGCGTCATGACCCGGAGCGGCAGCCGGACGCGCCGATCCATCCAGCGTCCGAAGTCCGCCACGTCGCCCGTCACGAAGTGGGTGGCGTGGGCGGCGATCGCCGCCGCGAGGAGTGGCCGATCCTGTGCAGACAGCTCCGGAGGCGTCAGCCGCTCGACGTCGGCCGGTGCCGGCTGTCTGACGACTCGAACGGCGGTAAGGTTCCCGCGCAGGGTGGGCAGCGCCGCCGGTCGCTTCGCCTCGAGATTCCGCTCGGCCTCGACAATCGCAAGGGGCGAGGTCAGGAGCGTGACGCGGCCGGCAGCTCCCAGCTCGACCAGGAGCACCGAGAGTCCATCCGGGCTGTAGGCGGCGGTGAAGAGAATGTTGGCGTCGAGGAAGACACGGAGGTCAGCCACGACCGCGGCGCCGCGCGCCCGCCTTCAAGCCCCAGCGCCCGCGGAGCGCCGCCCGCTCACGCGGGCTGACGCGATCCGCCCCGACCAGACGCTCGATCTCCTCGTCGGCATAGAGCGAGACTGGGGTCACCGCAGCGGGATCCAGAACGATCTTGCCGGCCTCCTCCCGCAGCAGCAGGACCGAGCCGGGAGTGAGCCGCAGGCGAGCGCGCACGAGTTTGGGCAGGGTGATCTGGCCCCGCGGAGAGACGATCAGGGTCGTCGTCGTGCCAGGCGTGCGAGAAGCCATCGATCC
>JBBDXO010000002.1:0-1474 GCA_040902295.1 Candidatus Rokuibacteriota bacterium | reverse complement strand
CCGCCCCGCCCCTCACTCCCCGCCGCTCCCGTTCACGTTCCCCCCGGACCGACACCCCGCGTCCCGACTCACGAGCAAGAACGGCCCGTCGCCCCTGGAACGCCGCCGCTCGAACGCCGGTCGAACGGCCGCAGGTCGGAACGGTAGCGTGAGGAGCGAGGGCACGTCCACGAGCGTGAACGGGGACGCGGGCGCCGTCAGGCGGGGTCGGGGGTGGTGACGCGCGAGCGGCGTACGCGCGCCTGCACCTCGCGCACCACGTCACGCTCGAGCTCCACCTCGAGCTCGTGCTGCTCGACGTCCCAGGAGCCGACGGCCGCCAGCCAGCCGAACATCGTGTGGTCGTGCACGGCCGAGCGCCGGCCCCGGTACATCAGCGTGCGGCGCTCGGGCTTGTCGAGGCTTTCCCACTGCTCGGGGTCCGGCCCGCACAGCTTCAGCACGTCGTCGTAGGTCGTCCGGCCGGGCACGAGGCGGGCCACGGTGTCGCGGGAGAGGATGACCCCGCTCTCGCGCGGCTGCCGGTTCTTGCCCCGCGGCAGGAATTGCAGGCGCCCGGCGTAGCGCCGGCTCATACGCTCGGCGGTGATGCGGATGAGCACGCCCGCCACGTTGCCGAGGGCGAAGATGAGCAGGGGAATGAGGACGGGCGCCCAGGACTGCAGGCCGGTGAAATAGCCGAACTCCACGGTGAGCACCTGCGGCGTGATGCCGTCCGAGCGGTCGAGGAACATCGACACGAGCTCCCGGGGCTGCCGCCTCTCGCTCACGCGCCGGCTCGCCGAGGGCGGGAAGACCTCGTTGATCTTGAGTCGGGAGGACGTGTCGAACCTCACCGTGACGTCGGAGGGATCGTCGGCGAGCCGGATGACCCGATCGCGATGCTCGAAGTACACGGGGTACATGGGGCGCTGCCGGACGTTGTTGAAGCCGAGCGACAGCGTGTGCCGGCGTCCCCAGAACAGCTGCTCCAGCCAGCTCGCCCGCTTCTCCCGGACGACACCGTCGAGCGTCAGCTTGAGGTTCATCTCCAGCGTGCGATTCACCATCTTCGGCGTCCACGGAATGCGCACATACGTCGCGGCCGCCTGCAGACCGTCGCGGCCGCTCGCCCGCGCGAAGGTGACGAAGGGCGCGCCGCCGGGCTCGGGGGTCGTCTCGGGATCACCCGGCCTGCGGTAGAGATTGCGGGTGGTGAGCAGCGCGCGGCCCTCGGCCACCACGTCGAACCCGCGCTCCCGCGCCCAGCGCGCGAGCGTGGGATCTCCGGCGGCGCCGCGCTCGCCGGTGATGGCGCTCGGCCACAGCAGGTAGATGTCCTGCGCGATGTCGGCGGAGCGTCCGGGGGGAACCACCACGCTGAACACGATGTCCACGGGCATGGGGCCGAGCGCCGGTGTCACCGTGCCGCGGACGGACAGCGGGCCGATCGTGAAATAGGGATGGGGCTCGGAGGCCAGGAACACCTGCGCGG
>JBBDXO010000001.1:0-1504 GCA_040902295.1 Candidatus Rokuibacteriota bacterium | reverse complement strand
GTGCCGTGGCCGCGCTTGGGCCCGCACGGCGGCTTGTTGGTGAACACGCGCGCGCCCTCGAACTTGTAGACGGGGATCTTGTAGGTGACCGGGTTGATGACGCCGGTGTAGAAGGTCGACGCCACCCCGTACGAGCCGTAGGCGCCGCCGTCGAGCCACGTCTTGAGGTGGCACCCGGTGATGTCGCCGTCCCGGGTGAAGCCCGTCTTGATCCACATCAGCACCGGGTGGCGTCCCCGGTGGATGTAGAAGACCTCTTCGCGCGAGCACGCGATCTTCACCGGCCGGCCCGTGAGCTGCGACAGCCGGCACGCCGCGATCTCGTGCGCGAAGGGGTCGAGCTTGCCGCCGAAGCCGCCGCCCACGGGGGCGGCGATGACGCGGATGTGCGCGGCCGGCACGTCGAGGATCTTGGCGAGCAGGCGGTGCACGTAGTGCGGCGTCTGGGTGGACGACCACAGCGTGAGCTTGTCGTCGGGGCCCCACTGGGCGAGCGCGGCGTGCTGCTCCATGGGCAGGTGCG
The DNA here is from genome assembly GCA_040902295.1 of Candidatus Rokuibacteriota bacterium. Taxonomy (GTDB): domain Bacteria; phylum Methylomirabilota; class Methylomirabilia; order Rokubacteriales; family CSP1-6; genus JBBDXO01. The sequence continues at coordinate 981 of JBBDXO010000001.1, read as the reverse complement.
TGTTGCCCTCGAAGAAGAAGACGTCTTCGCGGACGAGATGCGCCCCCGCAAAGGAGGCGTCGACGTCGCCGAACTGCAGCGCCACGTTCTTGTGGACGTTCGGTCCGTCACCGTACTCGTGGATCCGGACTTCCGGATGCGCCAGCGACTCCTGGATCGACATCAGCGAGGGCAGCGGCTCGTAGTGCACGTCGATGAGCCGGCAGGCCTGCTCCGCCGTCTCCTCGTCCACCGCCGCCACCGCGGCCACCGCGTCGCCGACCATGCGGACCTTGTCCACGCACAGGGCCTCCTCGTCCTGGGAGACGGGCAGGATGCCGAACTTCACCCGCGGCAGGTCGGCGCCGGTGATGACGGCGTAGACGCCCGGCAGGGCGCGCGCCCGCGCGGTGTCGATGGATGTGATGCGCGCGTGGGCGTGCGGGCTGCGCAGCAGCCGCCCGAACGCCATGCGCGGCAGCGTGAGGTCGTCCGCGTACCGCGTCTGCCCCGTCACCTTGGCCCAGGCGTCGATCTTGGGCAGCGGCTGGCCGACGACGGAGAACCCGCCCTTGTCCGTCATGCGTGCGCCATGCGCAGCGCGGCCAGCTCGACGGCGTCGAGGATCTTCGTGTACCCGGTGCAGCGGCACAGGTTGCCGGCCAGGGCCTCCTTGATGCGGCCGCGGGTCGGCGTGGCATCCTCCGCCAGCAGCGCCTGGGCCGTGAGCAGGATGCCGGGCGTGCAGTAGCCGCACTGGGCGGCGCCCAGCTCCGCGAACGCCTGCTGCAGGGGATGAAGGGTGGAGCCGTCCGCCATGCCCTCCACCGTCGCGATGGCGGCGCCCTCGAGGTCGGCCGGCAGCGCCAGGCAGGAGAGGACGGGCCGCCCGTCCACCAGGACCGTGCAGGTGCCGCACTCGCCCAGCTCGCAGCCGTGCTTGGTGCCGGTGAGGCCGAGGTCCTCGCGCAGCACCTCGAGCAGGGTCTTGTGCACGGGGAC